>CAZOIK010000220.1:0-4023 GCA_964579765.1 uncultured Bifidobacteriaceae bacterium
GGCCACCTCGTGCTCTCGACGCTCCACACCAACGACGCGCCCAGCACCGTCAACCGTCTGATGAACATGGGTATCGAGCCGTTTCTCGTCGCGAGCTCGGTGCACCTGATTTGCGCGCAGCGCCTCGTCCGCCGCGTGTGCGCCAACTGCAAAGAGGAGCATCCGACGACGCCGGCGGCGCTGATCCAGGCGGGATTCACGCCGGAAGAGGCGGAGACCGTGGTGCCGATGAAGGGCGCCGGATGCGACAAGTGCAACAACACGGGCCACAAGGGCCGCGTGGGACTCTACGAGGTGCTCGAAGTGACCGAAGAACTTCGTGAGCTGATTCTCGTCGGCGCGTCGGGTCTCGAGCTGCGGCGCAAGGCGATCGACGAAGGCATGATCACGCTCCGGCGCAGCGGCCTGCGCAAGGTGATGGCGGGGTTGACGTCCATTGAAGAAGTCGTACGGGAGACGGTGAAGTAATGGCGACACTGCCCGAACTGCTGAAGACGCTCGTCGAGCGCGAAGGCTCCGACCTGCACATCGCGACCAACACGCCGCCGCAGATCCGCGTCCACGGCCACCTGCAGCGGCTCGAGATGCCGGATCTGCAGCCGGCCGACACCAAGCAGCTCGTCTACAGCGTGCTGACCGACTCGCAGAAGAAGCGCTTCGAGGAGACGAACGAGCTCGACTTCTCGTTCGGCATCCGCGGCCTCGCGCGCTTCCGCTGCAACGTGTTCAGCCAGCGCGGCGCCGTGGGCGCCGTCTACCGCGTCATCCCCGAGAAGATCCGCTCGCTGCAGGATCTCAGCCTGCCGCCCGTCCTCGGCATGCTCGCCGAGCGGCCGCGCGGGCTCGTGCTCGTCACCGGGCCCACCGGCAGCGGCAAATCGACGACGCTGGCGGCGATTCTGGACAAGATCAACAGCGAGCGGCACGACCACATCCTCACGATCGAGGATCCGATCGAGTACATCCACCAGCACAAGAGCTGCCTCGTCAACCAGCGCGAGGTGCACAGCGACACCGAGAGCTTCTCGAACGCGCTGCGCGCGGCGCTGCGCGAAGACCCGGACGTCGTGCTGATCGGCGAAATGCGCGACCTCGAGACCGTCGAGGCCGCGCTGAAGATCGCCGAGACGGGGCATCTCACGTTCGGCACGCTGCACACCAACTCGGCGGCGCAGACGATCAACCGCATCATCGACATCTTTCCGGCGAACCAGCAGGCGCAGATCCGCACGCAGCTCTCGCTCGTGCTCGAGGGCATCGTGTGCCAGGCGCTGCTGCCGAAGGCCGACGGCAAGGGCCGCGTGTGCTCGCTCGAGATCCTGATCCCGACGCCGGCCATCCGGAATCTGATTCGCGACGACAAGATCCACCAGATCTACGGCGCGATGCAGACGGGGCAGGAGAAGCTCGGGATGCAGACGGCCAACCAGTCGCTCGCCAGTCTGTATCAGCGGCGGCAGATTACGCTCGACGCGGCGATGGGGTCGTCGTCGAACCGGGACGAACTGCAGGAGATGATCAACCGCGGCGTCGGCGTGGTTGCCGGCGCCGGCATGGGGGGAAGGCCTGGCGCGCCGGTGGCGCGGCCGCCGGTGCCGGGGCGCGGCTGAAGCGAGTCTGAACTATGCCTACATTTGCCTACACGGGACGGACGCGCGCGGGCGAGACGGTCACGGGAGAACGCGTGGCCGACACGATGGATGCCGCGGTCGCCGCGCTGCGGCACGAGCAGGTGCTCGTCAGCAAGATCACGCCTGCGAAGGAGAAGGCCGCGGCCAAGGAGAAGGCCGATAAGAAGGCGGGCGGCGGCAAGACGAACAAGACCGTCGCCGCGAAGAACCTCGCCGTGTTCACGCGGCAGTTCTCGGTCATGATCGACGCCGGCCTGCCGCTCGTGCAGTGCCTCGACATCCTCGGCAACCAGGAAGAGGACAAGAACTTCGCCGAGGTCATCCTGCAGACCCGGACCGCCGTCGAGGGCGGCGCCGCGCTCGCCGACGCGATGCGCCGGTTCCCGAAGTCGTTCGACCCGCTCTACACGAACATGATCGCCGCCGGCGAAGCGGGCGGCATTCTCGACACCATTCTCAAGCGGCTGTCGGTGTACATCGAGAAGGCCGTCAAGCTGAAGGGACAGGTCAAGTCCGCGATGATCTATCCCATCGCGGTCATCGTCATCGCGGGCGTCGTCGTCGGCGTCATTTTGTGGAAGGTCATTCCGACGTTCGCCGCGATGTTTCAGGGCCTCGGCGCCGAGCTGCCGCTGCCGACGCGCGTCGTCATCGCGCTCAGCGACAACCTGGTGAAGTACGCGCCGTTCGTCCTCCCGGCGCTCGGTCTCGCCGGCTACGGCTTCAAGCAGTACTACGCCACCGACAAGGGACGCCACGTGGTGGACGCCGTGGTCCTCAAGCTGCCGGTGCTCGGCATGCTCATGCGCAAGATTGCCGTGGCGCGCTTCTGCCGCACGCTGTCAACGCTCATCGCGTCGGGCGTGCCGATTCTCGACGGCCTCGAGATCACCGCCCGGACCTCGGGCAACGCGATCATCGAAGACGCGATCATGACGACGCGGAAGAGCATCGAGCGCGGCGAGACGATTTCCGCGCCGCTGCGCGAGCAGGCCGTGTTTCCGTCGATGGTCACGCAGATGATCAGCGTCGGCGAGGCGACGGGCGCGCTCGACGCGATGCTCGCGAAGATCGCCGACTTCTACGAGGAGGAAGTTGACACGGCCGTGGCCGGCATGCTGACGCTGATGGAGCCGCTCATGATCGCGTTCCTCGGCGTCGTCGTCGGCGGCATCGTCATCGCGATGTACAGGCCGATCTTCGACATGATCAGCAAGCTGGCCTAGCGCGCCATGGCCGAGGCAACAGCGGCGGCGGCTCTGGCGCCGCCGCCGACCGATCTCCGGCGGAAGCTGCGATGGCTCATCGCCATCCGGGTGGTGATCAGCACCGTCCTGCTCGGCGGCGCGACGTTCGCGCAGATCACCGCGCCGGGGTCGTTTCCGGTCGATCCGTTCTTCGCGCTCATCGGCCTGACCTACGGGCTGACGGCGTTCTACGCCGCGACGATCCGCTTCGCCGACCGCCATCGCTGGCTCGTGGACGTGCAGCTGGCCGGCGACGCGATTATCGTCTCGGCCTTCATCTATTTCACCGGCGGCATCTCGAGCCTGTTCCCGTCGCTCTACGTCCTGCCCATCGTGGCCGCGGCCACGGTGCAGTACCGGCGCGGCGCGCTCCTCGTTGCGACGCTCAGCACGGTGATCTACGTCGGGGTCGTTCTCGCACAGTATCTGACGGCGTCTGGCTACCTGCACGATCCGTGGCTCGCGGCCAACGCCCTGACGCTCCCGTCGCACTCCGCGGCTCAGTACATCGTCGCGTTGAACGTGTTCGGGTTCTTCGCCGTCGCGCTGCTCAGCGGCTCGCTGGCCGAGCGCGTCCGCTCGGCCGACGTGCGGCTGCAACAGGCGTCCACCGCGATCGCGGATCTGCAGGCGCTCAACCAGCACGTCATCGACAGCCTGCCGAGCGGCCTGCTCACGACGGACACGAGCCGGAGAATTCTGACGTTCAACCACGCCGCGGAGACGATCACCGGCCTGACCTTTCCGGTCGTGGTCGGACGGCGGCTCGAGCAGGTGCTCCAGCTGCCGGCAACGGTGACGCAGGCGCTCGACCAGGGCCTCGCGGCGTCGGGCGCGCGGCGCGTGGAGTTCCGCTTCACGACCGGCGACGGCCGCGGCGTCATCGATCTCGGCGCGAGCATCACGCACCTCGAGACGCCGGGCGGACGCGCCGGCTTCCTCCTGACGTTCCAGGACGTCACCGACGTGAAGCGCCTCGAGCGCGAAGTGCAGATGCAGCAGCGCCTGGCGGCGGTGGGCGAGATGGCCGTCGGCATCGCGCACGAGATCAGAAATCCGCTCGCGTCGATGTCGGGGTCGATCCAGATCCTGCGCCAGGATCTTCCCCTCACGAGCGAGCAGGAGCAGCTCATGGACATCGTGCT
>CAZOIK010000221.1:0-1833 GCA_964579765.1 uncultured Bifidobacteriaceae bacterium
TCGAAGAGGCCGCGGCGCCCGCGTCCCCCCGGGGGTGGGCACTCATCGCCGCCGCCGGAGTTGAAGAACGGAATCGTCGCGGCCTCGGCATCCGGGATGTTGAGCGCGCGCAGCGTTTCGGCCGGCGGCGTGTACTGGCGCCGGCAGTTCACGCACAGCCGCCGGACCAGCCGCTGCGCGACGACGCCGATGAGCGCGCCGGCGATGACGTACGGCTCGGTGCCGATGTCCATCAAGCGCGTCACGACCGACGGCGCATCGTCGGTGTGCAGCGTTGACAGGACGAGATGTCCCGTCTGCGCGGCCTGCATCGCGATCTTCGCCGTCTCCTGGTCGCGGATCTCGCCGACGAGAATGACGTCCGGGTCCTGGCGGAGAATCGAACGCAGCGCGCTCGCGAACGTGAGCTTGATCTTCTCGTTGATCTGCGTCTGGTTGACGCCGGGGATCTGGTACTCGACCGGATCCTCGATCGTGATGATGTTCGTCTTCTCCGATCGCACGGCCGTCAGCGCCGAGCTGAGCGACGTGGACTTGCCGCTCCCCGTCGGGCCGACGACGAGGATCATGCCGTGCTGGTGCCGGAGGAAATAGTGCATCTCCTCCATCGCCGTGGCCGACATGCCGATCTCCTCGAGCGCGGGCGCGCCCTTGCGCTGGTCGAGGATGCGCATGACGACTTTTTCGCCGAACACCGTGCGCAGCGTGGAGACGCGGAAATCGACTTCGCTGCCGTCCTCGGCCTGTGAGCGCAGCCGGCCGTCCTGCGGCAGCCGCTTCTCGGCGATGTCCATGCCCGCCATGATCTTCAGCCGCGCGACGAGCCCCTCGTGGACCCACTTCGGCAGGTCCATGACTTCTTTCAAGAGGCCGTCGAGGCGATGGCGGATGAGGACGCCTTTCTCCATCGGCTCGACGTGGATGTCGCTCGCTTTGCTCTTGATCGCGCTCTTCACGACGAGATCGACCAGGTCGATGATCGGCGCGGCCTCGCGGCGCTCCTTGAGTCCGGAGACCGGCTCGAAACTCTCCTCCTCGACGCGGCGCGCGAGCGCGGTCTCGCCGAAGCCGCCGTCACCCTTCTGCCGGTCGCGCCCGCCGCGCGAGATCGGAATCGTCGCGAGATCGGACGCGGCCTGCCCCGCGCGCATCAGCGCCTTGTCGGGATAGCCGGTCTGGATCGCGTCGAGAATGTCGCCGCGCGTCGCGACGACCTGCTTGATGCGATAGCCGGTCTGAAACTCGAGATCCTGCACGAGGCTGAACAGCAGCGGGTCGGACATCGCGACCGTCAGCAGGTTCTTTTCGAGACCGACGGCGACGCACACGCGCTTGAGCGAGACTTCCTTCGGGATGAGCACGACCGCGGAGGGGTCGGGCGGATTCTCCGCGAGGTTGATGTACGGGAAGCCCAGCTGAAACGCGAGCGCCTTCGCGATCTGTTTTTCGGTCGCGAGGTTCATGCGTACGAGCACCACCCCGACACGCTCGCCGGTGCGCTTGTGCTCCGCCAACGCGGCCTGCAGGTCGTCCTCCGTGATGAGGCCGGCCTGAATCAGGCACTCGCCGATCTTCTTCCGCACTCAAAACCCTCGCTCTACACCCGCCCTCAAGGCAGAAAAACGATTTTACGAACCGCCGAGTTCGCGAAGCAACTCGAAATCTCCCGACTGTGCAACGCTGTAAGCCGCAACATCTAGTGGTGAACGTCCGGTCCGCCGTCTACTTATTGGACTGTGCGGGCGCCGCGCCGTCGAGCGACAGCCGCCGCAGCCGGCCCTGGCGATCGCGAAACAGCACGGCCGTCGCGGTGATGTCCACGACGCGGGCCCC
>CAZOIK010000222.1:0-27918 GCA_964579765.1 uncultured Bifidobacteriaceae bacterium
TGTTCCTGCTCATGCTCGAGCGCGGGCTGCACATCGGGTTCTTCGATCCCGCCTACGGCGGAGATCCGGTACTCTTCCAGCACCTCTTCTGGTTCTATTCGCATCCGGCCGTCTACATCATGGTGCTCCCGGCGATGGGCGTCGTGAGCGAGCTCGTCGCCGCCGGCTGCCGCAAGCCGATCTTCGGCTACCGCTTCGTGGCGTTCGCCAGCATCGCGATTGCGGTGCTCAGCTTCCTGGTGTGGGGCCACCACATGTTCGTCGCGGGCGAATCGGTGTACTCGGGGATGATCTTCTCGATGCTCAGCTTCTTCGTCGCCATCCCGTCCGCCGTGAAGGTGTTCAACACGACGGAGACCATGAACAAGGGCGCGGTGTCGTGGGATACGCCGCTGCGCTACGCGTACGGCTTCATCGGGCTGTTCACCATCGGCGGGCTGACAGGGCTCTTCCTCGCAGCGCTTGCGGTGGACGTGCACGTGACCGACACGTACTTCATCATCGCGCACTTCCACTACATCATGGTCGGCGGCACCGTCATGGCCTACCTCGGCGGCCTGCACTTCTGGTGGCCGAAAATCAGCGGGCGTCTGTACAACGAAGGCCTCGCGAAGCTGAGCGCTGGCCTCGTCTTCGTCGGTTTCAACCTGACGTTCTTCCCGCAGTTCATCCTCGGCTATCTCGGCATGCCGCGCCGCTACCACGCCTACCCGCCGGAGTTCCAGGTCCTGAACGTGCTGTCGTCGGCGGGCGCGTCGATCCTCGCCGTCGGCTACCTGCTCCCGATGATCTACATGATCTGGTCGCTCCGCTACGGCCGCGCGGCGAGCGCCAACCCGTGGGGCGCCGTCGGTCTCGAGTGGATGACGTCGTCGCCGCCGCCGACCGAGAACTTCGAGGAGACCCCGGTCGTGACGTGGGAGCCGTACGAGTATCGCGCGCGGCCGGCCGTCAGCGGAACGGAGCCCGGCCGTGCCTAGCGGCGCGCTCGCGCATCAATTCGACGATCTCGTGCAGCAGCGCGAGGTGGCGACTCTCGGCATGTGGGTGTTCCTCGTCACCGAGCTGCTGTTCTTCGGCGGGCTCTTCCTCGTGTACTCGGTCTATCGCACGTGGTATCCCGACGCGTTCGCCGCGGGGAGCCGCGAGCTGATTCTGTGGGCGGGCACGCTGAACACGATCGTGCTGATCACGAGCAGTCTCACGATGGCGCTCGCCGTCCATGCGGCACAAGTCGGCCGCCGCCGCGCGCTGATTGCGCTCCTGCTGATGACGATGGCGCTGGGATGCGTGTTTCTGGGCGTCAAGGCCTTCGAGTACTGGACCGAATACCACGAGCACCACGTTCCGGCGTGGGGATTCGAATTCGAGCCGAAGTACTTCCTGCACGCGCAGATCTTCTTCGCGCTCTACTTCGTCATGACCGGGCTCCACGCGCTGCACATGATCATCGGCCTCGGCATCATGTCCGTCATGGTCTGGCTGTCGTGGCGCGGCCGCGTCACGCCGGAGTACTACAACCCGATCGAAGTCAGCGGCCTCTACTGGCACTTCGTGGACATCGTGTGGATCTTCCTCTATCCCCTCCTTTATCTGATCGGCCGTCATGTCCACTGACCTGCACGCACGCGCCGCCTCGTCCGGCACCGGCATCTACTACGTGGTCTTCGCGATTCTGGTCGTGGCGACGTTCGTCACCTGGCAGGTCGCGTATCTCGACCTCGGCCGACTCAACACGGTCGTGGCGCTGATCATCGCGGCGTTCAAAGCGACGCTGGTCGTGTGGTTTTTCATGCACGCGCGCAGCAGCCCGCGCCTGATCCTGCTCGTGGCGTTCGGCGGGCTGCTGTGGCTGGGGATTCTGATTGCGCTGACGGCGGGCGACTATCTCACGCGGTAGAGCGGCCCTCCGGTGAGGGCCGCCCAACCGTGCGATCTCACCGGGCGAGCTCGAACCGATCGAGGTTCATGACCTTGTCCCACGCCGCCACGAAGTCGTTCACGAACTTCCGCTGCGCGTCGGCGCACGCGTAGACTTCGGCGATCGCGCGGAGCTGCGAGTTGGAGCCGAAGACCAGGTCAACGCGGCTGCCCATCCACTTGACGGCGCCCGTCTTCCGATCGCGGCCCTCGAACGTATCCGCCGCGTCGGAGGTCGGCGTCCACGCCGTACCCATGTCGAGCAGGTTCACGAAGAAGTCGTTCGTCAGGCTTCCCGGCCGCTTCGTGAAGACACCGAGCGGGGACGGCGTGTGGTTCGCGTTGAGCACGCGCAGCCCGCCCACCAGCACGGTCGTTTCCGGCGCGCTCAAGGTCAGCAGCGCCGCTTTGTCGATCAGCAGGTGCTCGGCCGGGCACGCCGGTCCGTGCGCCGAGTAATTGCGGAACCCGTCCGCCGTCGGCTCGCGCACGGCGAACGACTCCACGTCGGTCTGGTCCTGCGACGCGTCCGTGCGCCCGGGCGTGAACGGCACCTCCACGTCGTGACCGCCGTTCTTCGCGGCACGTTCGACGGCGGCGCACCCGCCGAGCACGATCAGATCGGCCAGCGACACCGCCTTCTTCCCGCCGGGCTGCGCGCTGTTGAACTCCTTCTGGATCTTCTCGAGCGCCTGCAGGACCTTCGCCAGCTCGGGCGGATTGTTGACGGCCCAGTCCTTCTGCGGCGCCAGGCGAATGCGCGCGCCGTTGGCGCCGCCGCGCTTGTCGGTGCCGCGGAACGAGGACGCCGACGCCCACGCCGTCGCGACCAGCTGGGAGATCGACAGCCCCGACGCGAGGATCTTCTCCTTGAGAGCGGCGACGTCCTTCGCGTCGATCAGTTGATGCGCCACTGCCGGCACCGGGTCCTGCCAGAGCTGCGGCTCCGTCGGCACGAGCGAACCGACATACCTCGAGATCGGCCCCATGTCGCGGTGCGTCAGCTTGAACCACGCCTTGGCGAACGCCGTCGCGAATTCGTCCGGATGTTCATAGAAGCGCCGGGAGATCTTCTCGTAGGCCGGGTCGAACCGGAGTGCGAGGTCCGTCGTCAGCATCGAGGGCGCGATCTTCTTCGACGGGTCGAACGCGTCCTGCACCGTGCCGGCGCCGGCGCCGTTCTTCGGCCGCCACTGGTTCGCGCCCGCCGGACTCTTCGTCAGCTCCCATTCGTAGCCGAACAGGTTCGCGAAGAAGCTGTGGCTCCACTTCGTGGGCGTGTTGGACCACGTCACTTCGAGACCGCTGGTGATCGCGTTCGCGCCAACCCCACTGGCGTAGCTGCTCTTCCAGCCGAGGCCCTGCAGCTCGAGGGCGGCGGCCTCGGGCTCGGGACCGACGTTGGTCGCAGGACCCGCGCCGTGCGTCTTGCCGAACGAGTGCCCGCCGGCGATGAGCGCCACGGTCTCCTCGTCGTTCATCGCCATGCGCGCGAACGTTTCTCGAATGTCCTTCGCCGCGGCGAGCGGATCCGGCGTGCCGTTCGGCCCTTCGGGATTGACGTAGATGAGGCCCATCTGCACGGCCGCGAGCGGGTTGGCGAGCTGACGCTCGCCGCTGTAGCGCTCGTCGGCGAGCCACGTCCGCTCCGATCCCCAGTAGAGCTCGTCGGGTTCCCAGACGTCCGCGCGCCCGCCGCCGAATCCGAACGTCTTGAAGCCCATCGACTCGAGCGCGCAATTGCCCGCGAAGACCATCAGGTCGGCCCACGAGATCTTCCGGCCGTACTTCTGCTTGACCGGCCAGAGCAGCCGGCGGGCCTTGTCGAGGTTGGCGTTGTCGGGCCAGCTGTTGAGCGGCGCGAACCGCTGCATGCCGGCGCCGGCGCCGCCACGTCCGTCATGGATGCGGTACGTGCCAGCGCTGTGCCACGCCATCCGGATGAAGAGCGGGCCGTAATGACCGAAGTCCGCCGGCCACCAGTCCTGCGACGTCGTCATCACCGTCTCGACGTCCTTCTTCAGGGCGTTGAGATCGATCGTCTTGAACTCTTCGGCATAGTCGAAGTCGTCGTCCATCGGATCGGCCGAAGGGCGGCTCTGCTGGAGCATCTTCAGGTCGAGCGCGTTCGGCCACCAGTCGCGGTTGCTCGTGCCTCTGTGCGTGTGTGTGCCGCCCGTCACCGGGCATTTCATTTCGTTGTCCATGTCGGCGTTGACCTTTCTGCGTGTCTACTTGAATGGCTTCGGTTGGGGCTGCCGCGCCTGGCAGCGCGCGCACAGCACGTCGTACTCGATGTGTGCGCCGAGCACGCGTGTGCCTCTTGGCAGGCCTCGCGGCGCGGCGCGCGGAACCGACCGACGGGCCGGAAGGTCGAACACGTCGCCGCACCGGCGGCAGACGGCGTGATCGTGATCCTCGACGACGCCGTCCACGCGCAGCTGGCCGTCGCGCGGCGGCAGCCTGTGCAGCAGGCCCGCCCTGGCGAACGCCTCGATCGTCAGATACACCGTTGAGAGCGAAAGCGAGGGATGCCGCGCGCTCAGCAGTCGATGAAGCTCGAGCGGGTTCGGATGAGATCGGTTGCGCTCGAGCTCTTCGAGCACGGCCACGCGAGGCGCCGTGACCCGGAGTCCGGCGTCGCGGAGCCGCGCGGCGGCGTCCACGGTGGGGCGGGCCGCTTTCATGGTGAACGTCGATTGTAGATCAGAATTATTCCGAAATACATCGCGCCTAGTACTCGGCGAACGCATCGTCCGGATAGCAGTAGAGCCAGCGTTCGCCGGGTTCGGCCGACGCGACGACCGGATGGCCCGTCGCCTTCGCGTGTTTCGTCGCGTGGCGATGCGGCGAACTGTCGCAGCAGTGCGTGCCGCCGCACTCCTGGCACGTGCGCAGGTGCACCCAGCGCCCGCCAATCTTCACGCATTCGTCGCACACCTGCTGCCTCGCGTGCGTGACGGTCTTGATCGCGTCGATGTGCGCGCAGGCGCCGCCGGCCGTCATCGCTCGAGCTCCTTCCTGTTCCACTGGCCGAGCGTCGCGCCCGCCTCGTACGTCGTCTGCAGGAATTCGAGCAGCGCCTCGCGAGGCGACGACGCCGTCCGGACGTCCTCGTACTTGAGCAGATACTCGCCGAAATCGGCGCTGTAGAACGCTGCTGGCGGTCCGACGCGTGCGGTCTTGAAGCCGTCGGGCTCGGGCGCGGCATAGGCGTAGTACGCCGGCTCCGGCATCGCGCCGCCGCCCGGCCAGAAGCCCGCGCTGATGACTTCGTGCGAGTACGCCTCTGTCGTGACGCGGTCGGCGCCGGCCCGTTCGGGGGCGCGGCGGCCGCTGAACCGCGTCACGGCGAGATCGAAGCTGCCCCACCAGAAGTGCACCGGGCTCGATTTGCCGATGAAGCGCGCGCGGAACTCGTTCATGACGTCCGCGCTGTGCGCCATCGCCCGCCACCAGATGCCGGCGGCCGCCGCGTCGTACGAGCGGTGAATCGTGTCGCTGGTGAAGCGGATCGGCGACGGCACCTCGACGGGCATGGTCCAGATTGTCACCGACACGCCGAGCTCGGCGAGCGCCTGCATGATCTCCGCGTAGAAATCGGCGACCGTCTTCGGTGCGAGCTTGATCGTCTTCACGCGGGCGTCGTTCGTGCGAATCTGCAACTCATGCGCGCAGAAGTCGAAGGCCATCTCGAAGGACGCGCCGTTGTAGGGCATGGGCGCCGTGGTGATGCCGCGCGCGGAAAGCTGCAGCGCCGCGCCCCACCAGTGGTTCACTGGCGCGGCGAACTTCAGCCGAATCTTGCCGACGATCTGCATCCACATGTGCAGCGTCGCGTAGGTGTCGGGCCAGGCGGGCGAAGTGAACGCCGGCCATTCGAGCGAAGACAGCGTCGGAGCCAGAGGAGGCGATGCCGCCATCCTGCGATTGTAATGGCATACTGACACCGCACATGCACATCATCGGCGCCGTCCTGCTCGGCCTTGCGGCCGGCGCGCTCTACACCGTGTCGCCCCTGACGGCATGGTGCATCGCCCTTACGGCGATCGTCCTCACGCTGGCGGGGCGCGGCCTGCCGTCTTCCGAGCGGCGCACGCTCGCCATCATTCTCGTGGCCGCGCTCGCCCTCCGCCTCGCGGCGATCGGCGCACTGTTTCTCGTCAACACGCCGAAGCACGACGACGAATCGGTTGCGATGCTGAGCGGCGACGAGGCCTACGGCCTGAGCCGCGCGCTGCGGGCACGCGATGTCCTCACGGGCGCACCCGTGACGCAATACGACTACTTCGTCGTCAACGACGAGTACGGGCGCAACAGCTACGTCACCATGCTCACGGGTGTCGAACTCCTGTTCGGACCGACGCCGTACGGCATGCGCCTCCTGAACACGCTGCTCTTTACCGTCGCGGCCATCCTGCTCTTCCGGGCGGCGCGCTCGGCGTTCGGTCCCCTGCCCGCGTTCGGGGGTCTCGTCGTCATGATGTTTCTGCCGACGTTCTTCGTCTGGTCGATCTCGCTGCTGAAGGAGCCGCTCTATCTGCTCGGCACGACCCTGACGATCACCGGTGCGATCGCGGCCCTTCGCCGCGGTCCGGCCCGGACACGGGCGCTCGGGCTCGCGGGCGTCGCCGCAGGCGTCGCGATGGTCGGCGATCTGCGGACCGGCGCGATCCCGCTCGCGCTGCTCGGCCTCGCCTGCGGCCTCGTGGGGGCGGTTTTCTTCAGCGTCCCGACGCGCGTCAGACTCGCCTCGCTTGCGACGGCGATAGTCATCGTGCTCGTCGTCGGCGCGCGTCCGGCCGCGCAACAGCGCGCGATCTCGGCGCTCGAAGCCACGGCGAAGACACACGCGGGGCACGTGTTCACGGTCGGCCACGCGTACAAGCTGCTCGACGAGGGGTTCTACGTGAATCCGACGACGGCGGCGGCCTCGACGTTGACGCTCACGCCGGCCGAAGCCGGCCGCTACGTGATTCGGGCGGGCGTGAGCTTTCTCGCGGTGCCGTGGCCCTGGCAACTGGCCTCGACGCGCGAGCTGCAGTACCTGCCCGAGCAAGTGGCGTGGTACGTGCTGATCGTGCTCCTGCCGATCGGCATAGTCGCCGGACTGAGGCGCGACGGGGTGGCGACGGCGATGTTCGCCGGCTATACGCTGCCGACCGCCGCCGCGCTCGCCCTGACCAACGGCAACGTCGGCACGCTGCTGCGGCTGCGGGGCACGGTCACGCCGTATCTCATCTGGCTGAGCGCCGTCGGATTCTGCGCGGCGCTGCAGCACTTCGCCGCGAAGGCGTCAACGACATGAGACGAGTCAACCTGTTCGACGCCGCCGTGGCCGTGTTCGTCCTCGTGCTGATCCCGATCGCGTATGGCACGTACCTGCTGTTCCGGACGCCTCACCCCGTCATCTCGTCGGTGACACGCGTCGAAATCACGAAGGAAGAGCGCCGCGTCGCCGGGCCGAATCTCGTCGCCAAGCTGAAGGTCAGAGGATCGGGCCTGCGCCCGATGCTGCGCGCGTCAATCGACGACCTGCCGGCCGTCGGCTTCGTCTTCGAGACGCCGAACTCGGCGGATCTGCTCGTGGGATCCGTGCCTGCGGGACCGCACGACCTCGTGCTGTACGACGGCGTTCAGGAAGTCGCGCGCGCGCCCAAAGCCGTGACCATTCAACCGATTGCCCGCCACACGGCCATGCTGCGCGTGCGGTTCGACGCGCCGCCCGAGGTGCTTGCGCTCGTCACGCCGGGAGACACCGATCTCCCCGCCGATCAATCGGCGGCAGTCGTAATGAACACGGGCAAAGACGCAACCGCGCTCCGCGCCGGCGTCGAGGAGGTGGACGGAGGAATCGCGTATCGAGGCCTTCCGCTCAAGCCCGGTGTCGAATTCACGCTTTCGACGCCGGCGTACGTGGTGAAGGGCACGATGCTCAGCGTGTCGGTCGAAGGACAGCGATGACGACGCGCGATCGCGACTTCGCCGACGCCGCTCTCGTCGTCGAACACAGCGTGCTCGTGCGGACGGCAGTCCGGCTGGCCGCCGGCATCGAGGCGGCGGCCGCGCGGTCGGCGTCAGCCCGCCTGATCCGCCGCCTGCGCGTTACGCGGATCGGAGTCGTCATTGCGTCAGGCTGCGTAACGCACGCGGCGCTGCTGCAGGTGGTTCCGGCGCGCATCGCGCCGGCACGGCCGCTGGCCTATGGAATGGTTCTCGCCTTCGCGGCATTCGCGACCGTCGCGGGTCTCGTCACGAGGCCCAGCAGGGCGACAGCCGCGGCGGAGAGCAGCGCCGGGACGGCGAACGCGATGAAGAGTTGATGCGTCGAGTAGCGGGGGCGCATGAACTCGGCGACCGACGGCCCGATGATCGACCCGATGCGCCCGACGCCGAGCGCCGCGCCCACGCCCGTTGAGCGCAGGTCGGTGGGATAGTACGTCGCCGCAAGGGCGTTGTTGCCCGCCTGACCGCTGAAGATCCCGAACCCCGCCAGAAACACCACGGCGAACAGCGCGGCGGCGCCGATGCCCGGTTGACCGATGAGCGCGATCATCACGCCGGCACCGGCGAAGCACGTGACCAGCACCGAGTAGAAGCCCCACTTCTGAATCGGCGGCGCAATGGCGACGGACCCGATGGCGCCCCCGGTCTGGAACATCGTCCCAATCATCAGCGCCGCCGTCGTCGTCATGCCCATGCCGCGCGCAATCGTCGGCAGCCACGTAGACAGCATGTAGAGGTTGATCAGGTTCAGAAACTGCATCGTCCAGAGCAGGAGCGTTCCTGTGGCGCGGCCGTCGTGGAACAGCGTGATGAGCGGCACGCCTCCCTTCTGCTCTTCGTTCACGACAAACGCCGTGCCTGGCGCGACGACGATCGCGGGATCGATGCGCGTGAGCCAGCGCCCGATCGTGCCGGCGTCCCGCTTTCTGAGCGTCATGAACTGCAGCGACTCGGGCAGCGCGACAAACATCAGGAGGCCGATGACCAGAGGCACCGTGCCGCCAAAATAGAACACCGAGCGCCAGCCGAAGCGCGGGATGAGATACGTCGCGATGAACCCGGCGACGGCCGCGCCGATGGTGAACCCGTTCGAGACGACGAGCATGGCCATCACGCGCGAGCGCTTCGGGCTGTATTCGCTGACGAGGGCGACCGCGTTGGGCATGATGGCGCCGAGGCCAAGGCCGCCGATGAACCGGATGGCGAGCAGCTGCTCCAAGGTGGTGACGCGGGCGGTGAGCAGCGTCAACGCGGAGAAATAGAGCGTCGAGCCGATGAGCACCGGCCGCCGCCCGATTTTGTCCGCGAGCATGCTGAAAAGAAACGACCCGATGAGCACACCCGTCAGCGTGAAGCTCGCGACGCGGCCGGCCGCGCTCGCGATTCCCCATTCGGTGAACAGCGACGGCGCGACGTAGCCCCAGGACTGCACGTCGAAGCCGTCCATGATGAGGCACAGCCCGCAGAGGACGAACACGCCGATCTGAAACGGGCGGACCCGGCTGTTGTCGATCGTCTCGGTGATGTTGATCGTCGCCACGTTATCCTTTGCGCGCCGCATCCCACCAGAGGCAGGTGCCCGGCGCAAGCGTGTAGTTCCCCTCGATCACCTGAACAGGTTCGCGCATGCCTTCCGCCGCCGCTCTCAGCCGCAACGCGCGTGCCTCCGCGCGGCCTTCGGGCGACAGCCACGCGCGATCGTGGCCCCACAGGCTGGGTCCGCAGGTCATCTCGTACGGCGTCCAGCGCTGCGGATCGATCGAGCGACCGCCCCAGCCGTACTCGACGAAGAAACCGGACGGCGAGTTCGCGTAGAACGACGTCATGAAGTCGTTCGTGTGCCGGCCGAGCGTCGTCGCGATGCGGCCGTCTTCGCCCTGCGCGAGATCGTACGCCTGCCCGACGTCGTCGAGCATGTAGAGCTCCATCATCAGGTGGTGCACGGTGTTCTTGCCGGTCTCGACCATCGCAAAGCTGTGGTGACGGGGGTTCAGATGGAGAAAGTAGGCCCGGAACGGCCGCAGCGTGAAGTCGCTCAGGTGGAACCCGAGCGTGTCGCGATAGAACGGCAACAGTTCGTCGATGTTCCTGACGTTGAGCACGACGTGCCCCATGCCGAGCGGGCCCGTGCGAAATCCGGAGATCGACCGGCCGGGACGAAACGGGTCGGTGGCGACGTCGGCGCCATGGAAGACTTCGAGACGGTTGCCGACTGGATCGACGAACGCGATCAGGTCTTTGACCCGCCGCTCCTCGGCCACGGCGCGGGGCGCACGCTCAACCGCGACATTCACCGCGTCCAGCCGGGCGGCGAATTCGTCGAGCGCCGCGGCGTCGCCGACTTCCCAGCCCATGAACGCCGCGCGCTCGCCGCTCGTGGCCCCGTCCTCGTGGACGACGATTCGCTGGCGGCGATCGTCCATGCGGAACGTCATCGTCTTGCGCGATCGATCGACGAGTTGCAGCCCGAGCAGCGTCTGGCCGAAGCGCGCCCAGTCGTCCAGACTGCGCGTGCGCACGCCGAAATAGCCGAGCGACTCGAGTGCCATCCGTTTTCGGCCTAATCTTACGTCATCGCTCCTGACGGCCTCCTGAGCGGCTGGCGTCCCGCCCGGTAGGTTTGACATCTGTCTGGTGACGTTGGCATCGTCGTCGCGGGAGGCGGCTCGGGCGGTCGAAACGAGGACTCGTATGGACTTGAATGCCTGGGCCGAGCATGTGCTGAGCATCGCGGCTCAGCGCTTCGAGTGCCGACTCGCGGAAGCCATCCGGCAGGAGATGGCCAATCAGCGCGCCGAACTGCTGAAGTGGTCGCTGATCTTCTGGATCGGACAGTTCGCTGCGTTCACGGCCGTCCGGTCGTTCATGCTTCGGGCGCGCTAGAGAATCTCCTTCAGCCGCTCGGCGGGACGCGCGAGAATCGCGCGATTCCCCTTCTCCACGATCGGACGCTGTATCAGATCCGGATGCTCGACCATCAGGTCGATCATCTGATCGTCGGTCAGCTCGCGTTCCGCGATCTTCAGCGTCTTGTAGATCGGCTCCTTCGTCCGGAGCAGCTCGCGCGGCGTCATGCCGGCCTTCCTGAGCAGTTCCTTCAATTTCGTTCGAGGAATCGGATCGACGTAGTAATCGACTGCCGAAAAATCGACGCCGCTCTCGTGCAGCGCTTTGTACACCGCACGGCACGTGGTGCACGTGGGTTTCTGGTAGATCACAATCGCGGACATGGCGGGATTGTAAGCAATTGTCGAATTCTGATTCACGGCGAGCTGACGACTCCGACGATTCCCTTACGCCGCAAGCTCAGCCGTTGGCACTGTATCTGCTGCGCGACACATCACACAATGGAAGTGCGGACGGATCGCCGAACACCCCGGAGATCGGCCGACGTGTGGGCGGCCGGCGGCGCTCCTCATTTCAAGGCCGTCGAGGCGTTGACGTTCTTGCAGCAACGCTTCCCCGAACCGGCGATCCGTCTGTCGGTCGTCGCCCGACACACGGCGCTGTCGCCCACGCATCTCGCGCGGCTGCTCAAGTCGTCAACTGGACTCACCTTCCTGCAGCACCTGCGTCGTCTGCGCGTGCGACACGCAGAAGGACTGCTGGCGACGACCATGCTCAGCATCAAGGAAGTCGCGGCCGCGTGTGGCTACCCGCGATCCGGCAGCTTCACGCGTGACTTCCGCCGCGTGCACGGCTGCACGCCGAGCGCGTGGCGTTCGCGCCGGCGCGTGCCGCAAGAACTGCACGCGCGCGTCACGGACTGCGAAGCAATCGCAAGAACTGAATCCTGTTCGTGATTGTTCCGCGTTCACGGCCTCTCTATGCTCCAGGTCCCCCACTGGAGAGGTCATGTTCACGCGAGCAACACGACGCATGCTGTTCGTCAGCGCGGCGGCCGTCCTGCTGTCGCTGGCACCCGTCGCGGCGAAGCAAAATACGGATTTCGGGCGAATGTTCCCGGACCTGCCGCCGTTCCAGCCAGACGATCAGCTCCTCGTCGGGCTGGCGGCGGCCATGCAGGATGCCAACCTCGCCGTCAACGACAACCCCGACGGCGTCCCGTCAGGGTTCACGTACCTCGGCCAGTTCCTCGATCACGACTTGACGCTGGACGCGACGCCGCTCGGCGACGCGAACGTTGACGTCGATGCGATGGTAAACGGCCGGACGGCGAAACTCGACCTCGACTCGATGTACGGCGGCGGCCAGATTGGCAGCCCGCAGTTGTACGCCGGCGCGAAGTTCACGTTCTCGAGGCCGAACGGCTTCGACGACTTGCAGCGCACCGAGAGTGGACAGGCGGTGCTCGTCGAGGGACGCAACGACGAAAACCTGATCATCGCGCAGATCCACGTCGCGTTTCAGAAGTTCCACAACGCGTGGATCGATCGCGGGCTGAGCTTCTCAGAGGCGCAGAAGATGGTGCGGTGGCACTGGCAATGGCTCGTCGTCCACGAGTTCCTGCCGCACATCACGAGCCAGGACACCGTCGATGCGCTGCTCGCGTACAACGGCGCCGGGAAGCCGCGGTTCGTTGGCACGTTCTACGACGCCGGCAACAAGAAGCGACCGATGATGCCCCTCGAGTTCTCAGCGGCGGCGTACCGCTTCGGCCACTCGATGGTCAGGC
The DNA here is from genome assembly GCA_964579765.1 of uncultured Bifidobacteriaceae bacterium. Taxonomy (GTDB): domain Bacteria; phylum Acidobacteriota; class Vicinamibacteria; order Vicinamibacterales; family CAVVIG01; genus DATNBT01. The sequence continues at coordinate 12,563 of CAZOIK010000222.1, forward strand.
TGGCATACGTGCTACCGACCGGCAGCACGACGAAGACCCAGGTCTTCAACGCCGCTGGCAACGACTTGCACGGCTCGCGGCCGATTCCGCCGGAGTTGAAGATCGACTTCAACAACTTCTTCGACATCCCCGGGAATCCTGTGCCGCCCGGTCGCAACGTCTCGCGCAAGATCGACTCGCTCGTGTCGAAGAGCCTCTACTTCCTGCCGATCGGCCCGGTCGTACCGCCCGATCCGCCGGCCGTCACGTCACTGCCCGAGCGCAACCTGCTGCGAGGCAAGCGCCTCGGGCTGCCGTCGTATCAGGACGTCGCTACGGCGCTCGGCCTGACGCCGTACACGAACGCACAGCTCGATCCGGACGGCACGCTCGGGCTGACCAACCCGGCGTGGGGCGGCAAGGCGCCGCTGTGGTTCGGCATCCTCAAGGAAAGCGAGCTTGCGGAAAACGGCGCACGGCTCGGCCCGACCGGACGCCGGATCGTCGCCGAAGTGATCCTCGGCATCATCGACGCGGACAAGGACTCGTACTTCCACTCCCCGCAGGCGTGGAAGCCGGCCGGCGGGTCGTTCGGCATGGCCGACCTGCTCACGTTCGCCGGCGCCGTGCAGTAGATCAGCGGGGTGCCACCCGGAAGGTTGTCCGGTTGGGTGGCACCACTGCTCGTTCCTCCGGCCGCGGAAGCTGCGGGACCCACGCATACGGCACGCGGTACGCGCGATACACGCGGTTGGTGGCGTTCGCCCCCTTCGTGAAGTACGGGCTGACGTACTCCCAGACGCTCTCGCCCGCCGGCGTGACCTCGAACACGCGGCCGTCGGCGCCCTCGGTGATCATCGTGTTGCCGTTCACGAGCCGCTGCGCCGCGCTGACGTAGTGGCTGAAGAAGCGATAGCTCTCCGTACCGCGGATCGAGTACTCCCACACCTTCTTCAGTGTCACCGGATCGATCTCGAGCACGCGCGAGCTGCCGCGGCTGAAGATGCCGACGCCGCTCGGAGCCGCCGGCGTCCCCTCGCCATAACCGGACGCGCCGCCGTTGTCGAACACCAGCAGGTTGCCGGCGCCGGGCAGGCCCTTGGGAATGACGTGCGGGTGGTGCTGGCCGATGATCTGGCCGAGCGCCTTCAGCGCGTCCGACTCGCGATAGTCGGGACCCATCCGCCACACGATCTTCCCGCTCCGCGACACGATCGCCATGAAGCTCGCCTCGCGGCTGCTGATCAGGACGTTGTCGGGACGGAACCGCTCGTCGCCGGCGTCGAACCAGCGGTTCGGGCCGACGTAAACCGCCGAGTTCGTGTGCAGCCAATCGACGCTCTTGCGCTGCGGGCTGAACGCCGTGGCCGCGCTGATCGTGCGGCGCGCAGCCGGCGAGAATCCCATCTCGTCGATGTGATCGCTCGCCAGCCACTGCCAGACGATCTTCCCGTCACGATCGACCTCGTAGAGCCAGTCGTCCTCGATCGGACGATCGGTGACGGCGGCGACGAGGTGATTCTTGTGCGCCAGGATCAGCGTCCGCGCGGCATCGCCGGACGGCGTCGCCTCCGGCGAATAGTAGCCCGCGGGAAAATCCGAGCGCTGCCAGTCGTGATGCTGGCGTGCCGACCACTGTGGGGCTCCGGCAGCGGTCTGAATCTGATCGGCGTGATCGAATTTCCAGAGCAGCGTGTCCGTCCAGTCGAACCGCGCGATCGCCAGCGACTCCTGATGCGGCCGCCCGCTGCCGAGCGCGCCCATGACGACGCCGCCGGGCAGGACGCGCGTCGGCCCGCCGCTCGCGCCCTCGAAGGCCGGCCACTCACGCAGGACGTTCCCGTTCATGTCGATCAGCACGGCGCCCGTGTCCGGCAGCACGAAGACGCTGTAGCCGCTCCAGGCGCGGGTGGGATCGTAGATCGTCGTCCCCGTCGGATAGACCGACGGCGCCGCGCGGGCGACGAGCGACGCGGCGGCGGCGACGAGCGGAATGGCGACGAGCCGGGTCAGAGAACGCTTTGGCATGCGGCCTATGGTAACGGAGCCGGCGAGGCCCGTCTTGGACATATGCTGGAGGTCAAAGGAGACGGGCATGCTCAAGAACTTCAGAACGTTCATGCTTCGCGGCAGCGTCATCGATCTGGCGGTCGCCGTCGTCATCGGCGCCGCCTTCAGCGGCGTGGTCAACGCACTGGTGAAGGACCTGCTCACGCCGGTGATTGCGGCCGTCGGCGGTCAGCCGGACTTCTCGGCGATCGTGTTCACCGTCAACGGCAGCCGCTTCCCGATCGGCGATTTCATCAACGCCTGCGTGTCGTTCTTCCTGATCGGCGCCGCGATCTATTTCTTTGTCGTCGCGCCCGTCAACGCGTTCGTCGCGCGCATGAACCGCGGTCAGGTGCCGCCGGACCCGACGACGCGCAAGTGCCCCGAATGCCTGAGCGAGGTGCCGATTGCCGCGCGGCGCTGCGCCTTCTGCACGTCCGCGCTCGCCTGACGCTCAGCCCCAGACGTCCTTCGCGATCTCGACGACGAGCGACAGCTTTCTCTTCTCGTCGTCAACTGTCACGGGATTGCCCATGAAGTTGCTGGCGAACCCGCACTGCGGGCTGAGGCAGAGCTGATCGAGGGCGAGGAACTTCGACGCCTCGTCGATGCGACGTTTGACGACGTCTTTCGGCTCGAGCACCGGCGTCTTGGTCGAGATGAGCCCGAGAATCACGTGTTTGCCGGCGGGCACGTGCCGCAGCGGCGTGAAGTCGCCGGCGCGGTCGCTGTCGTACTCCATGAAGTAGTTGGGAATGTCAACATTGCGGAGGACAACGTCGCTGACGTACTCGTAGCCGCCCGCGCCCATCCACTTGCCGCGGTTGTTGCCGCGACACATGTGCATCCCGAGCGTCACGCCCTTCGGCGTGCCGGCGACGATGCGGTTGAGGACGCCGGCGTAGGTCTCGATGATCGCGTGCGGGTCGTCGCCACGCGCGCGAAGCGCCTCCTGTCCGTGCGGATCGCAGATCAGCGGGAACGTCACGTCGTCGATCTGGATGTACCGGCAGCCGAGCGCGGCCAGATCCGCGATCTCCGCCGTCCAGGCGGCAACTGCGTCCGCCCAGAACTCCTCGAGGTCCGGGTACACCTTCGCGTCGATCGCCGCGCGCCCGCCCCAGAAGTGCAGCATGGTCGGGGAGGGAATGCTGATCTTCGGCGTCCTCGTCGTCTGCTGCTTCAGGAACGCGAACGCGTCCGTGAAGATGCCCTTCGTACGTTTGAGCTTGCCGGTGACCCGGACGATGTGGCCCGGCAGCTTCTCGACCGTCGTGTCGTTCTGAAACGGGAGCGCGGCGGAGATCGTCTTGTCGGCATCGACCCACTGAATGCCCGTGCCTGACAGCGCGAGCAGGAAATCCTGAAACCACGACCGGCGGCGGAATTCGCCGTCCGTGACGACCTGCAGGCCGACGCTTTCCTGCAGCGTCACGGCGTCGGCAATCGCCGCGTCCTCGAGCTGTTTGAGTTGATCGAACTTCAGCGGTCCACTCACCTGGCGGTACTGGTCGCCTTCGGCGGCGGTTCTGGCCTGAAGCAAGGCAGCCGGCCGGAGCAGGCTGCCAACGTGCTCTGCGCGAAACGGGGGTGTGCTCACCGGACAATAATACTGTCCCAATCATGGCCAAAGCATTCCGGACGCTCGGGGTGGTGGGTGCGGGGAACATGGGCAGCGGCATCGCCCAGAAAATGGCGACCGAGGGCTTCGACGTCGTGCTCGTCGACGTGGACGACGCCAAGGTCGCGCGAGGCGTCGCCGCCATCGAGCGGACGCTCGCCGAAGCGGTCGATCGCGGCATCATGCGGACGGACAGAACCGCGGCCATCCGCGATCGGATTCACGGCACGGCCAGCTTCGACGATCTCCGCGAGGCCGATCTCGTCGTCGAAGCCGTGTTCGAGGATCGGGCACTCAAGCACGACGTGTTCCGCACGCTGGACCGGGTGTGCCGTCCGGATGCGATCCTCGCCACCAATACGTCGTCGTACCTCGTCAGCGACATCGCGTCGGCCGTGCAGACGCCCGCGCGCGTGCTCGGGCTGCACTACTTCTTTCATCCGGCCAAGAACCGGCTGGTCGAGGTCATTGCCGGCGCGGCGACGGAGCCGCAGGTCTTCGACCGCGCGTGGACCCTGCAGGTGCGGCTCGGCAAAATTCCCATCGCGTCGCGCGACGCCAGCGGCTTCGTCGTCAACCGCTTCTTCGTCGTGTGGCTGATGGAGGCGATCCGCGTTCTCGAGGAGGGAATCGCGAGCGCGATTACCATCGACGAGATCGCCAAGCGCACGTTCGGCGTCGGCATGGGGCCGTTCGAGCTGATGAACGTCAGCGGCGTGCCGATCGCGCTGCACGCCTCGACGACGATTGGCGGCGCGTTCGGACCGCTCTACGGCCCCGCTGCGCTGCTGCGGCGTCAGGTCGAGAGCGGTCAGCTCTGGTCGCTCGGCGGCACGGTGGACGCCAACGCCGAGCAGTCGGTCGCCGATCGAATGCTCGCGGGCGTCTTCCTGGCCGCGTCGGCGCTCGTGGACGAAGGCGTCGGGACGAAAGAGGACGTTGACATCGGCGCGCGCGTCGGGCTTCGCTGGCCGGCGGGGCCGTTCGAGATGATGAACCGCCGCGGCACGGCCCGTGCGCTCGAGCTCGTGACGATGCTGGCCTCGCGCTGGCGCATGAAGGTGCCGCAGGTGCTTGAACGGGCCGGTCGCGCGAATGAACCCGTGCCACTGGAGCTGGTCGCCTCCGGCCGCCGCGACGGCGTGACGACCATCACGATCAATCGCCCCGACGTCATGAACGCGCTGAATGAAACCGTCGGCGCCCAGCTCGAGGCCGCGTTCATGCAGGCGTCACGCGACGCGACGACCACGGGCATCGTCCTCGCTGGTGCGGGACGCTCCTTCGTCGCGGGCGCCGACATCCGGTTTTTCATCCGCAACATCGAGCGCCACAATCTCGACCGCACCGAGCAGTTCACGGAGCAGCTGCAGGCGCTGCTGCTCTCGATCCAGAACTGCCCGAAGCCGGTCGTGGCACGCATCCACGGCCTCGCCCTCGGCGGCGGCGTCGAGCTCGCCCTCGCCTGCGACTACATCGTCGCCACGCCGGACGCGACGCTCGGATTTCCCGAAACGGGCATCGGGATCTATCCGGGTCTAGGCGGCACGCAGCGGACGACGCGGAGAATCGGGACGGGGTTGACGAAATGGCTGGTGCTGACCGGACGGATCATCAGAGCGGACGAAGCGCTTGCCATCGGCCTCATCGACGCCATCGCGCCGCCCGAAGAACTCGACGCCGCGGTGAAAACGCTGCTCGCGGGCGGACCGGCCGTCGAACGCCGTGCTGCTCCGCCGCCTCAGGCGTACCGGGCGCTCGCCGACTTCTTCGACGCCAACGACGTCGAGACGATCAGACGTGGGCGCGCGCACACGGGCGGCAGCGCGCAATTGGAGGCGGCGATGAACGCCGTCGGGACGAAAGCGCCGATCGCGCTGCGGCTCGCCGCATCGCTCATCGACGAGAGCGCGCGCGTGTCACTCGAGGAAGGTCTGCGGATGGAAGTTGCACACCTGCGCGAGATCTTCTCGACGAAGGACGCGCTGGCCGGCCTGCTCAGCATCGGCAAAGAGCGGCCGGTGTTTGAAGGCGCGTAGGGGTCAGCAGCAGGAGCAGCCGGTCGTGCAGCGAGCGCGCTGCTGGATCGTGCCGGCGTCGTCTGCGATTGTGACGCCGATGCGGCGGCCGTCTTCGAGCTGCAGCGTGAGACGAGCGCCGATGAGGCTGTTGAGGTCGTCGGCCGCGCCGTCACCTGCAAGCGCAATCGATCCTTCGACGCTGCGCTGCATCGGAATCGGCAGGCCGTTGCCGTCGAAGATGCCCTGGAACACCTTGATCCGGTAGCCGACCTTCCGGAGCACGAGGCTGTTCAGCAGCAGTTCGCCAGTCCCCGAACATTCTTCAACCAGCTTCACCATAAGACCGATTCTAGTATGATGCAGCCTCACTTTCGACCGTTCCAGGGCACCCATGCATCCTGAGCTCATTGAAGCGATCGACCTGCACAAGGCCATCGTCGCCGAAGCCGGCAACGCGCTCATCGGCTACGAAACCGAGAAGACGCTGGCCAACGTCGTCCTGCTCTCCGAGATTCCGACGACCTACGACAAGGACGAAAAGCGGCAGGTGAACGCAGGCAACCTGCTGCTGCGCGGCGTGCCTGGCGTCGGCAAGACGTTCTTCGGCGTGATCCTTGCGGCGATCAGCAACGCGAAGTTCGCGCGGCTCCAGGGCCGCGCCGACCTGCAGCCGACCGAAGTGGTCGGCTTCCAGATGATCAACCCGGCGACCGGCGAGTTCATGACCGAGTTCGGCCCGCTCGCCTCGGCCGAAGTGATCCTGCTCGACGAGATCAACCGCATTCCGCTCAAGTCGCAGAGCGCGTTCCTCGAAGGCCTGCAGGATCGCACCGTCACCGTCGGCAAGACGACGTACGACCTCCCGGCGTTCAGCTTCGCGATTGCGACGATGAACCCGGTCGAGCTCGGACAGGGCACGTTTCCTCTGTCGGAAGCGGCGACGGATCGATTCGCCATCCTCGTCAACATCGCGTACCTGCCGCCCGAGGAGGAGCAGAAGCTCGTCAGCTTCGACTTCAAGAAAGTCCGGCTGAACGCGCTGATGTCGAAAGAGCGCATCATCGAGCTGCGCTCGGTGATCACGCGCGAGGTCTTCCTGCATCCCGCGCTCGCGAAATACATCCGCCGGCTGGTCGGCGCGACGCGTCCGTACAACGCCGAAACCGAATGGCACTACCGCTCGCCGTCCGAGCTCGTCGAGAAGTGCGTCGATCTCGGCGCTTCTCCCCGCGCGACCATCTGCTGGGGCCGGCTCGTGAAAGTGTGGACGCTCCTCAAAGGCGGCCGCGCCGAAGTGTATCCGGAGGACGTGCAGGATCTGGCCCGGTACATCCTCGGCCACCGCGTGTGGCTCGGCCCGCACGCCGCGAGCCACGGCGTTACCACTGAGATGGTGATTGACGATATCGTGGACAAAGTCCCGGTCCCGTAAGTCATGGCTGAGGTGCAGGCCGCGGCGGCGCCGCCGCTGGTCAATCTGTCGGAAATCGCCGAAATCGAGCTCTTCATTCTCAAACGGATGAAGGAGTTCACGCTCGGCGACCACACGAGCGTGTTCAAGGGCTCCGGCTTCAACTTCGTCGGCATCCGCGATTGGGAGCCGGGCGACCGCATGTCGTCGATCGACTGGGCGCAGAGCTCGCTCACCAACTTCAGCCCGCTCATCACGCGCGAGTTCGAGCAGGACAGCAACGCGACGATTGTCGCCGTCGCGGACGCGTCGATGTCCACGCGCTGCGGCGTGAACGGCACGCCTATCGCGGCCGCCATCGCACGCGCCGTCGCGGCCGTCGGACTCTCGGCCGTCTTCTTCCAGGATCAATTCGGGCTGATCACGTTCGACGACCGGTTCCGGCAGATGGCCGCGGCGCGGCCGCGCATCGGCAAGCCGCACGTCATCTACTGTCTCGACCTCTACCAGCAGTTCAAGACGACGGACGCGGGCGGGCGGCCACCCGACGTGGCGGCGACCATTGAGGGCCATCTCCGCAAGACGTCGATGGTGCCGGTGATTTCGGACTTCCTGCTGCCCGACGTCGAGCGCGTGATTCGGGAACTCTCGCTCATCAGCGGAATGCACGACGTGTTTCTCATGATGGCCGACGTGCGGTTTGCCTATCAGCTGCCGTCGGCGTCGGCCGGCTGGATAGAGACCTTCGACGTGGAGACGGGCAGCACCCGCGTGGTGTCACGCCGCGAGTTCGCGCGGATGGCCGCGCGCGTCGAAGAGTGGCAGGCGCACGTCGCGGCGCTCGCGCGTGACAACGATCTCGATCTGGTCCGCGTCGGCCTCGATCGCTGGGAAATGGAAACCACGCTCGTCGAGTTTGCCCGCGAGCGACGGTTGCGGAAGTTTCGGTGATCGGCGGGCCTGAAAGGGCCGCCCTACGAACGTGGCGCGGGCCTTTCAGGCCCGCGTTGAGGTGGAGATGAAACGACTGACGCTCCTTCTTCTTCTCGCGCTTGCCGCCCCGGCCGCGGCGCAGCCGCCCAAGGCGTTCACGCAGGCGCGCCAGCCGGGCGACGTGGAAACGGATCCGATCCGCTGCTTCTGGAAGACGGATCGCGCGTCGGTCGTCGTCGGCGAGCACTTCACGGTCGTGCTGACGTGCGGGATCATCGACACGGACAAGATCAAGGCGGTGCCCGATTTCAACCAGCTCGAGCCGTCCACGATCGGCCTGCAGCCGTTCGAGGTCGTCAAGGGCGTGCGCCACGAGGACATCCGGTCGGCGCCGTGGCGCTACGTCCAGTATGAATACACCGTGCGCACGATCGCCGAGGGCCTGTTCGACAAGGATCTCAACCTGCCGCCGGTGAAGATTACGTATCACATCCAGTCGTCGGTCGGCGGCGGCGAGACGGGCCGCGATCAAACCTATCAGCTGCCGGCGATCCCGATGCACATCGCGTCGCTCGTGCCGCAGAAGGCCACCGAGATCCGCGACGCGACGATGGACACGTTCGGAGACATCGAAACGCGCCGCGTCCGGTCAACCGGCGAGTACGTGGCCGCGGCCATCGCGTTCGGCTTCGCTGTCGTCTTTCTCGGCTTGGCCGTCGTCCGCGTCGTGAGTCGCTATCGCATCCGCACGCCTGCGGCACAACGACCGCTTGGCCTCGGCGCGGTGTTGAACGGCTGCTTGCGTGAAGCCGCGCGCGTCAAGGCCGACGCCGCGGGCGGCTGGACGCCCGAATTGGCCGCACGCGCGCTGACCGTGCTGCGCATCGGCGGCGCGGTCGCGCTGGAACGGCCGGTCGCACAGACGATCGTGGACACGCACGTGCCCGCGCGCGACGGCCAGCTCGCGCTGCGCAAGGGCCTGCTGCGTCCGCGCCGCGCGCTCGTCTCGAACGCGACCACACCCGGCACGATCGCGCGGTCGCTGGCCACGTCCAACGGCCACGGTCCCGACGCCCGGGCGGCCGCGACGCTGAAGGACCTCGAGGATGCGCTGGCGACGTTCAGCGCCGCGCGCTACAGCCGCGACGGGAAGCTCGACGGTCCGGCGCTCGACGGGGCCCTCGACACCGGCGTCGGCGCGCTCAAGCAGCTTCGTACGGCCGCGACATGGCCGATGCGGATGCTGCGCTCGGTGACGAGGCGATCGAGCGAGGTGCTCTGGGCGCGATGATGCCTGTCCGCGAACTGCTCTACGAGGTGCGCAACACGATCGGCGACTGGATGTCGCTGCGCCCGGCCGATCTGCATTTCGATCAGTCGTGGGCTGCCATCCTCGTGCTCGTCGTGCTCGTCGCGATCGCGGGCCTGATGCTGCTCGCCCGCGGGCTGCGCCGCGAGCGGGCTGGGCGGACGCACGTCGCCCTGCCGGCGGTCCTGCCCGTGATGCGCGGCTCGCGGTTCGCCGTCCTCCGGCACGCCGCCTTCTTCGTCTTCCTGCTCGGGCTGCCGTTCTTCGCCCTCGCCCTCGCCGATCCCCACACGGCGTTCACCCGCGAGGAGACGTCCTATCCAGGCCGGCGCATCGCGCTGCTGGTAGACGGCTCGTCGAGCATGGTGATGAAGTTCGAGACCAAGACGCTGAAGACGCCGGAGAACCGCGCGTTCTACACGGCTGTCGCCGCCGCCGAGCACTTCATGCGCCTGCGGATGAACGGGCGGTACCACGATCTGATCGCGCTCATCCAGTTCGGCAACGAAGCCTACGTGGTCACGCCGTTCACGACGGACTACGAGAACATCATGCTGAGCATTCGCCTGATCAGCAGCCCGAAGGAGTGGGGCAACTTCAACGACTGGGGCACCACGATCATGCAGGGGCTGAACCAGGCGACGCAGCTCTTCCGCGCGTTCGACTTCGTCAACGCCGCCGGCAACGCCATGATCATGTTCACCGACGGCCGCGACGACGAGAAGGATCTGAAAGGCAAGCCGATTGAGGCCGTCGTCGCCGACATGAAGAAATACAAGATTCCGGTCTTTATGATCAGGACCGGCTACGACCTGCACGAGGGGCAGATCCCGACGGACAAGCTGTGGAAGCCGATTGTCGAGCAGACCGGCGGCCGCTTCTACGCCGCCGACAGCGAGCAGGCGATTCTTCGCGCCGAGGACGAAATCGACAAGCTCGCCACCGGCAAGATCGAGGTGCGCGAGTACACCGCGCAGCGGCCGCGGTTCGACGGCTACGCCCTCATCGCGATCGCGCTCTGGCTGAGCGCCGGCGTGATGAAACTCGGATTCAGAAGCTTTCGAACGTTCCCCTGAGCGCCTGGAGCATTCGAGGGTAGGGCGACCCTTTCTGGGTCGCGCGTCGGCGGGCCTGAAAGGCCCGCCCTACGGAGGATCGACCGATGAAAGGCATCACCGGGTACGTGCTCGCCGCCGTCGTGCTCGCGCTCGCCGGCACGGGGCTGATGTTTGCCGGCAACCTCGATCGCGATCTCGCGACCGCCCAGGAGCGCGTCGCCGCGCAAAAGTACGACCAGGTCGAGCCGACGTACGAGACGGCGGAGAAATACTACGACTACGCCAGCCACTTGCCCGGCCTCGGCGACGGCCCCGCGAACGAGATCCGCACGCGGCACGCGGCGCTGCACTACTGGCAGAAGGACTACGCCGACGTGCTGCCGCAGCAGACCGATCCCGTCGGCGCCGTCGCGCAGGACAACACCGATCTGCAGCTCATCGTCGCCAACGCGGTGTTTCGCATCGCGCAGTCCCAGATGAAAGACAAGGAATCGACGATCGCCGCACTCGACCAGGGCATCGCCGCTTACGTCTCCGTACTGAAGAACAACCCGAAGAACCAGGACGCCGCGTATAACTTCGAGCTGCTCGTCCGCCTGCGGGACGAAATCGACAAGGGCAAACGCAAGCCTGGACCGACCGAGCTCGTGCTAAAGGGACCGGATGGCGCCGCCGGCTCGCCGCCGCAGATCGACAGCTCGATGAGCGACTTCAAAATCTACATACCGCTCGAGCAGCAGGAGCGGCAGGATCAGGGCGTCGCCGGCAAAGCCGCTCCGGGGAAACGAAAAGGGTAGATCGCCGATCGATGATCACCGGCATCGACTTCAGCACGCTGACGTTCGGCAACGCGCTGTACCTGTGGCTGCTCGTCGTCCCCGCCGTGCTCTTCGTGCTCTGGATCGTCCAGGTGGTACGCCGGCGCAAGGACGCGCAACTGTACCAGCAGACGCGCGTCCTGCCGATGCGCGAGCACTACAGCTGGTCTGGTGACCTCGCGTTCTGGCTCGCGCTGATCGTCGCGGCGGCGTTCACAATCGTCGCGCTCGCACGTCCGCAGGCGCGCGTGACCATCGTGCGCAAGGCGGGGGCGGACATCGTCATCCTGCAGGACGGATCCGCCTCGATGTACGTGAAGGACGTGAAGCCCGATCGGTGGCGCCGATCGATTCAGTTCCTGCGCGCCTTTGCCGACGCGCTCAGCTGGAAGGGCGACCGCGTCGCGCTCGCGATTTTCGCGCACACGGCCGCGCCGCAGGTGCGGTTGACGAAGGACCCGAACTCGTTCTTTTTCTTCCTCGATCACCTGAGCGACCATTCGCCATTCCGGCTCGAAGACACGCCGACCTGGGACACGAACATCGAAACCGGCATCGAGTGGGGCGTGAAGCTCGCCCAGAAAGACGCCGAGCTGTTCGGCAAGTCGAAGAACCCGAAGGGCTTCGTCGTGATCACCGACGGCCAGGCCTGGACGGGGGACGTCGCCGTCGCGCTCGCCGAAGCGCGACGCCGCAACATCCCGGTCAACGTCGTCGGCGTCGGCACGGTCGGCGGTGGCATGATTCCGGAGCCGCCGCGCGCGGACGGCACCATTCCGCCGCCGACGGTCCACGCGATTCTCGACCGCGAGTCGCTGCGTCAGATCGCGGCGGCGGGCGGCGGCGAGTACTTCGAGATCGGCCACGAGCCGGATCGTGAGGTCGCCTTCCAGATCATCGAGAGCGTCCGGCGGCGTGCACCCGCCCAGGTCGAGGCCGAAGCAGAAGTGAGCCGCGAAGATCTGTACTGGGAGTTCCTCTTCTTTGCAGGCGTCGTGCTCTGTCTCGGCACGTTCGTGCTCAAGGAACGGACCGAGCTCTGGTGGCAGGCCGCCGGCGCGGTCGTGGCCGTCCTGCTGATCACCAGCGCACTGCGCTGAGCCGGCCTACACGAACGCGACGTCCGGGGCGATACGGTGTTCGGCGACGACGAGCGGACCCGGGCCGTCGTTGACCAGCGCGTAGCACGCGCCTGGCGCGATCAGAAAGAGATCGCCCGCGCGGGCGGGCAGGGACGGCGGATCCGGACGGCGAAGTTCGTCGGCGGTGCCGAGGCGCAGCGTGCCGGATCCACTCGCGACGTGCAGCGCCGTCGCGCGTTCCGGGTGAGCTGCTGTCGCGCTCGTCGAGCCCGCGTCGAGCCTGAAGAGCGAGGCCGAAAATCGGTCGTCGTCTCCAAACCTGGTTTCGATCCCGCCGCGAACGCGCGTTGACGCGATCGCTTCGCGCGTCCAGCCCGAGACCCCGAACCTCACGCGGTGGGACGTCTCCGGCCAGACGATCGCTCGGAGACGAGTCTCCGAGAACTCCCGCGTGAACTCTGCCGGAATGGGACGTCGTTCGTTCTGATCGTGAAGACGATCGACCATGTCGGTCGAGACGGTCGCGAACTCCGCGAGCACGCAGCCGAACACCGAATGGACCACGTTGAGGCGATCGATGACGACGACGTCGCCTGGTTCGGGCACGAACCGGAAGCGCTCGTACCGATCGTCCCGCCCGCCGCGCAACCAGGCGAGAAACGCGTCGCGGTCGTACACGCGCCGCCACTCGTCGATGTCGCACAGAAAGACGAAGCCGCCTGGCAGGACGTCGAGGACGTAGAAGATCTCGGTCTTGTGGGTAACGTGCTGCTGGAAGCTGAAGCCCTCGCCAGGGCGCTGCAGAAAGACCGAGTAGCCGAGCGGGCTCGCCGCCTTCACCGCGTACGATTTGTACTTCAACAGGAAGCCGAGCTCCTGTTGAAACCGGGCGAGCGCGCGGATTCGATCGCCGCCCAACGAAGAGGACAGCTCATCCAACAGCACGCGCTTCAGCTCACGCTCTGATTGCTCGAGTACGGCGATCGGCGAGTCGGCGCGCAGCGCGTCAACGAGCGGCGTCCATGGCGCCGGCGTATCGGCAATCACATCGCTGATTCTCGGTGATCGCATTGATACAATCAATGCGATTCGTAAAGAAATCGCAGCGCATCGAACGTCACGGCGTTGTAGCATCGGCACACTGATGGTTCTCCTCCGGTGGATCGCGATCGCGTCCATCATCCTCGGCTCTCCTGCGTTCGCGCTCGCGCAAAACACGAGCGGCGTTGTCGTCGATCAGACCGGACTTCCGCTGCCGGGCGTGCAGATCGAGGTGAAGGCCGGCGCCGACATCCTGGCGACGACCGTCTCAGGCGCCGACGGGACGTTCTCGTTTCCGACACCGCCGCCCGACGCGGTCGTCAGCGCGACGCTCGACGGCTTCGAAACGGCGCACGTGTCGCGGAATCGCGCCGCGCGGATCGTGCTCGAGCTCGCGCACGCAACCGAATCGACCACGGTCGTCGCGTCGGCACTGACCTCGTCGGGAGCGGCGATGGAAACGCTCGGCAGCCGCATGACCGCGCAACTCGCACAGCGCCTGCCCGAAGCGCGTCCGCGGATTCTGCAGTCCCTGCCGCTGCTGCCGTCGGTCGTGCGTGGGCCCGACGGTCTGCTGCGCATCGGCGGCACGCGTCCGCACGAGTCGTCGCTGTGGATTGACGGCTTCGACGTCACCGATCCGGTGACGCTGACCTCGGCGATCGATCTGCCGAACGAGAGCGTCAAGGGCATGGCCGTGCTGCGCGAACCGACGGCGGCGACTTTCAGCGGTGCGATTGGGTCGATTGCGTCGATCGAAACCGCGCCTGGCGGCGACAAGTTCACCGGTGGCGTGCAGGGATTCATTCCCCGTCCGCGCCTCAGCAACTACGGCCTCGGCCGGATCGAAGCCTTCTTCCCGCGCGCGTATGCGGGCGGGAGATGGCGCAAGCTCCACTACTTCGCCTCGACCGAGTTCAATTTCGAGCGCGTCCCCGTGCCTGGCGTCACCAACCAATCCGGCAGCCCGACGACCGGCGCCACCGGCACCTCGTCGTTTTTCCGCGTCGACATGGCGTTGTCGGACAAGCAGACGCTGACGCTCGAAGGCATTGTCGCGCCCGCGCGCACGACGATGGCGGGGCTGAGTCCGCTCATCGAAGCCGCTGCCGCGCCGGACATCCTCAACCGCGATCTGTTCGGCGGCGTCGTCGATCACATCGTACTGGGGCCGTCCACGCTGCTCACGCTCCGCGCGGGCGTCGGCGATCACCGCACCGAGGTGCAGAGCAGCGGCACCGCGGACGCGATCTACGCGCCCGACGGCTGGCACCAGAACTTTTTCGCCGAAGTGCAGGACTCCGGGATCCGGCGAGCGGCCTCGGCGACCCTCGATCACAGCGGCGTGTCGTTGGCCGGCCCGCATACCCTGTCGCTGTCGGCGGACATCCGCGAGCGATCGATGTCGGGATCGATTGAAACGCATCCGATCGACATTCGAGACGAACAGAACCGGCGAACGCGGCTCATCAGGACCTCACAGGTGCCGTCGCTCGCCGCGAGCGACGTCATCGGGGGCTTCGGCATGCGCGACCTCTGGCAGCCAGCGTCGCACCTCCAGGTCGATCTGGATCTTCGCGCGGATTTTCCGACGTTCGGATCGGCGGCGGTGTCGCCGCGGTTTGCGATGAGCTACGTGCTCGACGAGAAGACGAACACGATCATCAGGGGATCGGTCGGCCGGTTCGTCGGGCGCGTGCCCCTCGGCGCGATCGCGTTCGATCAGCTCGGGGCGCGCATCGACACGTCGTTCTTCCCGGACGGCTCCGTCCTGCGCCGGGCGTACCGGCCAACCCTCGGAGCGTTGAGCCTGCCTCACGCCGACATGCAGTCCATCGACGTCGAGCGACGGATTCTGCCGTCGCTCGAGCTCCAGGCGGCGGTCCGGCACCGCACGGGCTTTCAGCTGCCGACCGTTACCGTCTCGCCCACCGGCGGCGCGACGTCGCTCGCCAGCACCGGCACAAGCAGCTACAAGGAGTTCGCGATTTCACTGCGCCAGACGTGGCGCGCCGACCGCGAGCTCTTCGTCAG
>CAZOIK010000223.1:0-6921 GCA_964579765.1 uncultured Bifidobacteriaceae bacterium
GGAAGCACGACGAGCGTGCTCGGCGCCGCGCCGAAGCTGCACTGCATCGTCGCGCCCATGCAGACCTGAATGCCCATGGCGTGATCCTCAGCGTCTCGCGTCCCGCGGCTTCGGACACGGCACCGGCCGGCCGGCCTCGAAACACAGACGTTCCCTGACGCGTCCGGCCTCGTCGAAGCGCGTCGTCTCGCCGTGCAGCTTGTTCGCGCGAAAGCGTTGAATCTCGCGCGTGTGGCCGTCGGGATAGTACTCGGTTGAAGGACCGCTGAGCGCGCCCCCGGCGTAGGTGGCACGGCGTGCGACGCGACCCGCCTCGTCCAGGAACACCGCTTCGCCTTCGAGCACCCCGCTGCGGTACGGAAGCTTCGCGGACGGCACCCCCTCCGAGTACATGATCGACTCGCCCTCGAGCACGCCGGCGCGAAAGTGCAACTGCTGCGTCAACACGCCGCCGGGACCGTATATCTGCGCCGGCCCGTCGATCTGGCCGTCCACGAACGTCGCGCGCATGATCGGCACGCCGTCGTCGGTCGAGGTGAGATACGGTCCGTGCAGACGGCCGTCCTTCAGTTCGAAGTGCTCCGTCAATTGATCTTCACCATGGCGCCCTTGAGCACGAGGATGGCGCCGGCCTCGACGTTGTGCGTCGCGCCGGATTTCGTCTTCACGGCGACACCGGCCTCCGACGTCAGGTTGGTGCCGGCCTTGATCGTCAGCTCCGTACCGGATTCGTTCGCCAGCTTGCCGCCGGCCTTCTGCGTCAGGTCGCCGGTCGAGTCCACGCTCAGGCTGCCGTCGGAATGGATCGTCACCTTGCCGGACACGTTCAACGTCAGATCGCCGGTGATCGTGAGCGCCAGCTTTCCGCCGATCTTCACCTCGACGTCGTCCTTGATCGTGTGCGTGAGACTGGCGCCATTGTCGAGCGTCTCCGCGCCCGTGACCGTCATCGCGCGCTCCCCGCTTACGGTGTAGGTTTCCTTGCCCTTGATCTCGACGGTGTGGTTGCCCTTTTCAACCTTCAGCGTGTCGTCGGCGTCCTGCACGGTGACTGTGCGCGCGTTCTTGACGGTGACCGTCTGATCGTGAAGGACCGAGACGTTCATGTCCTTCTGCGCCTGGATGAAGATCTCCTCAGAGTCTTTCTTGTCCTCGAAACGGATCTCGTTGAACCCGCCCCCGCCCTTGGAGCTGTCGGTCTTGACGCCGCTGCGCGTCTGGTTGGCGGGCATCGAGTAGGGCATCAGTTGCTGCGCGTTGTAGACCGAGCCCGTGACGAGCGGGCGATCGGGGTTCCCGTCGAGAAAGCTGACGACGACCTCCTGGCCGACGCGGGGCAGGAAGTACGAGCCCCAGGCCTGGCCCGCCCAGCCCTGTGCGACACGGAGCCAGCACGAACTGGTCTCGTCCTTCGCGTCGCTCTGGTCCCAGTGAAATTTCACCTTGACGCGCCCGTACTGATCGGTCGTGATTTCCTCGCCGGATTTGCCGACGACGGTCGCGGTCTGGCAGCCGACGATGCGCGGCGCGGGCACGTCGCGCACGGGCCGGAAACGGACGTCAGACGGCAACGCCTCGAATCGGTTCGAGTAGGTCTCCTGCGTCGCGGCGTGCGTCACGCGACGAACCACGAACGTCGTGTTGGCGTCGCTGCGCGGATGATCGCCCAGGCCGAAGGTGTGGCCCGGCCGCAGGTCTGCGTTGTTCGAGGAGCCGTTCAGCACCCGACGTTCGAGCTCCAGCCCTTCGAGGCGCCTGGTCGCGACCGCTTCGACGTCGTTCTGCTTCGCTTCGTCCGCCGGATATTCGTACACGGTGAGCGAGGGCGTATCGCCGCTGGCGACGCCCAGCAGGTCGGTTGCCGGCGTTTCGAAGTTGTAGGCGTCGAGTTTGTAGCCGCCGCTCGTGACTTGCACTTCCAGTGAGCACTCGGGCAGGGCGTTGATGGGCGTCCAACGGCTGTCGCTTCCGGCCACGCTCATCGCGGACGGTCCTGTCACGTAGCCCGACGCGTCGTCCGCGAGCACCAGGGTGTGCGCGTCGGCGGTGTGATCGAACCGGTACCAGATACCCGCGTCGGCCATCAGCCGCGAGATGAAGGCAAGCGCGGTCTCCTGATACTGCACGCAGTACTCGCGCGCTGGATAGGATCCCGTGAGCGTGTCGCTGACGTCGGTGACTTCGTGCTCGGAGAGCACCTGCTTCACGATCTCCGGCACCGACTTGTTCTGGAAGATCCGCGAGTCGGTCGCGAGGCTCAACAGCCATAGTTTCGGCCGCAAATGCGCGAAGTAGGTCGTCTGTCGCAGCGCCGTACCCGCCTGTCTGAAGCGCGCGACGATGCCGTGGACGTAGCGCTTGGCGCCGTCCGGCATCGCAATCGAGACAGCGACTTCCTTGCCGACGACGGCGTCGAAGTCGAGCGTCGCGTCTTCTGAAACGAGACGCAGCGTGAACTCGTAGGGCTGCGAGAGTGCCTCGTCGCCTTCCAGGCTCTCGACGCGCAGCGTGTCGGCGCCGAGTGGCGTCGTGATCTGGACCGGATACTGGTCCTGAACGAACCCTACGTCACTCATGCGCCGCCCTCGACATGCGGCGCTGGCAGCAGCTGCACGTGGACCTGATCGTCCGGCCTGTCGGCGTTCGCGGCGCCGATCCACGAATTCCAGCCGATGCGCGTGCGCCCGAGCGTCGCCTGCGAGACGCCCTCGCGCGCCATGACGAGGTGCACGCCGACGTGCAGGTCGGGACCGGCGTACAAACGAATCAGCTCGGCGAGCGTAGCGTGATCGCGGCCGCCGGGCAGGAAGCGCGCGAACTCGTCGCGTTCGAGCGGGCCGATGCGAAGGCGCACGCCCGCGTCCTGCACCCACACGCGCGTGCCGATCGCCGCCGAGCGTCCAAGCACGTTGTTCTGACCGTTTGCCCCGATGCGCGTCGTCTGCGACTCGTCGATCGGAAACCATTCGCCGGCGAACTGTTCGATCTCCATGGGCACGTCGAAGTAGTCCGAGAGCATGACGACGAGGCCGGCCGCTGAGCGCGGATGCGTCGCGAGCAGCCCGGCGTAGCGGAGCAACGACGCCGGCTCGGAAAGCTGCTGCGCGAGCGATGGCAGGCCGATCCCCGTCAACGAGAACAGGTGGCGCGCCGTCTCAGTGCGATCCGGCGCGTCGGTCGCAAGCGCGGCCGAGTGCGCTTTGCGGATCCGATAGAGCTGCCAGACCAGCCGATGGTGGAAGATATCGAGGAACGCGGCGACCGCGGTGTCGCGGCGGCTCAGGCGCGCGAGGATCTCCTCTGAGAACGCCGCCGGCAGCGGCCCGTCGATGCCGCCGAGGCTGAGGAACGACACTGTCATCTGCGGCGTCGATTCGTCGTCGGGAATCGTCAGGTCGAGGATGTCGCTCGGCGGAAAATCGAGGCGGAACGACGCGTGAAAGCGCACCGGCTCGAGCCGCACGCCTGGATTGACGTCCGCGTGGCGCGATCGCATCTCCAGCAGCCGCACCGCCGACAAGAAGTCAAACGCGTGCGCGTCGTCGAGCAGCCATTGCTCGAGTCCGACGTCGCCGCGCCATCCTGGTTTCGTCATCATGAGTACCGCAGGCCGCGCTCAGGGGGAACGAGGGGTATGCTAGCATGCGTTTTTTCGACACCGCCGTGCGGTTTTATCCCAACCTGAATCCCCGTGCCGTCGTCACAGTCAACCGACAGGAGATCGGCACTTTGCTCCCGTTCTTCGGGCAGTACCGTGTGCATCGCCCAGACGCGCGTGGGCAGATGCCGCCCAACGCGCGCTTCGTGTTCGTCACGGACATGCAGGGCGCGATTCTGATGCACCCGCGCTATCGCCATCCGGTGCTCGCGAACGGACAGCCCGTCCGGTACGCCGGCGAGGCGCAGTTCCGCCACGGACGATTACAGTGGTGGAGCAACGGCAGCGGCAACTATCGGCCGGACGCGCGGGATGCCGTGCAGGCGGGGTTGCCCATGAGCAACTTTGTGACGCACGAGCAGGTGAGAGCGCGGTCGAAGGAAGTGCGCGCGCTCGAGTCGCTGGCGCGGCCGGCTGGGGCGGCGCGCCAGCAGAACGCCGGGCGCCTCTGAGGCGCCTCAGAAGCCTGGCGGTTTGTTGACGACTTCTCCCGGCGCTTCAGAGAAGGTCTGTCCGACCATGAAGCTCGCCCTCGACCACGCCTCGACGTCTTTTCTCGCGCCGCGCATCGCCTTCACGCCCTCGGTCTTGTACAGCTCCTGCATGAGTCGCTTCCACGCGTCGTACTCGCCAACGTAGGTTTTGGCGGGCTTGAACGCGAGGTTCTTCTTCGTCTCGAACTGCCGGTAGGTGACGTCGAGCACGAACTTGCCCATGGGTAGTTCGACTTCGAGCGCGAAGTGGTCCTCGGCATCCTTCGACGTCGGATTCGGCCACGCCAAAATGGCCACCCACTGCGACTTCAGCCCCTCGGCATCCGCCTTCGCCTGCAATTCCGCGGTGGCGGCCGCGCAGGCGCCGCCCAGGGCAGAATCCGATTTCGCGTCGTAAGAGTCAGCGACCTTCCAGATGCTCAGCTTCTTGATCTCGTCATTGCGCTGAATGGTCTTGCGCTGCACGGCCGACTGCACGCGCGCGCCGATGGCGCCGTGCGGCGGCGCGGCCGGCTGCAGCGCGCGCCGGGCGATGCGATCGGCCTCGGCTTCGAGCGCGGGATCCTGCACGACGGCGAGGTCCGATCCGAACGGATTGCGCACGCGGCCGGCGCGCTGCTGCACGACGTGTACGAGCTCGTGGCCGATCAGCTGCTGGCCCGCTGGCGACGCGACGTTGTACTGCCCGTGCGCGAAGTAGATGTCCGAGCCGGTCGTGAACGCGAGCGCGCCGATGCGGCTGGCTTCCGTGCCCACGTGCACACGCACGTCGCTGAAATCGGCGCCGAGCGCGCGCTCCATCTGCTGCCGGATCTGCGGCGGCAGCGGATGTCCGCTTCCCCGGGGCGGGAGCGTAAGCGCCTGCGTCGGCACGCGCGCGGCGTGCGCCGACGCCTGGACGACGCGTGCGCGGCCAGGCGCGAACGAGGCTTGAAGGACTCTGGCCTGGCTCCGGTTGCGTGAATGCATCCCCATACAGTGCTCCAGTGCGCTAGGGCCTGTCCAGATCCATCGACGTCCACGCCTGCTGCACCTTGACGAACGGATCGGACGACACGCTCACTTCGCCGCGGAACGGCCAGTCGAGCGCCATGATCAGTACGACGACGAGCGCCAGCGACATCGAGACGACGGCCGTCATGAGGATGTGCATGGCGAAGCTCTTGTAACCAAACAGATAGACGTACCCGGTCGTAATCATGCCGCCGAGCAGGATCAGCCACCAGACCACGTTCGGGATGTGACCGTCGGCCGCGCCGAGCCGGCTCGCGCGCGCGCCGTACAATTCGTTGAGCGCGCGCAGCAGTTCCGCTTCGACGACCGACTCGCCGAGATCGCGCGGACGCAAGCCGGCGACCGCCGCGTGCAGGCGGTAGAGCGGCTCCCACGCCTCGGTCGGCACTTTGCCGCGCTGCTGCTCCGGCCATTCTTTTTCGACGACCATTCGCACGTACTCGCGCAGATCGCCGCGGATGTCGCGGCCGATGGCCGGCGGCAGGCCGACCGTGTCGCGGTAGATGTTGCCGACGTACGCCGCTTCGTTGTCAACCAGATCGCCGGCGCGCGAATACGACTCCCACGTCGCGACCGCGATGAACGCGAGAAGAACCGCGTAGGTCATGCTGACGATCCCGATCGTGAACCCCGCGAGGTCGTTGTGGGCCTGGCGCACCGGCAGGTGCACGATGCGGTGGAAGACGAGCAGGCCGATCACCGCGGCGGACGTGAAGCCGAGGACGATGACGCTGCCCCACAGCCACGTGGGGTTGCTGTAGACGAAATCGTTCAACATTCGGAAGCGAGGCCCAGATCTTCAGGGGTTTTCAGCCGCCGGTCAAGCAAGGAATCTGCGTCCCGGGATACAATCCGCGTCCGTTACAAGGAGGATCCGCCGTGGTGAAGAAACTGATGTCGGCCGCGATCTGTCTGGCGTGCGCCCCCGGTTCGGTCCTGGCGCAGGATGCCGGGACGGTCATCGCCAACGCCCGGAAGGCGCTCGGCGATGTGACGTCGATTACGTATTCGGGATCGGCCAAAGACGTGGCGTTCCAGCAGTGCGGCGCCAACGCAGCGGACATGGTCTGCCGCGGCACGCACGATCCGATGCGGCCCATCGCGAACTACGTCCGCGTCATCGACCTGGCGGCGCCCGCGTCGCGCGCGACGGGCGCGACGAACAACATCGGCCCCGGCGGGTCGACGACGCTGACGCCAGGAACGTTCTACCAGCAGGTGACGCCGCAGCAGGCGGACGTCGCGCAGCCGTGGGCGAATTCGCTCGAGCTCTACATCACGCCGTGGGGGTTCTTGAAAGGCGCCGCGGAGCACAACGCCACAGCGAGCCGCCGCGGCGGACACACCGTGCTGACGTGGAGTCCCGCCGTCAAGGCGGTGTCAGGCAAGAGCTACACGATCAGTGGCTACGTGAACGACAAGAACCTCATTGATCGCGTCGAGACACAACTCGGCGACAACGTCATGGGCGACATGCAGATTGTCGCCACGTACTCGGGCTGGAAAGACTTCGGCGGCGCGATGGCGCCGGCGAGAATCGTGCAGACGCGCGGTGGCTGGCCGTTCTTCGAGGTCGACGTGACGTCGGCGAAAGGAAATCCGGCTGACGTCGCCTCGCTCGTGCCCCCGCCTGCGCCGACTGGCGCGCGTGGCGGGCGAGGCGCGGGTCGTGGTGGTCGCGGTGGGGCGCCGGCGCTGACGGTCTCGACCGAGAAGCTCGGCGACGGCTTGTATCGCCTGTCGACCGGGCCCGGC
>CAZOIK010000224.1:0-2769 GCA_964579765.1 uncultured Bifidobacteriaceae bacterium
TTCGAGAACCCCGTCATCCTGATCCACGAGAAGAAGATCAGCTCGATGAAGGACCTGCTGCCCGTGCTCGAGCAGGTCGCGCGTCTCGGCCGCCCGCTCGTGATCATCGCCGAGGACATCGAGGGCGAAGCGCTCGCGACGCTCGTCGTCAACAAGCTGCGCGGCACGCTGCAGGCCGCCGCGGTGAAGGCGCCCGGCTTCGGCGATCGCCGCAAGGCGATGCTCGAGGACATCGCGATCCTGACCGGCGGACGCGCCATCACCGAAGATCTCGGGATCAAGCTCGAGAACATCAAGCTCGACGACCTCGGCAAGGCCAAGAAGATCGTGATCGACAAGGACAACACCACGATCGTCGAAGGCGCGGGCGTCGCGGGCGCCATCGAGGGACGCGTCAAGCAGATTCGCGCCCAGATCGAGGACACGACCTCGGACTACGACCGTGAGAAGCTGCAGGAGCGGCTCGCGAAGCTCGTCGGCGGCGTCGCCGTCATCAAGGTCGGCGCGGCCACCGAGACCGAGATGAAGGAGAAGAAGGCGCGCGTCGAGGACGCGATGCACGCCACGAAGGCGGCGGTCGAGGAAGGCATCGTGCCCGGCGGCGGCGTCGCGCTGATCCGCGCCGGCAAGGCGCTCGACGGCCTGAAGCTCTCCGGCGACCAGCAGATCGGCGTCAACATCGTCAAGCGCTCGATCGAAGAGCCGCTGCGGTGGATCGCCACCAACGCGGGCCTCGAGGGATCGATCGTCGTGCAGAAAGTGCGCGAGATGAAGGACACCGAGGGCTTCAACGCGCTGACCGACACGTACGAGGATCTCGTGAAGGCCGGCGTCATCGACCCGGCGAAGGTCGTGCGCTCCGCGCTCCAGAACTCCTCGTCGATCGCCTCGCTGTTGCTGACGACCGAGGCGCTCGTGTCGGAGATTCCGGAAGAGAAGAAAGAATCACCGATGCCGGGCGGCCACGGCGGCGGCATGGGCGGGATGTACTAGAAGTTAGAAGTCAGAACTGGAACGTGAGAAAGAGGCCGGGCCTTTCGGGGTCCGGCCTTTTCGTTTTCAGCGCAGCGTGAAATCGAGCTGGATGATCACCTGAACGGAAACCGGCTCGCCCATCCGCATGCCGGGACGGAAGCGCCACTGCCGTGCAGCCTTGATGGCCTCGAGATCGAGGCCGAACGTCGAGTCGAGCGACCGAATCACTTTCACATCGCCCACGCTGCCGTCCGGTTTGACGATGCACTCGAGCCAGACCGAGCCCTGCACTTTCGCGCGCATGGCGTCCGAGGTGTACGCGGGCTTCACTTCGCGCAGCACCACCGGCGTCGTCACGCCGTTGCCGGGACGGTAGACGCCGCCGCCGGTGCCGCCGCCCGACCCCGGGCCCAGCCCCGATCCACTGCCGGGGCCAATGCCGCTGCCCGAGCCCGTGCCGGCGCCGCCACCCGAGCCGCTCCCCTGCGAGATGGTCGGCGGTCCCGGCGGTGCTTCGATCGCGCCCGGCAGCGAGTCCTGCGACGCGGCGAGCTCCTTCGCGGGAATGTTCAGTTGCTCGATCGGACTCGGCTCGTTCTTCACCTGCTGAGGCGGCTCGAGCTTCGGGGGCTTCGCCACCGGCACCGTGATCTTGTCCTTGCCCGGGAGCTCCGCTTTGCGCGGCGGCTCCTTCATCTTGTTGCCGCCGCCTCCACCACCTCCGCCCGGGCCGGGCTCGGCCAGCCAGATGATTTCCTTGTTGGGCTGATCCTGCACGACCGACGACGCGCTGGCAGCGGGATGGTAGCGGCTCGCCAGCACGAGCAGCACGACGATGGTCACGTCGATGATCGCGGACGCCACGAGCGAGACGCTGAGACGCTTGGGCTCGCGGTCGAACGAGAACTGGATGTCAGACGGATGTGCGCCCTCGACGTAAACGGACAGGTGCCCAGCAGAGGTGTTCACGCGCGCATCGGTCGCGCCGGCGGGCTGCGGGGCCTGGTTCATATCAGACAGATATACGTCGCTGGAGGTATTTTCGCGCACGACTCTCGCGCCGGACAACAACTAATGCGGCTGCAAAACGAATGCCTCGGGTATGAGGCCGTTTATTAAGACGGTCTAACGAGCGCGGCAGTCTGGGAGGGGTCGAACCGGACCGTTTTCTAGACGCGCCCTGTCCAGGCGCCAATCGCGGCGTTGCCGCCGCCGTAGGAGTGCAGAATGGCCAGCGCATCGGCCGCGCGGGGCTCGCTTTGGACCGCGACCAGGACGCCGCCGCGGCCCGTCAGGACGTCGAAAATGCGGCCGTCATGCGCCTGAAACCCGACGCGACGCATGGTGCCGGCGAGCCCGAGCTTCGACAGATCGCCGCCCGCGCCCTGCAGCGTCGCCACGAGCGGGCCGCGCCCGACCGCCGCGCCGATGCCGGCCAGATCGATCCGGTCGCTGGACGCGCCGAGCGCATGCTGAATGAACGCGGCAGCCTCGGGAGTGTCCTTGGTCAGAATCGTCATCGTGTCCACGGGAAATCCGGCCTGCTTGAGCGCCTCGACGCCTTTCTGCGCCCACGCAATATCCTGAAACACACCGACCGTGAACCGCTCCGTCTCCGCCTGAACCATGGCGTGTAATGTATCACGCGACGTGAAAGAAGTTACGCATGACGTATGACGTCGCGATTGCCGGCGGCGGACCGGCGGGCGCGTGGGCCGCACGCACGCTCGCACGCCACGGCGCGCACGTGGCGATCGTGGACGGCTCGCATCCGCGCGAGAAGCCGTGCGGCGG
>CAZOIK010000225.1:0-3029 GCA_964579765.1 uncultured Bifidobacteriaceae bacterium
GAAGCCTGGATCTGGTACCACGAGGTGATCGGCGCCGGCCGCTGCCCGATCGACGACACGTGGTGGCAGACGGAAACAGGCGCCATCATGATTACGGCGTTGCCGGGTCTGACCACGCTCAAGCCCGGATCGGCGTCGCGTCCGTTCCCGGGCGTCAGCGCCGAAATCCGCAACGAGCGCGGCGACGGGGTGGCCGTCGGCGGCGGACTGCTCGCGATCACGAAGCCGTGGCCGTCGATGCTGCGCGGCATCTACGGCGATCCCGATCGCTACGTGCGTCAGTACTGGAACAAGTGGGGCCCGGCGGTCTACGTCACCGGCGACGGCGCGAAGCGCGACGCCGACGGCGACTTCTGGCTGCTCGGCCGGGTGGACGACGTCATCAACGTGGCCGGTCACCGCATCGGGACCATGGAGGTCGAGAGCGCGCTCGTGGATCATCCGAGCGTCGCCGAAGCCGCCGTGGTCGGCAAGGCGCACGAGATCAAGGGACAGGCGATCGCCGCATTCGTCACGCTGAAGGAAGGCCAGCACGGCGTGAAGCAGCTCGCCGACGATCTGAAAGAGCACGTCGTGAAGAAGATCGGCGCGATCGCGCGTCCCGACGACGTGCTGTTCACCGCGGATCTGCCGAAGACGCGGTCGGGCAAGATCATGCGCCGGCTGCTGCGCGACATCGCCGAAGGCAAAGCCCTCGGCGACACGACGACGCTCGCCGACCCCGGGGTGGTCGCGAAGCTGAAAGCGAACTACGAAGAAGAGTACGGCGGCTAGAAGCTCGGCAGCCTGACCTGAATGCTCGGCGCGCCGTCCACGACCTCGACGCGGTTGCGGCCCTGCCGCTTCGCCCGGTCCACGGCCGCCTCGGCGATGGCCATCAGCCGCTCCGGGTCGATCACGTCGCCGACCGACACCGGCACGTTCACGACGGCCGCGCTGACGGTGACGGGCACCTGGCGATCGCTGCGGTGGTCGGTGAATCCCAGGCGCTCCTCCACCGTGTGACGCGCGCGCTCGCCAAGCTCGACCGCCCGCTCCGCGTCGGTCTGCGAGAGCAGCACGACGATGGAATCCTCGGAGTGGCGCGCCACCCAGTCGTGCTGGCGGAAGTAGGTGCGCAGCAGGATGCCGAGCCGCTCGAGCACCTTGTCGCCGACGCCGTAGCCGAAATCCTGGTTGATCGCAGACAGGCGATCCACGTCGAAGAGGATGATCGAGAGCGCGTGGCCGAAGCGGCCCGCGCGGTCCACTTCCTTCACCAGAACCGCGTCGAACAGCACGCGCGAGTACAGCGTCGTCAGCCGGTCGAGGACGACGCTGCCGGCCGGCTCGAGCTGCGCGCGCTCCGTGTAGGCGGCCAGCAGGTCGAACGACGCGCGGCGCACCATCTGCGCGACGACAGGCCAGGGTTCGCTGGTCGCGCCGATGGTCTCGCTGAGGGCGAGCTCGTCGAGCGCCGTGCGCTCCGTGAGATACGCGAGCGTGAAGAGCCGCTCGACCGGAAGCGAGCGTTCGATCGCGACGCGGTACAGGTCGCCGACGAAACCGCCGCGCGGGTCAACGCGCGCGTCGCGGACGGCGAACGCCAGCAGCTGCGTCAGGAGCTGGCCGATGCGATGGCAGTACTCGCTGTCGAGCTGTTCGCTGCCGCTATATGGGAAAATCGCGACGGTGTCGGCCGTGATGATGTCGGCCTGCTCGACGAGCGTCGAGGCGATCTGTTGACGCAGATCGTCCTGGATCTTGCCCGTTTCGCCGTCGCCGAAGGTCGTGCCTGAAGCATCCATGCGCGGGATGGGAGACATGTTCACAGAATGGCGTGGCGGACGCAAGCCGGAGAGCTCTACCGGCGCCACGTCTTCCATCCGAAAAAGAATCGGGCGGCTAGGAATCGAAATCTCGCCCGGCGCGTGCCGCGTCGTCGAAATCGACCGGCTGCGCGGCGACGACGACTCCGTGGTCCGGGCATTTGCGCGCGAACCCGGCGCCGGTGCGGCGGCGCTCGCGCCCTATCGCGGGCAGCAGGCGGCCGTGGTCGTGTGGGGCATGCACGCCGACCACCGACAGGCGGTGGTGTCGTCGGGATCGTATCAGCGGATGCGGCGCGAAGCCGTGAGCGCGACGCGCGAGGCCGGCGTGGACACGCGGCACATGGTGGCCGACATCGCGCCGGCCTCGGTCGGTCCGCATCGTGGCGCGCGCCGTCCGGTGGTCGTGGCCCTGGCGCGGACCATCGACGTCACCACGGCCCTGCGGCCGATCGAAGCCGCGGGCATTCGCGTGCGATCGCTCGTGACGCCCGCCCTGGCGCTGATGTCGCTGGCCCGCATGCGCCGGCGCCTCATGCCGCCGGGGACGATCGAGGCGTACGTCGCGCTCGAAGAGACATCGACGGCGATCGCGCTGATGCGCGACGCGGCGCTGGTTGCGGCGCGGGAGTTGGCGTGGGGCTATCAGAACGCGGGAGAGGTCCGCTCTCGGGATGACGTGGTGGAACGGCTTGGCGCGGCGATTGACGAGTTCCTCGGCGACTGTGGCGCGCGGCCGAGCGCGATCGCGCAGGTCTGCGTCTGCGGCGGCATGCCGGAGCTGCGCAGCATGACGCTTGCGCTGACGGAGCGGCTCGACATCGAAGTCGAACCGCTCGACTCGCTGTTCGGCATCGACGTGGACCGCTTGCCAGAGCCCGCGGATGATTTTCGCGATCGCGCGGTCGATCTCCGTCTCGCGTGGGCGGTGGCCGCCGATTGGCGGGCGCCGATCGACTTGCTCCGGGAACGGCGTCGGCGGCGCGCCAAGAGCGTGCTCACGCGGGCGGCGGTGGTCGCCGGCGTCGCGACCGGCGTCGCCGTCGCCTGGCGGATCCAGGGAAGCACGTGGCTGCAGCCACCGGTGCGGCCGCGTGCGTCCACACCGCGTACGCGCCCGACGCCTGCCGCGCGTCCGCGCCCCGCAACCCCGTCACCAACAGTCACGCAGCGTGCCGCACCGCACCCAGTCGAAGTGCAGCCAGCGCAGCCGCCGCCGTC
>CAZOIK010000226.1:0-7418 GCA_964579765.1 uncultured Bifidobacteriaceae bacterium
GACGCGGCATGCGAAGGACGCATTATAGACGCGCTCCGTCCCGTGTAGCGCAGGCCTTCAGGCCTGCCTGCATGCGATCAGTGCAGGCGCGATCCGGCGGCCGCCGGCACCAGCTTCACGAGCCGCTCGTCGGCGGCGGTCAGCGTCGCGTCGCGCTTGCAGAAGCAGAAGCGCAGCTGCGTGCGGCCCTTCGACGGATCCTTGTAGAAGCTGCTGCCCGGCACGCCGGCGACGCCGACGTCCTTGATCAGGTACTTGACGAACTCCACGTCGTCTCTGAAGCCGAACGTGGAGATGTCCGTCATGATGTAGTACGCCCCGAGCGGCCGGTAGCACGTGAAGTGGTGCTTCTCGAGGATCGCGAGCAGCATGTCGCGCCGCCGCTGATAGCCGGCCGCCATCTTCGTGTAGTAATCGTCCGGCAGGCCGAGCGCGACCGCGCCCGCGGCCTGGAACGGCGCCGGCGCGCCCACCGTGAGGAAGTCGTGGACCTTGCGGATGGCGCCCGTCAGCGACGGCGGCGAGATGGTCCAGCCCACCCTCCAGCCGGTCACGCTGTAGGTCTTCGACAGCCCGTTGATCGTGATCGTGCGATCGGCCATCCCCGGAATCGTCGCGATCGGGACGTGCCGCTGCCCGTCGTAGATGATGTGCTCGTAGATCTCGTCGGCGATGGCGAGCGCGTCCCACTTGCGGCAGAGCGCGGCAATCGCTTCGAGCTCCTCGCGCGTGAAGACCTTCCCCGTCGGGTTGTTCGGCGTGTTGAGGATGATCGCCTTGGTCTTCTCGTTGAAGGCGGCCGCCAGCTCGTCGGGGTCGAACGTCCACGTGCCGCCCGGCCCCTTCGGCGGGTGCAGCGTGACGTAGCGCGGCGTCGCGCCCGAGAGGATCGCGTCCGGGCCGTAGTTCTCGTAGAACGGCTCGAAGACGACGACCTCGTCGCCCGGGTCGATGACGGCCATCATCGTCGCCATCATGGCTTCGGTCGATCCGCAGCAGACGGTGACCTGCTGATCCGCGACGACCTCGACGCCGTAGCGCCGCGTGAACTCGCGCGCGACCGCTTCGCGCAGCGGCCGCTGGCCCCAGGTGACCGCGTACTGGTTGTCGTCGGCGTTGATCGCCGCGCACGCGGCCTCTTTCACCGCCGGCGGCGCCGGAAAGTCAGGAAAGCCCTGCGACAGGTTGACGGCCTTGTGCGCATCGGAGAGCCGCGTCATCTCGCGGATGACCGACTCGGTGAACTGCAGCGCCTTTCTCGACCCGGTGAGCTTTGACATAAAGAGAAAGGATACTACGCGTCCGTGCGCTTCCGCTTCTTCGTCGGGTGCTTCTTCGAGCGCGAGGCCGGCGGCGCCGGCTTTGGCGCGGCCGCCGTCTTCTTGCGGACGTTCAGCGACGGATCGACGTCCGAAGCGGGCACCGTGCCCGCTTCGGAGGGAATCTCGTCGTCGGGCAACAAACTGGACGGCGCGCCGTACAGGCGCCGGTAGTCTTCGGCCGTCGCGAGGATCTTCCGCACGTAGCCCTGCGTCTCGTAGAACGGCATGTCGTCGATGAACTCTTCCTGCGACAGGCCGTCGCGAGCGGCGACCCATTTGCGCACGTTCCCCTCGCCCGCGTTGTAGGCCGCGAGCACGAGGTGAAGGCTGCCGAACTCCTGCAGCTCGTCGGCCAGATAGAGCGTCCCCATCCGGATGTTGGCCTCGGGATCGGTCAGCAGCCGCGACGAGTAGCGCAGGCCAAGACGCCGCGCGAGCTGCCGCGCCGTGGGCGCCACGAGCTGCATCAGGCCGACGGCTTTCGCCGACGATCGGATGTTCGCGACAAACGTCGATTCCTGCGCCGTGAGCGCGGCGACGACGAACGGATCCAGGCCGTTCTGCTTCGAATACTTCTGGATGAGATCCCAGTAGGCGATGGGATAGATGATGCGCAGGATCTCGCGCGGCAGCCGCTCGCCGCCGGCGGTGAGGTGCTGCGGATAGGCGCGTTTCATCGCGTTGATGGCGCCGCGATAGAGGCTGAACTGCGCCGAGCCGGTCTCGCTCTGCCCCTGCTGCCGGTACGTCCACGCGAACGTCGCCTCGATCGGCCCCGAGTCGCCCCAGATGCGCTGCGCGTACCGGAGTTCATCGACCGCCGCGTCGTACATCTTCGCCGTCAGCAGCGCGCGGATCACGGCCGCGTTCGGCGGAATGGCGTTCAGGGCGATGTCTTCTCCCCCCGACGTCGTCGTCACGGCACGGGCGGGGACGACGGTGGCGCGATCCGGGATGCGGCCGCCCAACCGCGCGAACGCGAGATGCCCGTAGTACGTGTTGAGATAGTCGATGACCTCGATCGAGTATCGCGACTCGGCGCTCATCGTCTCGTTCAGCGCGTCGTGCGCCCGGCCGCTCCAGTAGAGCCACGCCGGCCGGTAGTCGGAGCGCGGGAAGTTGAACGCCGCGCGCTCGAAGACGCGGATGCACTCGGCGAAGTCGCCGCGCCGGTACGCATGCCAGCCGATGCGCCAGGCCGCCCGCTCCGTGTAACGCCCCTTCGGGAACTGCTCGAACAGCTCCGCCGACTCCGCGTCCGCCGCGTCGTCTTCGTCGTCGTGCGCGTCGGTGAGCGCGAGGCTGTTGAGCGCGTCTTCGGCCCACGAGGTGCCCGGAAATTCCGTGACGACCTGCCGCATGAGGGAGTGGTAGAGCGAGTTCTGTTTCAGCTCGTGCTGCGCGAGCGCGTAGTAATAGAGCGCCTCGGGCGGGCGCGTGCCCGACTCGACGAACGGCTTCAGCGCGTCGGCCGACGCGCGATAGCGCCGCAGGTAATAGTCGGACTCGGCGAGCCGCAGCTGCACCTGCTGACGGTCCTCGGCCTGCGAGAGCGGCCGCAGCCGCTCGAACGAGGCGCGCGCCGCCGGATATTGCTTCGCGGCAAACAGCCGCTCGGCGCGGCCGAGATCCTGCCGGTAGCGCGCCGCGGGTGTGTCTGCCTGATTGCCGTTGATCTGGGAGCCCGCCTCGTCGGCCAGGTCGCTGAGCGGATATTCGTAGTACACGCGCTCGAAGGCGACTTCGGCTTTGTCGGGATCGCCGGCGGCCTGGGCGGCCTTCGCGAGCTTCATCAGCAGCGCATCGGGCTCCGCGGTTTTCGTCGCGGCCAGCCGCTCGTAGACCGCGAGCGCCGCGGCGGGATCGTTCAGCGCCTCGTCGCACTCCGCTTCGCGCAGCGCCGCCGCTTCGGCCAGAAAGCCCGCGGGCTTTGCCGCCTGCACGGCCTGAAACGTCGTCCGCGCCGCGGCCGCGCGTCCGAGGTGCAGCTGCGCGAGGCCGGTATAGAAATCGACGTAGGCCGCGAGCGGGCCGTCCTGCTGCTTCGTCGCGGCGTTCGTCAGCAGCGTGAGCGCCTTCTGATGATCCCCCTGGTTCTCGAACTTCACCGCGGTCGCGAGGTTGGCCTGCGCCGCCGTGCGGACGCGTCCGCGCTCGGGCGCCATCCAGAACTGCGACAGCTCGCGCGGCACGCGCGGATGATCGGTCGGCCGCAAGACGACGGCCGCCATCGTCGAGGGCCCGCTCTGCGCGGCGTGCAACGTCGTTGTGTAGCGTCCGGCTTCAGCCGGAGCAATCAGCAGCACCGCGACGACAAGGGCCGTGCGCTTCACGCCGCACCGCCTTCCGCAATGGCGCGGGCCGTCTTCATCGCCGTCTGCGCCTCGAGCGCGCGCGACGCGAAACGCGTGAGGATCTCGAGCACCGGCACATCGGCGCCTTCTGCATAGAGCGCGCCCACGGGGGCGCCGGCCAGGACGACTGGCAGCGCCGTGGCGACGACGTCCGGTGGAAGCGTGTCGAATGGGCCTTCGGCGGCGCTGACGACAATTCGTTGCGCGATCGCCTCGGCAATGACGCCGGCGCGCGAGAGCGGCAACTCGAGCGCCGCGTCTTCGAAGCGTGCCGGGAAGCCAAACAGCCGGAAGCCGCGGACGGTGGAGCCGTTGATCAGGAAGACGCCGGCGCGCGCGGATTCGTTGCTGGCGGCGGTGGCGAGCGTCTCGAGGACGTCGGTCAGCGACTTGGCGAAGTCGATCGCACGCAGCGCGTCCGCGACCCGCGCGAGGCGGGCGTCGTCGTGCCCGGCCGCCGGGAGCGGCAAAGCGGCGAGCTCTCTCGCGATCTCATCGCGGAGCCTGTCGCCGAGCGAGTCCACGGCCTTCTTGAGCCGATCATCGAGTTGCATGAGCCATCGAGCTGGGCTGAGCTGAAATTATACGACAACTCCAATCTCTACAGTAAGTTGTACTCGAGCCGCACATGTGGGGGCTCGCGTCAGCCGGCCGGGACGTACAATAGATGTTGTCAGTCACGAGACTGATCCTGTCCGGCGGTCGCATGGGGGCGACCTGGCTTCGACGGGGGTAAGGACTCGTGGGATGCATGCCGAGCCCCATGGACTCGTAAATCCCGTGGAACACAACGTAACTGCGGACACGCAGCTCGCTCTCGCTGCTTAATTAAGTAGCGACGTCCCTCTCGGCTTCGCCTTCGGGCTGGGTCCGGACGTCATAACAGAAGGCTGGCGGCCACTGGCGGTTCCGACGGGTGGCTGCGAGATCCATCGGAGCTAGCGATCGCCGGTTTCCGTCGCTCTTTGACGGCGGTCGCGAAACTTCAAGAGCGGCTACGCATGTAGACGCCTGCGACGGCGTACTCTCGGACGCGGGTTCGACTCCCGCCGCCTCCACCATCCAACCTGCTCTACCGAGATGAGTTGACAATCTCGGTAGATCGCGCAGGCTCGCCGTCGGCCGCGGTATCGCTTCGTCGTGGCCAGATCCTCGTGGCCAGCTCGCTCCTGAATCGCCCTTGCCGGGGCTCCACGCATCGCCAGATGCGAACAGAACGTGCCGCAGGATGTGGACTCCCGGCTTTACGTTCGCCCTCCGTCCCGCACGCCGCTACTCCTACTGAATTTCCACCACGTGCTGGGACTCTAACTGTGGGCGAGGGATAAGACTCAGCAATATGTTCACCTACCTATCTTTGGCACTTGATCCGCTCCATCACTCTTGCTAAAAGTGGAGCGTTCCCGACAGATATCAGGCGTTTCCTGGATCGACTTCGGGCAATCTTCTCCTTCCGTCGTTTCCGGAGACGTTGCTATGCCGTGGCGCTGCCCTGCGTGTCGGACGCAGATTCAACATTACATTGGCGAGAATCAGCCCGAGCGCGGGCAGACCTACCGCTGCCATGTCTGCCGCCTGGAGTTGGTGCTGGCCGAGGACGCCGATCACCTCGTGATCGCGCCATTCGAGATCGATCACCAGATCGGCAAGCCCGATCCGATGGGCCAGCGCACAATCCCCACGCCGATCCCTCCTGCGATCCCGAAGGGGCGGCGTCGAGCCAAACGGCCGTAGGCTTCCCCTCGCTGTCGCAGAGGACTCGTGGCCCGCGCACACGAGTCGCCCGCCACGAGCGTAAGTGCCTTCAGCGCCAATCCTCCACCCGCCGCGGTGACGGCGTCAGTCTGGTCGTGCAGGCGACCAAGGCAACGTGTGATGGACGGCTGGATGGCAAGGACTACCCGTTGAAGGGGCCAACGATGCCCGCAGGGGCCACAGTGTCGTTGGCGCATTCAGGACCTCGCTCGATCCTGCTGGTCCAGAAGCAGAGCGGGCGTGTCATCTACAGGAGCACCCTCACGGTCTCGGCGGATGGCAAGACGTTGACCGAATCCGTGTCGGACATCGACGGCGCGGCAAAGAAAATCACGAAAGTTTACGACAGAGAGTGACCGTAGCCCTCGCAAGCGACTTGCCCGTCAGAGACGGCTGACGATCGTTCGTGTAGCATTCGAGCTGCGAGGTGCGCCGTGGGCCGAATGTCGAGCGCCAGTCTCCTGGTCGCCACGTTCCTTGCCGGAACCACGTTATCTACGATGGCTCGCCCGGCGCAGTCATCACAACCGGCAGGTCGGTCGTTCGATGCCGCTGCAATCAAGGCCAACACGTCGGGGGAGGTGGGTTGGAGAGTCGTCCCTCAACCCGGTGGCCGATTTACAGGAGTGAACGTCTCGGTTGCCGGCCTTGTCCGCTGGGCGTACGAATTGCCGGACTTTCAAGTGGCGGGCGGACCCAAGTGGATCACATCCGACCGCTTCGACGTGACGGCCACATCCGAAACCATGCATCCGTCGCGCAAGAGCGATTGATGGTGCGCACACTTCTGGCACAGCGGTTCGCTGTCCTCGTCATCGATCATGTCGAACATCCCACACCGGACTGAGAAGACCAGCATCATGAGCATGAGTCGAGCAGTCCTGATCCTTACTGTCGCGCTGATAGCAGTGCCATTGGGCTCGATGCACGGTCAGGCACAGTCGGACCAGAAGCCACTCGCCTTCGAGGTTGCCTCGGTCAAGCCGAACATGTCTGGCGAGCAGCCGGCCAACAATTGGACGCTTGCCCCCGGGCGGACCGACTTTCACAACTCGCAGGTGATGCAGTTGATCAAGCGGGCATGGGGCGACTTTTCCCTCACCACCGAGGGCGGTCCTGGCTGGCTCTCCAGCGATCGATTTGACGTCGTGGCGCAGTATCCGGCCGACACACCTCCGGCCGCTCGCGATCTCATGCTCCGCGCGTTGCTCGTCGAGCGCTTCAAGCTGTCTGCGCACATCGTCTCCAGGGAAACGCCGATCTACGCGCTCGTGTTGGCGCGCAAGGACTCGACGCTCGGGCCACAGCTTCAGCCTGCCTTGGCCGACTGCGCACCCACCGGCCGATCGAACCCTCCGCCTTCCTGCTCGAACAGCGTCAGCCCGGGACGCGGAATGATCAATGCGAATTACTTCGACATGGCAACGCTGACGCGAGCTCTATCGTCATTACCAGCGGTGGGCCGGCGTGTCGTGGATCGGACAGGCTTACTTGGCGGTTACAAGATGGCCTTGACGTTCGCGCCGTCACCCGGTCAGCCGTCCGATGCGCCGTCCATCTTCACCGCACTGCAAGAACAGCTCGGCCTGAGGCTGGAATCTACCAAGGGGCCTGTTGATGTCCTCGTGATCGATCACGTCGAGCGGCCCACACCGGATTAGGCAACACCATGAAACGAAGGCCTGTGCTCCTGGTCGCGTTCGTCCTCGGCATGTCAGTCGTGCTGCTCGGTCAAGTTCAGTCGGACCAGAAGGCTCCGGCGTTCGAGGTTGCCTCCGTGAAGCCGAACACGTCTGGCGATTTCCGACGACAGATGGGGCCTGCGCCCGGTGGACGCTTCACGGCCACGAACGTTCCGTTGCGAGACTTGGCGGCCTATGCCTTCGGCGTGTCGCAGGACG
The DNA here is from genome assembly GCA_964579765.1 of uncultured Bifidobacteriaceae bacterium. Lineage (GTDB taxonomy): Bacteria > Acidobacteriota > Vicinamibacteria > Vicinamibacterales > CAVVIG01 > DATNBT01. Next base: position 7,333 of record CAZOIK010000226.1, read on the forward strand.
AGGTGAGCTTTCGCATCATTGGCGGCCCAGGCTGGATGAGCACCGACCGCTTCGACGTGGTGGCGAGCGTCAGCGGCACATGGACG
>CAZOIK010000227.1:0-20446 GCA_964579765.1 uncultured Bifidobacteriaceae bacterium
GACGAAGTCGCGGAACGCGACGAGCTTGCCCGACGCGTCCAGACCCGCCTTGAAGTAGTGGTAGCCGCCGGGACGATACTGATCGTGCGAGATGTCGTCCTCGCGCGACCAGAGCAGCTTCACCGGCACGCTCGGCAGCCCGGCCTTCGCGCGCTCCTCGGTGACGAGGCGCGCGATCTTGCCGACCTCGACGTCGTAGTCGCTCGTGAGACGGCGGCCGAATCCGCCGCCCGCCCGCACGAGGTGGAACGTGACCTTGTCGGGCGCGATGCCGGCGCCGAGCGCCGGATTCTGCAGCGCGGGAATCTGGCTGCACGACCAGATCTCGAGCGTCCCGTCCGTCTTGTAGTGCGCCGTCGAATTCTGCGGCTCGAGCGGCGCGTGCGACAGCAGCGGGAAGTAGTAGTCGGCCTCGATGACCTTCGCGGCGTTCTTGAACGCGCCCTCGGCGTCGCCGATGGCGGCCACGGCGCGCGCATCGCCCGACGGCGGCTGCGACGCCTGCGCCGAGAGCTGCTTCGCCTGCGCGGTGTACCCCGCGGTGCTCTGCGACGCGACCGGACCTTCGTCCCACGTGACCTTCAGCGTCCGCCGCGCGTTGTTCGCCAGCCACCAGTTGTCGGCCACGATGGCGACGCCCGAGGCGAGCGAGTTCGCGCCTTTCCCCGCCGGTTCGACGAGGAACGCGTGCCTGACGCCGGGCAGGCGCTTCACCTCGTCGAGGTTGGCGCTCATCGCCTTGCCGCCAAACACGGGGCACTTCTCGAACACGGCGAAGAGCGTCCCGGCCGGCTCCTGATCGATGCTGAACGACGGCTTGCCGGTGACGATGGCCGCGTTGTCGATGCCCTTGATCGGCTTGCCGATGATCTTGAAGTTCTTCGGGTCCTTGTACGCGGCCTTCACCGCGTCGGCTGAGGGCGCCGGCATCGCCGCGACGCGCGACGAGAGCGAGGCGTAGGTCGCCTTGCGCTTCGACTTCGCGTGCATCACGGTGCCGCTGCCCGTCGTGATCTCGCTCGCCGGCACGTTCCACATCTGCGCGGCGGCGGTCACCATCATCAGGCGTCCCGCGGCGCCGACCTGGCGCATCGGATCGTAGTTGGTCGGCATGGCGCGGCTGCCGCCTTCGAACTGCGGGCCGTACTTGGGATTGAGATCCGCCTGCTGGATCTTGACCTGCGTCCAATCGACGTCGAACTCGTCGGCGATGATCTGCGGGAGCGCCGTGCGGATGCCCTGGCCCGTCTCCGGGTTCTTCGCGAGGATCGTGAAGGTGTTGTCCGGATGGACGGTGATGTAGGTGGCCGGTTCGAGCGACCACGCCGACTGGCCGGGCGCGCCGCCGCGGCCCTGCTGGGCGAGCGCGGGCGCATACATGCCGATGATCACGCCGCCGCCGGCGAGCGCGGTCACCTGCAGGAACGAACGGCGGTCGAGCTGGGTTGCTGTTGTCTTTTTCATGACTACGCCCTCCGTCCGCCGTTGGCCGCGACGTGAATCGCTTCCTTGATCCGCAGGTAGGTGCCGCAGCGGCAGATGTTGCCGTTCATCGCCGTGGCTATCTGCTGGTCGGTCGGCTTGTCGATCTTCGCGATCAGCGCCGCCGCCGTCATGATCTGGCCGGCCTGGCAGTAGCCGCACTGCGGCACGTCGAGCTCCTGCCACGCGCGCTGCAGCGGATGCGTCCCGTCCGAGGACAAGCCTTCGATCGTGGTGACGCGCTTGGCGCCCACCGTGGACAATTGCGTCTGGCACGACCGGACGGCCGTGCCGTCCAGGTGCACGGTGCACGCGCCGCACTGGCCGATGCCGCAGCCGAATTTCGTGCCTTTCAGGTGCAGGCTGTCGCGCAGCACCCAGAGCAACGGCATGTCGGCGGGCATGTCCACCGAATGCGTCTGACCGTTGACGACGAGCGAGTACGCCATGGCGATCTTCCTCCTCCCGCGAAAGCCTTCCTTATAGAAAACCCGACTATGGTGGACCCGTCAGCATGAAATTGTCCAGTGATCCTTGATCCGGGCCGGTCACGTACTCCCCCCGGATGGCGAGCCGGGTCGGCCGGGCCAGGACGCTCTCGATCTGGGCCTGGGTGGCGTGCTTGTTCCAGTTCCAGGTCCATCCGGCGCTCTCCGACAGGCGGACCGAGAAGTCGGTCCAGTCCGTCCCGGGCTCGGTCTTGAACCGGTAGCTGAGACGGCCCGCCGGTCCGACAATCACCACGTCGTCGTCCCACAGGCTGATCTGTTCGCCCGACTGTTTGAGGCTGTAGCTGATCGTGCCGTTGACGGCCCTGGGCAGCTGCTGCAGGACGCTCTGGGGCGCGCCGAAATACCACGTCTCGCCGAGCGCCTCGTCCACGCCGGTGATGCACCCGCCGGGATGGCCGCCCGACGCGCTGAAGAGCGGCGCGCCGGTGTCCGTGTCGCCGCTGATGTGCCAGCCCTGATCCGAGTCGGTGAACTCGTGGCGCACGAGCGTCGTGCCGCGCGACGCCTGCGCGCAGCCGGCACCGGCGGCCACGGCGATGAACAGCAGCGCCGCCGCCCTCTGAGACATCCGGGAAGTATCTTTCCGCGTCGCGACAAATATCAAGGCGTGCGCGGCCGCTCCCACGCGTATCCCGGCTCGGTCGAAAGACGCGGATCGTCCACGGGACGCCCGACCGTGAAGTGGTAGAGGCTCTGGAACGCGTGGCCCTCGAGGCCGAGCACCGTGTGCACCGGGTCGTCGTAAAAGCACCCGATGCCGGTGCCGCGTGCGCCCGCCGCTTCGGCTTCGAGGTACAGCAGCTGGCCGACCATGCCGGTCTCCCAGAAGAGATGCCGGTAGAACGACGGCCCGAACGTCTCGAGGCTCGTGTCGAACTCGGCCAGCATGCCGAGGCTGAAGAAGCCGTCCGACGCGATGTCCTGATCGCAGCTGAGCCGCGCCGACCGCGCGCGGACGTCCGCCGGCACGAGCAGCCAGAGCGGAAGGCGATCGTCGGCGCGTTCCCAGGCGAAGTCGGGACGACAGGCAGCACGCAGGCGATCGAGCGCGTCGGCGTCGCGCACAAACATGTAGAGGCCGGGCCCCACGCCGTCCACGCGATGCACGAACACCGCGAGGTGCACGCGCGGCGTCCACCATGGAACGGTCCATGTCGCGGTCTCGCCTGGCAGCGTGCGCGAAAGCATCGCGATGAACGAGCCGCGATCGATCGTCGATCGTCCGTCGAACGCGAGGGCGCTGCGCCGCTGCAGCACGAGCGCGCGCGCGTCAATCCGCCGGTCGTCCTGCACGCGGTGGGTCGGCGGCGGAGCCGCAGCGGCGATCGAGCGTCCTTCGTCTTCGGTCGCGCGGGCGACCTCGTCGATGAACGACCACGTGACGTGATCCTCGCTGAGCTGACTCGCGCGGCCGGTCCAGCGTCCACGCGCCGCGGCATCGACGAGCGCCTGCACGGACGCCCGTCCGCATTCCCACGGCGTCGCGGACACGGCGATGACGCAGCCGGGCTCTTCGCGTTCGGCCTCGACGAAATCCTGATCGCGATCGACGCCGGTCACCGCGGCGATGTCGGCATGCGACCACGCCGGCAGCAGCGTGGCTCGCCACCCGAACATGCCGGCGGCGATCGACACGGCAGCCGCCGCGTGCCCGAGGTCGTGCTGACAGTAGCGGAACGCACGCTCGCCGTACTTCCACGCCTCGCGCCAGTGGATCGACGTCAGCGCGATGAAGACGATGTCGCGGCGTCCGCCGACGGCGTGTGCCCAGGCGTCGTCGTCGAAGCGGCCGCGGAGTTCGAGCGCGTGCCGGTCGGCCGCGTAGTGGTAGACCGCGGGCGCGTCGGCGAGACCGGCGAGCGCCGGCGCCAGCACGTAAGCCTCGGTCGGATGAAGATTGCCGCTCGACGGATTCACGCGCAGCGACCAGCGCGACGCGTTGAATTGCTTCCAGGCCGAGAGTCCCAGCGCGTGCCGGAGGAGATCGCCGAGCGCGGCGGCGCTCAGCGGCTCGGCCGCGACGCCGGAACGGCAGGCCTGATCGAAGGTGACGGCATGCGGCGCGTACGTGCCGGCGGGCGCGCCGGGCGCCGGATACAGCGGGAAGGACGCGGCGCCGGCGAACGTGCGAAACGGCTTCGGCTGCGAGGCCCAGTCGAGATAGCCGAGCGATCGGGCGAAGCGCTGGAAGTGATGCTTGGTGCCGTCGTGATAACGGCGCACGGCCTCGGTCAGCGCAGCAGGCCTTGACGCTCCATCCACCGCTCAATGATGCCCGCAACGGCGTCCGAGTTGCGATCCATCATCATCATGTGCGAGTTGCCCTTGACGCCCATCTCGGGCAGCACGATTTGCTCGACGTGGCCGCCGCCCCGGCGCAGCGCGTCCTCGTAGCGCTCCACGCGCTGTTTGATCTCGACCCAGCGCGGATACAGCGCGACGTTGTCTCCCCAGACGACGAGTTGCGGGACGGATCGCAGTCCGGGCGTGATCGCCTCGGGCGCCGGCGTGCCGACCGGCTCGACGGCGACGAGCGCCTTGATCTTGTCGGGCGCGTGCAGCGCGGCGGTGAACCCGAAGTTGCCGCCCTGGCTGTGCACGAGCACGATGCACGGACAGATCTTCTGGACGAGCGCGTCGTAGCCGGCCTGAATCTGCCTGTTCGTCGTGGACCAGCGCGGGACGAACTGCTTCGCGAACTGATCGAAGGCCGTGGTAGGGAACTGCGTGCCGGGCAGCGCGCGCCGCTTCGCCGGGTCGGTCGGGTACGACTCGAGCGGCCCAATGCGGAACGTCTCCCACGCGATCTTCTTCGTGGTCGTCGTCGGTTCGCTCGGGAAGATCTCCGGGAAGCGCGCCCATGACGCGCGTCCGCGCTCGACGGCGTCGCTGACGTAGACGTCGTAGCCGGCGCGAAGAAAGAACATCTGCCAGCCTTCGCCGCCGTCGGGCTTGGTCTCGTATGTCACGCCGGTCAGCCCGCCGCCGTGCGCCAGCAGCAGCGGGTATTTCGCGCGCGGCTTCGTCAGCTTCACGTACTGCGCGTACATCTGCTCGACCTCGAAGTCGCCGTTCGGGTCGATGCGTTCCGGACGGACGCCGGGCGCCGTCACGCCGTCGCGGACCGGCAGGCCGGAGAGGGTGACCGATCGTCCGCCGACGTGCAGGCTGCCGATCTCTTTGACGCTGAGATCGGGCGGCGGCGCGGCCGCACGAGCCGAGCAGGCCACGGAGACGAGCGCCGAGAGCGCCGTGATCGCCGCGCCAGCGGCAAGTGCGCGCGTGCGTGGTGTGGTGGTCATGACGTCACTTCGTCTCGAGCGGCGCGAGCGGCTGCTGGACGCCGACGAGCGCCGCCGGATCCGCGCCGGGCTTCGGCGTGAACTTCTGCGTCCGGCCGCCACCCGCCTCGGCCGCGTAGAAGTTGCCGAGCGCATCGACGCCGAACCCGTGGATGTCGAAGAACTGGCCGGGGGCCGTGCCGGCCTTCCCCCACGCCTGGAGCAGCTTCCCGGTGAGGTCGTATTTCAGCATCATGTTCGTGGCGCCGGTCGCGATCCACGCATGTTGATCGGCCGAGATCATGATCACGTCCGGCCGCCAGATGTTCGGCCACTGGTCGAGGAACTTTCCGTTCTCGTCGAACACCTGGACGCGGGCGTTGTGCGCGTCGGCGACGTAAATACGCCGGTTGCGATCGATGTCGATCCCGTGCGGCGTGTTGAACTGCCCGGGCCCCGTCCCGCGCGTGCCCCACGACATCAGGTATTTGCCGTGCTTGTCGAACTTCACGACGCGTGAGTTCGCGTAGCCGTCGGTGACGAAGAACGCGCCGTCGGGCAGCCACGCGATGTCGGTCGGCCGGCCGAAGTGCTTCTCGTCGGTGCCTCCGACGCCGGCTTCGCCGAGCGCCATCACGAGCTTGCTGCCGTCGTGCGTGAACTCGTAGACCTGCTGCCCCGAGTCGTCCACCACCCAGACGTGCCGCTCGGGATCGTACGGATTGATCTTGATGCGGTGCGGGCCGCGGCCGCCGACGGCGAACAGGTGGTCGAACTGCGACCAGCGCTCGAGGATCTCGCCCTTCGCGTTGGCGACGACGATGCAGTCGCGGAGATCGGCTTTGGGCCGCCCCTTTTCCGGCAGCGTGCCGACGGTGCCATTGAAGTTCGGCGGGGGCGCATCGGGGCGTTTGATTTCGCCGCGTGTGATCAGGTAAATCCGATCGGGCGACTCGACGAAGATGCCCGAATTGGACACCCGCATGTAGCCGGGGCTCGAGAAGTCCATGGGCCAGGTCTCGACGTCGTAGAACGCCGTCGCGGCCGGGTTATACGGGTTGCGCGGGACGTCCTGCGCACGCGCGTGTGCAGCGAGCAGCACCGCGCCGGCCATCGTCGCACACGTCATCAGGCGAACGCGCATCGTCAGTCTCCTTTGCCGCCTCGGCGGGGGCTGCGTCTCAGTGGGGCAGCGCCGGCAGGGCGGGCGCGCCCGCCTTGGCCGGCGTCCGGTTCGTGTTGAGCACCATCGCGAGCATCGAGTAGTAGCCGACGATCCCGAGCGTGTCGATGACGCCCTGTTCCTTGAAGCGCGCGACCATGCGCGCGTACGTCGGATCGCTGATCGACTGGTGCTGGCGCAGCTCGTCGCAGAAGTCGTAGAGAAGCGCCTCGTCGTCCGACATGCCCTCGGGCCGGCGGCCTTCGGCGATCGCCTGGACGACGGCGGGCGCGATGCCGGCGCCGAGCGCAATCGGCGCGTGCACGCTCCACTCGTACTGCTGCGACCACTGGCGCGCGGTGACGAGGATGACGAACTCGCTCAGCCGCGGCGGCAGGACGCTGCGATAGCGCAGGTAGTCGCCCATCGCCCGCGCGCGCATCATGACCTCGGGGCTGCGCAGCATCGGGATGAACGGTCCGGTGATGTCGGCGCCGCGATTGGCCTTGAAGGCGTCCACGGCCTGTTTCTGCGCGTCGGTGAGCTGATCCGGCGCGACCGGCGGCATGCGCGCCTGGGCCCGGGCCGCGGATGCCACCGCGAGCACTATGAGGAGTGCGGCTGCGCGCAATGCTATCGACATGCGAGGTCCAGCCGTCCGGCGGGCGAACGGCAGCGCAAATTGTATCCCCAGCGTCATTCTGTTATCAACAGTTCGTCGATTTCCCCCGGCATCCGTCCACTCTGATTACGGGCACTCCTCCACTCTAATTACGAGGCTGGCGAACTGATGACAGGGGTCGCCTCGACCTCCAAAGAGGTTGATTCTGGAATTCCAGATATGCTACCGTGTGCGGCCGATGCGCTCCTGGCTGCACGTGCCGATCGCTTCCGCGGGCGCCTCCCTGATGGGCGCACTGACGACTGCACGCGGTCTGGACGCGCCATCGACGGTACGCGGGTCGTCATTCGGCTGCTATCAGTTCGTCGTCCCGGGGGTTCGCGTCCACTTATAACGTGACGGGTGCGCTGATGATGCGCAGGACTCTATGAAGCTTCCACAGCGCGTTGGTGCGGTGGTCCTGGGGATCGTCGTCGCATGGACCGCCGTGCAATCGGCGGGGGCGCAGGCCCCCCCCGGCCGCCCGCGCCGTCCCGTCGCAGTCGCCGGCGGAGTTCCAGCCAGTACTCAACAAATACTGCATCACGTGCCACAACCAGCGGCTGCTGACCGGGGGGCTGGCGCTCGATACGGCGGATTTGACCAAGGTGGCCGACGACGCCCAGCTGTGGGAAAAGGTCGTGCGAAAGTTGGCGGCCGGCGCGATGCCTCCCGCCGGCGTGCCGCGTCCGGACGCGGCGACGCATGCGGCGCTGCTGTCGTCGCTCGAAGCGACGCTCGACCGCGCCGCACGGACGGCGCCGAACCCGGGTCCGCCGACGCTCCGTCGTCTGAATCGCTTCGAATACGCCAACGCCGTTCGCGATCTGCTCGCGCTCGACGTCGATAGCACCGTCCTGCTGCCGCCCGACGACTCGAGCAGCGGTTTCGACAACAACTCGGACGTTCTCGGCGTCTCGCCGCTGCTGCTCGAGGGCTATCTGTCCGCCGCGCGGAAGATCAGCGCGTTGGCAGTTGGAGATCCGACGATCGGCCCGGGCACGGATACGTATCCCAACGTGCCGGATCTGTCCCAGTCGGAACATCTCGAAGGCATGCCGCTCGGGACGCGCGGCGGTTTGCTCGTCCGCCATCGGTTTCCGCTCGAAGCGGAATACGTCATCAAAATCAAGCTTCTCGAGACGACGAATGGTTCGATCAAGGGCATGGAATTTCCGAACCAGATCGAAATCCTCATCGACGGTGCGCGGGTTCATCAAGCTGAGGTCGGCGGCCCTGCCGACCTGGTCGCCCTGTCAGTGAATCCCAACAACCTCCTTGGCGACATCGACAAGCGGTTGACGGCCCGGGTCGTCGTCAAGGCTGGCACGCATGTCGTCGCTGCGGTATTCCCGTCCACGAGTGAAGTGGAGGGTGGCGGCCGGTTCCAGGACTTTCTCAGGTCGAATGTGGACACGACCGACTGGACAGGACTGCCGCATGTGTCGGGCCTGACAATCGTCGGGCCGTATCATGCCGCCGGTTCCGGCGACACGCCGAGCCGTCGCCGTGTGTTCGTCTGCCACCCGCTCAGTCAGGCGGACGAGGGACCGTGCGCGAAGCGCATTATCTCCACTCTGGCGCGGCGCGCGTATCGCCGTCCTGCCACTGACGCCGAGCTGGAGCGGCTGATGGCCTTCTACCAGGTCGGCCGGCGCGAACAGAGCTTCGACGGCGGCGTGGAGCGAGCGCTCCGCAGCATCCTCGCGAGCCCGAAGTTCGTGTTTCGCCCGGAAGTCGTTCCGGCGAATGTCGCCGACGGCGCGGCTTATCCCGTCGGCGATTTCGATCTCGCGTCGCGCCTCTCGTTCTTCCTGTGGAGCAGCATCCCGGACGACGAGCTGCTCGACGTGGCGAGCCGAGGGCGGCTCAAGAATCCCGCCGTCCTGCAACAGCAGGTGCGGCGGATGCTGGCCGACCCGCGCGCCGACACCCTCGTGACCAACTTCGCCGACCAGTGGCTGCAGCTGCGAAACCTGCGCGCGTCGATCCCCGACCAGAACGAGTTTCCCGATTTCGACGACAACCTGCGGCAGGCGTTTCGGCAGGAGACGCAGATGCTGGTCGCGAGCGTCATGCACGAAGACCGCAGCGTCGTCGACTTGCTGACCGCGGACTATACGTTCGTCAACGAGCGGCTCGCGAAGCACTACGGCATTCCCAATATCTACGGCAGCCACTTCCGCCGCGTGGCGGTCACCGACGATGCGCGCAAGGGCCTGTTGGGGAAGGGCGCGATCCTCCTGGTGACCTCGCACCCCGATCGCACGTCCCCAGTGGTCCGCGGCAAATGGATTCTCGAGAACCTGCTCGGCACGCCGCCCCCGCCGCCGCCGCCCAACGTGCCGCCGCTGGCCGAAGGCAGCGCCGCGAAGACGCGCACGATGCGCGAGCAGATGGAGGCGCACCGCGCGAATCCCGCGTGCGCGAGCTGCCATAAGCTGCTCGATCCGCTCGGATTCGCGCTGGAGAACTTCGACGCCGTCGGCGCATGGCGGGTGCGCGACGCCGGCGTCGCCATCGACGCGTCCGGGCAGCTCACGGATGGCACCAGAGTGAACGGCGTCGTGACACTGCGGCAGGCGCTCGTCAGGAATCCCGACGTGTTCGTTCGAACCTTTGTCGAGAAGCTCATGACGTATGCCCTCGGCCGCGGCCTCAACTATTACGACGGCCCGGCGGTGCGTGCGGTCGTTCGCGAGGGCGCGGCGCACGACTACCGTTTTTCGGCGATTGTGCTGGGCATCGTGACCAGCACGCCATTTCAGATGCGGACCAAACAGCTCCGCGAGCATCCGGCCGTCGTTGCGACTGGCGCGCAGTAACGGGTTCCCGGTTCGAACGCGCCCCGGCGTGAATTGTGAGGAGTACGCTGATGTTCATCACCAAAAAGTCAGTCCCGCGGCGAACGTTTCTGCGAGGGCTCGGCGTCTCACTGGGATTGCCGTTGCTCGAAGCGATGGTTCCGGCGCTGACGGCGAGCGCGAAAACCGCGGCGAGCCCCAGGCGGCGGTTCGCCGCTGTCTACGCGCCGCATGGGGCGTATCCAGAGCACTGGACGCCGCCGACCACGGGCGCCAATTTCGAGCTGTCGCAGATCCTGCAGCCGATCGCGCCGTATCGTGACGCAGCGGTCGTGGTGACCAATCTGGTGCGGCCGGAGGTGCGGGACAACACCAACCATGCGGGCGCTCCGGCATCGTTTCTCTCTGGAGTGACGCCGAAGCGAACCGATGGGCCCGACTTCAAGGACGGGGTCACGCTCGATCAGATTATCGCGGCACAAATCGGGCAGGACACGACCTTCCCGTCGCTCGAAGTGGCGACTGAGGACTTCACGTTCCTGCTCGGGTCGTGTGCGCCTGGGTACAGCTGCGCCTATGCGAACACGCTGAGCTGGCAATCGCCCACGTCGCCGCTCCCGATGGAGATCAACCCCCGGGTGATGTTCGAGCGGATGTTCGGCGCGGGGGACACCGCTGACCAGCGGAAGGCCCGCATGCGGGAAGATCGGAGCGTCCTCGATTTCGTCACCGAGGAACTCACGGATCTGCAGCACGCGATTGGAGCGAGCGATCGCGGGCGGCTGAGCGACTATCTCGATCACGTTCGAGAAGTCGAGCGGCGGATCCAACGGGCCGAGCAGCAGGCCAGTTCCGATCTGGTCGTGCCGACCGCTCCGGTCGGCGTGCCCGATTCGCCTGACGAACACGTCGGGTTGCAGTTCGAACTGCTTTCGCTGGCCTATGAGGCCGACCTCGCTCGCGTCGTCACATTCATGATGGGCCGCGAACTCAGCAACCGGACGTTTCCGCAAATCGGCGCCACGCTGCCGCACCACATGCTCTCGCACCACGCGAACAACGCCGAGCGTCTGGCGGCGTACTCGCGGGTGTCCGCGCACTATCTCGATCTGTGCAGCAAGTTCGTGGAGCGGCTGCGCGAGACGCGCGACGGCGAGGGTTCGCTCCTCGACCATACGATTCTGCTGTACGGGAGCGGCATGGGGAACGGCGACGTGCACGCGGCCGATCATCTGCCGCTCGTGGTCGTCGGCGGCGCGGGAATGGTCAAGGGGAACCGGCACCTCGCAGCGCCTGCGCGAACGCCGAATGCGAATCTTCTGCTCAGCATCGCCAACAAGCTCGGAATCGAGATCGACCGCTTCGGCGTCAGTACGGGGACCATCGACATCTGATGGTCCTCGTGGAGCACATTCGAATGAATGCACGAGGCGTCATCGGCGCATGTCTTGTCACGCTGTGCGCGGCCACCGTCTTTGGTGCCGCCAACAGCGACACGCGGCTGCTCGAGGCGGTCAAGAGCGGCAGCCGGCCTCTGGTCCAGACGTTACTGCGCGCTCACGTGGCGGTCGATACCCCGGAGGCCGATGGCACCACGGCGTTGCACTGGGCCGTGCGCGCGAGTGACGTTGAGATCGTGCGCCTGCTGCTCAAGGCTGGCGCCGACGCCAAAGCGGCGAACCGCTACGGCGTGACGCCGTTGTCGCTCGCCGCCGTCAACGGCGACGGGGCGACAATCGAGCTGCTGCTGAAGGCCGGCGCAGACGTCAACGCTGCGTTGCCCCAGGGCGAGACCGTGCTCATGACGGCGTCGCGCACGGGCAACGCGGATGCCGTGCGGATCCTGCTGGACCACGGCGCGGACGTCAACGCCCAGGAACACCGGATGGGCGAGACGGCCCTCATGTGGGCCGCCGCTGAGAACCATCCGGATGCGGTCCGGCTCCTCGCCGACTATGGCGCGGAGCTCGACGCCCGCTCGAGCGTCCTGAAATTTCCCAAGTACTACTTCAACGCGAGCGCCATGGTGTCGACCCCACTCCCGCGTGGCGGCATGACGGCGCTGCAGATCGCGGCGCGCCAGGGGGCACTGGACGGCGTGCGCGCGCTCGTCGCGGCCGGCTCCGATGTGAACCTCACCGATCTGGACGGCACAACCGCGCTCGTGCTCGCGATTATCAACCGCCACAACGACGTCGCCGAGTTGCTGGCGAATCACGGCGCGGATCCCAACATCGCCGACGCGGCGGGCATGGCAGCGCTGTACGCCGCCGTCGATCTGCGCGCGCTGGGACCGCTGATCAATCGTCCAACGCCACAGGCGACCAGCAGCGTGGATAACGTGGAACTGGTGAAGGTCCTGCTCGAGCACGGCGCGAATCCCAACGCGCGGCTCCGGCTTCCGACGTTGCAGCGCTTTCACAATGGAGGCGACAAGCAGCTGGGCGACGGCGCGACGCCGCTGATGCGGGCGGCCAAGGCCAAGGATCTGCCGGTCATGCTGCTGCTGCTCGACAACGGAGCCGACGTCAACCTCGTGACCCGCGACTACATGACGGCCTTGCTCTTCGCAGCCAGCGGCGGACGAACTCGCAGCAGCGAAAAGGACGTGATCGCCGCCCTCAAGGTCTGTCTCGATCATGGGGCCGACGTCAATGCGTTCGACATCAACGGCGCCACCGCACTCTCCGAAGCGATCACGCAGGGAGACGAGATCGTCAAATTTCTGGCAGCGCATGGCGCCGATCTGCAGATGCGCGATAAACAGGGGCGCACGGCGCTCGACATCGCGAACGGCGTGTCCAAAGGTTTCAACGATGCCAGAGCCGGGCAGCGCGCGCCCGCCCGCAAAAGCACCGTGACGCTTCTGCAACAGTTGATGGGAAGCGCGGCCGCTAACTCGGACGCCAGCGCGGCGCCCGGCCGCTGACCCGCTTGCGGTGAGGATGAGATCCATGGCGCGAAGACTTTCGCTGTTTGCCGCCCTGCTCGGCACGTGTGGCGTCACGTTGACTGGTGTGTTCGCGGCTCAGGCGCCAGCGGCGCCAGAGCCACGGGGTGATGCGCCGGCCGAGAAGATGATCTGGGCGGGCGTGTACTCGCAGGCGCAGCTCGAACGGGGGAAGGCGCCCTTCGTGGGGGTCTGCCGCCGGTGCCACGGCGACGATCTTGGCGGAACCCGCCGTGGTCCGGCGCTTCGCGGCGAGAGTTTCATGGCGGATTGGGAGGGGCAGGACCTCGAGCGGCTGTTCGACAAGATCCGGGACACGATGCCGCCTGACAGCCCGTCCAGTCTTGACGACGAGGACTACCTCGGCGCGATGGTCAACATTCTCCAGGCCAATGCCTACCCTGCAGGAGACAAGGACCTCACGATCGATGAAATGGCCGACGTCCAGATCCTGAGAAAGCCGGTGCCGGGAGAAGGCCCCAGGCAAGCGCGGAGTTTCTCGATCGTCGACGTGGTCGGATGTCTGACCCGGGGGCCGGGCGATACGTGGATGTTGACCGAGACGACGGAGCCAGTGCTGACCCGAGGCCGCCCGGCGACCGAAGAGGAGCTGAAGAACGCGGGTACGCGGCCTCTCGGCCGGTCCACATTTCAGCTGGTCAGCGTCGCGCCGTTCAAACCAGAGGCGCACCAAGGGCAGAGGATGGACGCCAAGGGCCTGCTGTATAGAGCGCCCAACAAAGACCGGTTGAATCTCAGTTCGTTGCAGATGGTCGCCGCCACGTGTGCGGGCTCGTAGAGGAGTGAACATGCGCGTGGCCCTGCTCGCTGTGGTTGCGGTCTGTGGATTTGGGTTGTTCACAGCGCCGGCCTACCCTCAGGATGTTCCTCGCAATCCATATACGCAGCCATCCACGGCGTATTACGACGTCGAAGCGTGGCCGGCCAAGTTCGCCACTCCTGGAAACATCACACGGTCGAACTCCGGCATCTTTGCTGAGTCGCCGGATCGGATCTACTTGATCAGCCGCGGCGAGCTGGAGTTGCCCAAGCCGCTGCCGCCGAATTTCGACGGCACAATCGGCTCGCTACCTCGAGAGGTCACTCGGCAGAAGCCGATGCTTCGCAACTGCATCATCGTTGCGAATTCGAAGGGCGAGGTCGTTGAACGGTGGACGCAGTGGGATCACCTCTTCGTGGCGGGTGGCAATGGACCGCACCGCATCAAGATCAGCCCCTACGATCCCGAGCGGCACGTCTGGGTTGTCGACGATACGGGGCAGCAGGTGTACGAGTTCACGCATGACGGCAGCAAGCTCGTCATGGCGCTCGGAGAGGCGGGCGTCGCCGGGAATGATGAGAAGCACTTTGGCCGGCCAACCGATATCGCGTGGCTGCCCGATGGCACCTTCTTCGTCAGCGACGGCTACGTCAATTCGCGCATCGTCAAGTTCGACAAGCACGGCAAGTACCTGATGTCGTGGGGGACCAAGGGCATCGATCCCGGACAGTTCAACATCCCGCACGCGATCGACGTCGATCGCAACCGGCACGTCTACGTGGCCGACGGACATAACGCCCGCATTCAGGTGTTCGACGAGAACGGGAAGTTGCTCGACCTGTGGCCGAACATCTGGCGGCCATCCGCCATCATGGTGTCGGCCGATCAGCATCTCTGGATTGCGACTGGGGCGACCGACATGATGCTGAAGTACGACCTGCATGGGAAGCTGCTGGAGGCGTGGGGCAAGGGCGGAACGACGCCAGGCTCCTTCCACAACATTCACGGATTCAGCGTCGACTCGAGCGGAACGTTCTACGCAGCCGAAGCAGCCGGCGGCCGGACGCAGAAGTTCAGACCGAAGCCGGGAGCGGATCCGGCAAAACTTGTCGGCGTTCCCCAGCCACTCGCACCGTTGAAGACCCGCTAAACCCTTCGTCGCCAGTTACCGTCGCATTCTTCATCTCGACGTTCGCGCCATCGTCGCCGGTTCTATCGGTACTCGAAGACGGCCTGTATCTCTTCGTGGAGGGACAATGACTGCGAGCGAGAAGTGTCTGAGGAGACTGAGGATATTGGTGGAACGGCATCGACCGGCAGCCCGCGCTGGTTTCGCTGCACTTGTATTCCTCGCGCTCTACCCGGCGGCGGCATTTGCGCAGAGTCGCATCGCGGGCGTGGTGAAGGACGCCACGGGCGGGGTGTTACCCGGGGTCACTGTCGAGGCCGCCAGCCCGGCGTTGATTGAGAAGGTCCGCACGGCGGTCTCCGACGGTTCGGGGGCCTACGAGATCGTCGATCTCCGCCCAGGCACGTACACGGTTACGTTCGCGCTGACAGGTTTCACGACGGTCAAACGGGACGGCATCGATTTGCCCGCGTCCTTTGTGGCCACGGTCAACGCTGACATGCGCGTGGGCCAGGTCGAGGAGACGTTAACGGTGACCGGCCAAGCGCCCCTGGTGGACACCCACGAAGCCGCGCGCGCGCAGACGGTCGGGCAAGTGGAAATGAGTACCTTGCCGATTCTGGCGCGTGATCCTTCGTCGTATATCGCCACGATTCCCGGCGTCACGGGCGTCAATCTCGGTGGTCTCGGCTTCACGGGCAAGACGACTGCGATCCACGGTGGCAATGGCGCCGAGGTCTATACCACGCTCGATGGGTTTGGCACAGAGCATTCAGGAGCGGTGGGCGGTGGTGGCACCGTCTACTACATGAACCAGGCCTACATCCAGGAAGTGGCGGTCACGACGGATGCGAGCGATGCCGAGTATCGGATGAGTGGCATTGTATCGAGCGTCATTCCGAAAGAAGGGGGCAACCGCTTCACAGGCTATTTCTTTACCGGGGTTACCTCGGAAGGCATGGTGGGAAGTAATGTCACTGGCGCGTTGCAGGCCGAGGGTGTCAAGCAAAACGGTCTGAAAGAGTTTTACGATGTCACGCCTGCCGGCGGCGGACCGATCTTGAAGGACAAGCTGTGGTTCTACACGGCATTCCGTAAGAACGCTGTCAAACAGTACATTCCAAACCTCTACGTCAACGTGACGCCAACGGGATGGGTGTATACGCCGGACTTGAACCAGCCGGTCTGGATCGAGGACACCTACGCTAACGGTGGGCTCCGTCTGACTTGGCAGGCGACGCCGAAAAACAAGTTCAGCGCGTTCACCGACTGGGAGCCGAACAGCCATCTCAACCGCAACAGCGGCTCACTGACGTCTCTGGAGGCGACGGCCTATGCGCCGTCCGCACCGAATCAGTTCTCGTCCTTGTCGTGGAAGTCGCCGATCAGCAGCCGGATTTTCCTCGAAGCCGGTGCATCGATGTACAACCTGACCTACGACCCGCGGCGCGACTTGTGCGGCTGCAACGGCGGTCTGCGTAATGTGATGCCGCCGCAGGATTTCACGACCGTCGCGAAGCTGGAGTCGTCGACCGGCATGAATTTCGGATCGCCGAACCCCGGTGCCAGCACGGCGTTCGGCACCAACTCGTACCCCGAGGAAACCGCCAAGGGCTCCGTGGCGTATGTCACTGGCACGCACACGTTCAAGGTCGGTTTCTTGGATCGCTGGGGGCACTCGTATGTCGACACCAACACCAACGGGCCCTACTCGGTGACACTCCTGAATGGCCGCCCCAATTCGTTGCAGGAATGGGAACAGCCCAACGGCCGCACGTCGAACATCAAGGCCGATCTCGGTATTTACGTGAAAGACGATTGGACGATGAAGCGCCTGACCTTGAATCTGGGTGTGCGCTACGACTATTTCGACTCGTATATTCCACCGCAGACGCTCGCCGCAGGCTATTTCGAAGGCGCGCAGCAGTTTGCTGCGATCAACGATGTGCAGGATTTCAAGGACATCTCTCCACGGTTCGGCGCTGCCTATGATCTGTTCGGTGACGGCAAGACCTCCGTCAAGGGCTTCGTCGGCAAGTACCTCGTCGGCTATGGACTGAATCAGGTCAATCCGTACAACCCAGTGAATACATCAGTTCTGTCCGCGAGCCGTCAGTGGAACGATGCCAACGGCAATTTCCTGCCGGACTGCAACCTGATAAATCCCCTCGGCAACGGAGAATGCGGCCAAATCAATAACCTGGCGTTTGGTCAAGCTAATCCAAGCGCGACGATAACCGATCCCACGTTGACACACGGCTGGGGCGTGCGAGATTTCTACTGGAACGAGTCGATTCAGCTCGATCACCAGCTGCGTGAAGGGGTCAGCGTGAGTGTCGGCTATTACCGGTCGTCGCTCACAAAGTACTCCGCCACGCAAAACCTCGACACGACGCCGGCGGACTACTCCCCCTACTGCATCACGGCGCCGCTCAACCCGGGACTCCCCGGTGGCGGCGGTTACCAAGTGTGTGGACTATACGATGTCAAGCCCGCGCTGTTCGGCAAAACGCAGAACTACAACACCTTTGCAAGCAATTTCGGCTTCCAGCCGACGCAGGTGTACAACGGGGTCGATCTGACGACAAGCATGCGGTTGCCTGGCAGTGGCCGGTTGAGCGGTGGCATGAGCGACGGTCGTACGGAGAACAACGGTTGCTACGTGATCAACTCGCCGCAGCAGCTGCTGTTCTGCGATGTCAAACCACCGTTTCAACCCAACATCAGGTTTTCGGGTAACTATCCACTGCCGTGGGGCCTCGACATCGGTGTCATCTATGCGAACCTGCCGGGCCCGCAGATCACGGCGACCTACTCGGCGAGGAATGCGCAGATTGCGCCATCCCTGGGACGCAACGTCGCCGCGGGAGCGACCGCGCTTACGAGCGTGCCATTGATCGCGCCGGGTACCATGTTTGGACCTCGGCAGCAGCAAACGGATCTCCGTGTAGCCAAGCGTTTGAAAGTGGGTCGATCGCAAATGACGGCGTCGGTGGACTTTCAGAATCTCTTCAATCAAGCGGGGCCTCAGATCTATAACACGACCTACGGCACGACTGGCGCCACGTGGCTGGTGCCCACGCAGATTCAAAACCCCCGATATCTGCGCCTCAACCTGGAGATGAGCTTCTAGCCGCCGTGCGTCGCGTGTATGGCATGGACCAATCGGAGACCATGTCGGATTGGTCCATCCTCCTTTTGGGGCCCGGAATCAATTCGATCGACATGCTTTGGCAGTCCCCTGCCGCACGAGCTGTGGGCACTCTGTTATCAACAGTTTGTCGGCCTGCTGATGGGCGCCCATTCGGAATCAGAATGGCGGGAGCGCCAGAGCGGGCGGAAACGGTTTGACTGTGGAATTCCAGTTTGTTACTGTCACCGGCTGATGCGCTCCCTTTCACATGCGTTCCTCACCGGCGCCGGCGTGCTGCTGATGCTCGCGCTGACGCCCGCGCCGGGCATGGCGGCGCCGCCCGCGCTCAGCGACCAAGATCAGGCCGACATTCAGGAGTTGGTCGCGCACTACGGACGCGCGCTCGGCGGCTGCGCCGCCGAGGAGTGGGCCGACCTCTATGCCGCGCCGGACGGCTCCTTCTCCAGCAGCTCGCGCGGCCACGTGGCGGGACGCGATCGCCTGGCCGCGCTCGTGCGCAGCGAGCCGGCGTGCGCCGGCCCGAAGCGCAGCGGCGCCGCCCCCTCGCGCGTGCCGCCGCGCGCGAACGTGCGCATCGAGGCCACGGCGAGCGGCGCGACCGGCGTCGTGTCGCTCGGGCGCGGCGCCTATTATCAGGATGTCTACGTCAAGACGCCGTCCGGATGGCGGTTCGCCTCGCGCAACGTGCTCTCCGCGCCGGAAGCCGCGGCGCATCTGACCGTCGAGGATTTCCTCGCCATCCGCGCGCTGGCCGGCGACGCGCGGCAGTTCGACGACATTTACGTCGATGCGTTCAGCGCGCCGCACAGCAGCGCCACGCCCGGCGCCGGCACCGGGCGGTTGTTTCGCGCGTCGGGGCTCGTGCTCACGCTGACGCCCGAGGGCGCCGTGCACGGCAAGGCATACCTGCGCGGAGACGGCGGATATTACGATGACGTCTACGTGAAAGGGCCGAACGGCTGGCGCTTTCAGTCTCGACAGTACGTCGATGCCGCGCGCAAGCCGTAGCCGTCTCGGCGTGCCCGTCGCCGCCTGTCTCCTGCTCGCGGGCATGCCCACCGCCGCGACCGCGCAACACGCGAAGCCTGCCGCGCGCCCGGCGGACGTCAACGCGACGGCTCCCGACGGCACGACGCCGCTGCACCGGGCCGTGTACGACGACAACGGGCGCGAGGTCGTGCGTCTCATCGCCGCCGGCGCGCGCGTGAACGTCGCGGATCGGTACGGCGTCACGCCGCTGTCGCTGGCGTGCAGCAATGGCGACGTCGGCCTCATCCAGCGGCTGCTCGAGGCGGGCGCGCGCGTGGATGCGGCGGCGTTCGAAGGCGAGCCCCCGCTGCTGACGTGCGCGCGGTCGGGCAACGCCGGCGCGGTCACGGCGATGCTCGCGCACGGCGCCAATCCCAACAGCGTCGAAAGCTGGCACCGTCAGACGGCGCTGATGTGGGCCGCCGCCGCCGACGGTGCGGACGCGGTTGACGCCCTCGTCGCCGCCGGCGCAGACGTCAACGCAAAGGGCGAGGGCGGCTTCATGGCGCTGCACTACGCGGCGCGGGCCGGCGCGATGGACGCCGCGCGCGCGCTGATCGCGCATGGCGCCAGCGTGACGGCCCTGCTCGACAACAAGACGAGCCCGCTCATGCTCGCGGTGATGAACGCCCGCTACGAGCTCGCGGCGATGCTGCTCGACCACGGCGCCGATCCCAACGACAACGCGCTCGGCTTCACGCCGCTCCATCAGCTCGTCTGGTCGTACCATCCCAACGTCGTGCTGTTTCCGCCCGGGCCCGAGCAGCGCGGCTCGCTCGACGCGATGGGCATGGCGCGCGTGCTCCTCGAGCACAAGGCCGATCCGAATGCGCGCATGACGCGTAATCCCGGCGACGGCTATCGCACGTCGATGAACCGCATCGGCGCCACACCGCTGCTTCTCGCGGCGCGCGTGCCCGACGTCGAGCTGATGCGCCTGCTGCTGAAGTACGGTGCCGATCCGAAACTGCGGACCAAGGACAACACGGATCTGCTGATGGTCGCCGCGGGGTACGGCTGGCAGGCAGGCGAGAGTCCCGAGTCGAAGCCCGGCGCGCTGCTGGCGGCCGTGAAGCTGTCGCTCGATCTGGGCGCCGACGTCAACGCGGCCAACGATCGCGGCTACACGGCCCTGCACTGCGCCGTCATCCGCGAGTCGAACGAGCTCATTCAGTTCCTGGTTGACGAAGGCGCGGATCTGTACGCGAAGACGAAGGAAGAAGACCCGCGCTTCCCCGGCGTTGGAGAGGGCAAGACGCCGCTCCAGGTCGCTGAAGGGCAGATGGTGATCGCCAGTTTCAAGTACTACCCCGAGCAGGCCGCGCTCCTGCGGGAGCTGATGGGGATTCCGCCGGTGAAGGACATGCGTCTCGTCTCGACGCTCAACGGCGTGTCGTCGCGGTGAGGGCCGTGCCTCGCGTTCTCCTGCATACCGCTGTCGCCGTCGCCGTCGCGGGTGTCGCGCTCACGGCGTCGGAAGCCGGCGCGCCTGCGCCGTCCG
>CAZOIK010000228.1:0-8393 GCA_964579765.1 uncultured Bifidobacteriaceae bacterium
GTTGAAGCTGAAACCCGGCAGGTGGCCGTCGTAGAAGACGATCGGATGACGCAGATCGATGGGACGACGGTAGTAGGCGTCCTCCGGCAGCATGTCGAACAGGTCACGCGATCGCTTACGGTTGCGCCGGTACCACGACACGGCCGACGCGCGGTCGATGGTCATGCCTGATCCTTATCCAAAAGTGTGTCGGCTGTGTAGCGCGGTGTGGTGCGATAAAATGCGGTTTCACGCGGGTTGCACGCTTGAAGATCACACTGAACGGCGATCCTTTCGACGCGCCGGGGCCGGTGAGCGTGGCCGCCCTGCTCGAGTCGCTCGCGATCGACGCCCGCCGCGTCGCCGTCGAGCACAACCTCGTCATCGTCAAACGCACGGCGTTCGAGCAGACGGTCGTCCGCGAGGGAGATACCGTCGAAATCGTCAACTTCGTGGGTGGTGGATAGCACTGTGGCATCCGATCAGCTGGTCATCGCGGGTAGAACGTTCCGGTCGCGGCTCATCGTCGGCACGGGCAAGTACCCGTCGCACGCCGTCATGGCCAAGGCGCACGAGGCGTCTGGCGCCGACATGGTCACCGTAGCAGTCAGACGCGTGAACATCTCCGACAGATCCAAGGAATCGCTCCTCGACTACATCGACACGTCGAAGATCTTCCTGCTGCCGAACACGGCCGGTTGCTACACCGCCGACGAGGCGGTCCGCACCGCGCGGCTTGGCCGCGAAGCGGGGCTGTCGCACTGGGTGAAGCTCGAGGTGATCGGCGACGAACGCACGCTGTTCCCCGACAACGAACAACTGATCGAGGCGACGCGCGTCCTGGTGCGCGACGGCTTCGTCGTGCTGCCTTACACGACCGACGATCCGGTGGTCTGCCGCAAGCTCGAGGACGCGGGCGCGGCCGCGGTGATGCCGCTCGGTGCGCCGATCGGCTCTGGGCTCGGCATCCAGAATCCGAACAACATCCGCATCATCCGCGAGTTCGCGCGCGTGCCCGTCATCGTTGACGCCGGCGTCGGCACGGCGTCGGACGCGACGTTCGCCATGGAGCTCGGCGCCGACGGCGTGCTGATGAACACGGCGATTGCGGGCGCGCAGGATCCGGTGGCGATGGCCGAGGCGATGCGCTTCGCCGTCCACGCCGGACGGCTCGCCTATCTCGCCGGCCGCATCCCGCGGAAGCTGTACGCGACGGCAAGCAGCCCGGTCGAAGGGCTCGTGGGCCGGTGAACGTGGAGCGCGCCGCCGCGAGCCGCGCGTTCGAGGACGCGATCCTCAGGCTCGAAACCGCCCTGTCAACGATCGAGGCCGCGCTGTCCGCACCTGCCTCGGGCGAAGAGGCGGCGCATCTGGCTGCGCTCGATCAGCTTGCGGCCGACGCGGCGCCTCTCCTGAGGAAGCAGCAGGCGCTCAACGCCGCGCTCGTGAAGGAAATGCGTCACCAGCGCACGATTCAGCGCGCCGTCCTCGAGCTCATCCGCGCGCAGAGCGCGCTCGTCGAGTTTCTCCGCACGATCAAGCCGTACGTGGACACGCGCAACTTCGCCGACGTCCTCCGGGCGATCGCCGACGAGGACCTCAAGCGATCGGACGCGCTGCTCGCGCGCGACCGCCGGCGCGAACTGCAGCTGACGGACATCGACGCCGAGCTCACCGCCATCCGCGCCCGGCTCGACGAGCTGCAGCGCGCGCTCGCCTCGTGATCGATCTCGCAGCGCCGGCGCGCCGCACTGACACGCGCGCGCTGGCCAGAGTCGCGCTGGCCGCCGTCCCCGCGGCGGCGCTCCTCGTCGCGCTCGTCTCGCACGGCACGCCGCTCGTTGCCCGCCTCGTGATCGTCGTCGTGTCCGGCGTGACGTTCTGGGATCCCGCCGCGGGTCTTCTGTGCGCCGCCGGCTTCGCGCCGCTCGGCGGGTTCATCGCCGCGCTGGACGGCATGGGCGACTTCCGGTTGACGGAGGTCATCCTCGTCTCCTTTATCGCGGCGTGGCTGGTTCGTTTGCCGTCACGCGAGGCTGATCGGGGACCGCGGCTCCCGCGCTACGCGTGGGGAGCCGCCTGGCTCTTCTCCGTCCTCATTCTCAGCCTGGCGGCCGCGATTGGCCGGCAGCTCCTTCGCCATCCCGACGCGCTGCGCACCGACCTCACAACCGTTGCGCTGCACTACTTCGGGTACGCCGATCCGACGGGCTTCGCCGACTGCGCGCGCATCTTGGAGGGCTTTGCGATCGTCGGCGCGGTGCTGGGGATCTTCCGCCGGCGGCCGTCGCTTGCGCGCTCGCTGCCCGTCGCACTGGCGCTCTCGGCGCTCGCGGCAGCCGCCGCGAGCGTGCTGCTGTCGTTCGGCATCGGTCCGCAGCGCGTCCTGGCGCGCGAAGCTGTCCTCGGCTATCGCTTCGCCGCGCATGTCGTGGACGTGAACGCGGCCGGGTCGCACTTCGCGATGGTGCTCTGTCTCGCGCTCGGCATGGTACTGCGCGAGCGCGGCAGACGCCGTACATTCTGGATCGTGAGTGCGGGCGCGTGCGCGCTTGGACTCTGGATGAGCCACTCGCGCAGCGCCGAAGCGGCGGCGGGGCTGGTTATTCCTTCCGCGTTTCTGTGGGCGAAGACGGCGACGTGGCCAAGAGCTAGGCGAGCTGCGGTGATCGGTAGCGTCCTCGGCGTGCTGATTGTCTTCGGCATCGTGCGCGCGTGGCAGATCGAGCGAGACCCGACGTACACGGCGTCTGGATTCCGGCAGCAGTTCGTGATGTCGAGCTTCCGCGTCATCGGCACCCACCCCTATCTCGGTATCGGCGTCGGCCGGTACTATCGCGACTCGCCGAACTTCCTGACGCCGCAGCTCGCGTGGTCGTACGGATCGGAGAACGCGCACAACAACTTCCTCGAGATCACGACCGAAGCCGGCATCATCGGCTTCTTCGTGTACGCCGCGTTCTTCGTCGGCGCCTTCGGCCTCGCGTTCGTCGCGCTTGCACGCGACCCGCACGATTGGCGCCTGCTCGGCGCGACCGCTGGCCTCGTCGCGTTCCTCGGCACCTGTCTGATGGGACATCCGCTGCTCGTGCCGGAGGTCGCGGCCGCATTCTTCACACAGCTCGCGCTGGCCGCCGCGCTGGGCGGGTCGTCGTTACTGAACGATGCGGAATCGAGTGGCCGGCTTCAGCCGGCGACGGAGGGATCGCGCGAACGTCCGGCTAACATCGGACGCTACGAGGCGATTGTTGCGGTGGGAACGATTGCGTTCGCGGTGCTACCGATCTGGTTGAACGAGCGGCCGCTCGTACCGGTGCACCTCGAAGAAGTGGACGGGATGTACTACGACGGCGGCGGCATCGCCGAGGGCGTGCCATACCGCTGGACGCGGCAGTACGCGAGCCTCTTCCCTGACGCGGACTGGCGCGTCATCGAGATCCCGCTGCGCGCGCCGAGCAGCGGCCTCATCGGCGACCAGATCGTCGTCGACATCACGTCGTCCGGCAGGCAGATCGCGCGCGCGATTGTCGGCCCAGCCTGGTCGAGCGTCGTGCTCACGCTGCCCTCGCCGGAGCCGCCGCTCCTGAAGAACCGCGTCAACCTGTTCGTCAATCACACCGCGCGCGTGTCGGACTTCACGCCGGGCAGCACGGACAACCGCGTGGTCGGCATCCAGGTGGGCGACATCAGGATTCTTCGCGTGGCGTGGGACTTTGTGCCTAAACCTGGCGGGACTCCACCGGAGTAGCCATCACGCTCCACCACGTCAGTTCGAGCGCGCGCGTGCTCGGACGCCCAGGCACGAGGCGCGACCAGGCGACGCCGACGGCCAGCGTAGCGGCGAAGCCGAGCGTTGATGGCCACATGAAGCCGATCCGGCTGAGATACGCCACGTAGTAGCTCGTGATCGATCCGGCGATCCCCGCAATCAGCGCGGCGCTGCTCGTCGCCCGCCGGTTGAACATCGCGAGCACGTAGATCCCAAACAGCGGGCCGCTGAACGCGTTAATCAGCTTGTTGGCGATCTCGAGCAACGAGCCGATCCTCGACACGTTCATCGCGAGCAGCGTGCCGAGCACGCCGAAGCCCGCCGTCGCGAGCCGCGAGACGAAGACGTCGCCGGCATCGCTCGTGGACGTGCGCTCCGTTTCCCGTCCGCGGATCAGCCGGTTGTAGATGTCGATGACCAGCACCGACGTGCACGAGTTGATCGCCGAATCGACGCTCGACAGCGACGCCGCCATGATCGACGCGATCACCAGGCCGACGATGCCCGCGGGAAACGTCAGCGACATGAAGTACGGGAGGATCTTGTCGGTGGCGAAGTCCGCCGGCAGCGGACGCGACTGGAAGAACGCGAACAGCGCCAGCCCGACGAACGACAGCGCGAACATCCAGATGGCGTCGCCCGCCGCGTTGACGATGAACGCCTGCCGCGCGTCCTTGAGGGACTTCGTCGTCTGCAGGCGCTGCACCATGATCTGGTCGGAGGTGTACGACGCCATCCGCCCGACCACCATCGACAACATGATCGAGACGACGTTGATCGGCTGGAAGAAGAACGCCTGCACGCGAGCGACGAACCCGCCCGCGCCGAGATCGACGGGCGCAATCGCCGACGTCTTCCCCGCCGCGCTCGCGATGTCCCAGATTCTGGAGAACCCGCCGTGCACCGATGCAGCGGCGATCGCCACCACGGCCGCCAGTCCGCCGAACCGCACGCAGAACTGCGCCACGTCGTTCCAGATCACCGCCTCGATGCCGCCGAGCGCGGTGTAGAGCGTCACGATGACGCCGAGGCCGAGCACCAGTGCCGTCACCGGAATCCGATCGCCGGTGGCCGTCGAGATGGCGAGCGAGGGCACATAGATGGCCGTCGCCATCCAGCCGAGGCGCCAGACGATGAAGATGACGGCCGCCAGCGCACGGACGCGGACGTCGAACCGCGCCTCGAGGTACTCGTACGCAGTGAAGTAGTTCAACCGCCGATAGAACGGCAGCGTGACCTTCGAGACCCAGGGATACAGCACGATCCACGAACTGGTGCCGATGAGCAGGATCAGGCCGTACTTGATCGTCGCCGACGGCTGCATCAAGTAGTCGATCGCGCTGTCGAGCGCCGCCATCAGCGAGAGGCCGACCGGCAGCCACGCCATCGACTGCTTCGCGAGGAAGTACTCGTCGAGGCTCTTCTGCCGTCGTGAGAAGTAGAAGCCGACGGCCGAGAGCATCACCAGATATGCGACGATGATGAGGATGTCGAGCGGATGCAGCGAGGTCTGAATCATGTGAGGGACCCGTAGGTCAGCAAAGCGTCTTCGAGCCAGACCATCCAGCGCGCGGCCCAGCGCGTCGCCGCCGTTCGGGCGGGGCCGGGGTCGAGCGTCGCGCCGTTGTTGCTCCGATCGAGATCGAGCAGGAGGACGCGGTCGGGATCGACTTCCGCGGAGCGCGCGCGCGACCGGCTCCGGTACTCGAACGTCTTCTGGCGCGCGCGGCCGTCCCATGTATCGCGCACCACCGAGCCGTCCTCGAACGTCGTCTGCACCGTGATGCCGCGCCCGTGCTCGAACGGCGACGCCGCATCGTCGGTCGCGCCGCTGAAGACCGCGTCACCAAACCGGCCGACGTCGACCGTCGTGCGGAACGCTCCGTCCGGCGCCGGCCGCGTGTCGATCCCCTCGATCCCGTAGTCGAAGATGCCCGTGCTCTTCAGCGTCCCGTTGAACAGCCATGACAGGTCCTGGCCGCTGACCCGCGACGCGAGCCTGGCGAAGTCGTCGAGCGTCGGCCGCGTGCCTGACGGCGTGCTCGCGAACTCTGCCAGGATCGCGTCGAACACGGGCCGGCCGATCCACCGTTCGAGCGTGCCGAGCGTCAGGAGCACTTTTGCCGCGAGCGGCTTCCCGCTCGCGGCGCGCGGATCGATACGATAAGCGTCGACCGGGTCGCCCTCGTCCTCGACGCGGAACTGGACGCGCAGCGCGTACGGAACGAACCCGCCAAAAAACCTCATCTCGGCCCGCGACCGATACACGGCGAGATACCGCTCGTCCACGATGCGCGACACGGCCCGCCGCGCGGAGTACTCCACGAGCCCGTCGACGAACCATGCCGGCAGTTCGCGTGTGTCCACGACCCGCTCCCAATACGTGCGGCTCAGCGGACGTGCGACGGCATACTCGGGCGCCATCGCCGCAGGCGCCGACCACCACGGCGTCGGATCCGCCGTGACCGAAACGGTCGCGTCCGGAAACGGCGCGAGCCAGGTGCCGAGGACCTTCAACGTGGTGAACGCCGCCTGCTCGTACCGGTCGCCGTCGCGCGCATGTCCCGGCGCGGCGAGGATGGTCACGTCGACGCGCGGAAGCCCCTCGACGGCGAACGTGCTTCGGCGTTCCAGGGGAGCCGTACCGCATGCGCCGACGGCCAGCGCAAGCGCGGCCGTGAGGATCACGCGCGCTGATAAAATGCTCGTGGCGTGAAGCGCCGGACATTTCTCAAGATTGCTGGCTCGGCGGCTCTGTCGTCGCCGATGCGCGTACGGGACGCCCTCGCCGCTGGCGACGGCGCGGCCGGCGCCACGCTCTACAACGGCATCCGGCTCGCCGATCCCTGGCCGCCCCGGCGCCAAAGCCTGCCGAATCTTCCCGTCACGCCGCCGTATCTGGTCGATCCGCCGCGCGTCATTCCAATCGACCTCGGCCGCCAGCTCTTCGTCGACGACTTCCTCATCGAGCAGACGTCGCTCGTCCGGACGTTCCATCGCGCCGACTACCATCCCGCGAATCCGATCCTCAGCCCGGCCACGAAGTGGGAGAAGTACGACTCGTACGCGGATCGCACGCACACGCACGTGAACCAGGCCGCGATGCCGTTCAGCGACGGCGTCTTCTTCGACCCGGAAAGCCGCCTGTTCAAGATGTGGTACATGGGCGGCTACAACGAGAACACGTGCTACGCGACCTCACGCGACGGCATCCACTGGGATCGTCCCGTGCTCGACGTCGTCAAGGGCACGAACATCGTGATGGCGGGCAATCGCGATTCGTCGACGACGTGGATCGACTGGGCCGAGACCAATCCCGCGCGCCGCTACAAGATGGCATCGTGGCACGATCACTACCTCGAGCAGTTCGTCTCGGCCGACGGCGTTCACTGGACGAAAACCGGCAACTCCGGTCACACCGGCGATCGCACGACGTTCTTCTACAACCCGTTTCGCGGCGTCTGGATCTTCAGCCTGCGTTCCGAACAGGACGCAGGTCCGCGCCATCGCCTGTACTGGGAAACGAACGACTTCGTCCGCGGCGCGCGCTGGGGCGATCGCGATCCCGTCTTGTGGGTCGGGGCCGACACGCTCGATCCGAGACGTCCGGAATACGACGTCCCGACCGAGCTCTACAATCTCGACGGCGTCGCGTACGAAAGCATTTTCCTCGGCCTCTTCACGATGTGGCGAGGCGAACGCCTGATTCGAGAGAAGCCGAACGACGTGTGCCTCGGCTACAGCCGCGACGGCTTTCACTGGACGCGTCCGGATCGCAACGCGTTCCTCCCTGTCTCCGAACACCAGGGCGATTGGAACTGGGCGAACGTGCAGTCTGCCGGCGGCGCCTGCCTCATCGTCGGCGACAAGCTCTACTTCTATTGCAGCGGGCGGCAGGGCGTGCCAGGCACGACGGACCCCGGCGTGTGCTCCACCGGCCTCGCGGTGCTCCGGCGCGACGGCTTCGTGTCGATGGATCATCCCGGCGCCGCGCGGCGCGTCGAACGCGTGACGTCGCTCTCGCCCGGCACGCTCGTCACGCGGCCGGTGCGATTCAGCGGAAAGCACCTGTTCGTGAACGTCGCCGCCTCGTCCGGCGATCTGCGCGTCGAGGCGCTCGACGTGTCGGGCGCGGCCATCGCGCCGTACACGGCCGCCGCGTGCGTGCCGATCCGCGGCGACAGCACCTGCGCGCAGGTCACGTGGAACGGCGCCGCGGATCTCTCGCCGCTCGCAGGACGCGCGGTCCGGTTCAGGTTTCACCTCACCAGCGGTGCACTCTACGCCTTCTGGGTCAGCCCCGACGCATCCGGCGCAAGCCACGGCTACGTGGCAGCCGGCGGTCCGGGATTCACGACGACGACGGATACGGTCGGCGCGCATCGGTCGTAGGGATCAGCGGCCGGCGGGACGCTGCAGGATGGTGTAGAAGCGGGTGCCGTCCTCGTCGATGATGGTGTCGATGCGCGTCAGTTCGCCGCTCGCCACCAGACGGTCGACTCCAGGATCGCCGACGTTCGACAGCACGAGACTGCGCGCGGGCACGGCGTCGATGCGCGACGCGTCGAACGTCCGCGAGCGCGCGAGGAGATCGCGGCGGCCGTGCTTCGTGAGATAGAACGTCCAGTACGTCTCCATCCACCGG
>CAZOIK010000229.1:0-38899 GCA_964579765.1 uncultured Bifidobacteriaceae bacterium
CGGCGCGAGGTCGCGGATGGTTGACGCCGAAGGCGGTCCAGCAGCTATTCGACGATCACATGGCCGGTCGGGTGAGCTACGGCCAGGCTCTCTGGAACCTGCTGTGCCTCGAACTGTGGGCGCGCGTGTTTCTGGATCGGACATCCTCGTTCGGTGCGGCAACGTCGATGTCAGGTCTCGAAGCCGCGTCTGTCACATGATGATGGACGGTTCGTACGGCCCTCTTGCGGCCCGTGTGTGTCCCCTCTGCGGCGACAGTCGGCGTGACGCGCTCCTCGGCGGCCAGTACTACACGCGAGCGCCGCGCGATGTCATGGCGGTCGTCGAGTGCCGCTGCTGCGCAATGATGTTCACCGATCCGATCCCCACGGCCGCCTGGAACGAGACGTTTCTCGTCAGGAACTACGCCCCGGACCAGCACGCCTGGATGGATCGCGACTGGCAGGAACAGCATGAGCTGCCGAAATTCATCGACGGACTCCGCCTCCTGCGGCGGCTCGCGGCGTCGGGCCGGCTGCTCGACGTCGGAACGGGTCCGGGACTGTTCGTGGAGCTGGCGCGGAAGGACGGCTACGACGCCGTCGGCATCGATCTGCTCGCGCAGGTGGGCGAATGTCGGGATCGGCTGATCGTCAAGGGCACGACGGCCGATCTGCCGTCCGAGGCGTATGACATCGTGACCTTATGGTGCGTCGTGGCCCACGAGCCCGGGTTCCTGGATCTGCTGCGCGAATGCTGCAGGGTTCTGCGGCCTGGCGGCATCGTCCTGATCGAGACGCCGAACATGTCGCTGTGGCGCATCCTGCGCCCGCCGCGTGCCGCTCTCGAATATCTCACGCTGCGTCATCGGTCGCACGACGCCATGGGCGCGTATGGTCACATCAATCACTTCACGACGAGGACGTTGACGACGGCGCTGAAGCGTTGCGGGTTTGACGCGCTTGAATCGCACAGCGTGCGGGGGTACGGCGAGACATCTCCGATCACTGTCGCGAAACGTCTGCTCTTCCGCATGTCTGGCGGGCATCTCAACTTCTGCCATCCACTCGTGATGACGGCGAGCAAAGCGGAAGCGCCATGACTAGACAGCCGCTCAGAGTACTGTTCCTGACCTGGGACTACCCGCCGTCGAAAGGCGGGATCCAGATCTGGATGTTCGAACTCGCGCGAGGGCTGCCGGACGCCCGGGTCACCGTGCTGGCCCCAGACGCCGCCGGCGCCGCGGCGTTCGATGCCCGGGCCGGCGTCCACGTCCGGCGCCTGAGCGGCGCCTCGGTCAGTCAGTTCGTGTGGCTCGTCCAGCTCGTCTGGGCGACGCTGCTCGAATCGCTGATCCGGCGCCCCGATCTGATCGTCTGCGGGCACGTTGTCACAGGTCCCGCCGCACTCGTCGCCAGAAAGCTGCTTGGCGTCCGCTACACGGTGTTCACTCACGCGTTCGAGATTCGCCGCCAGCGTCATCGCCGCCTCGTCACCGCCGTTCTCCGTTCCGCGTCGCTGGTGATGGCCAACAGCCGGTTCACGAGGGAGTCGGTGCGATCGCATGGTGTTCCGCCCGAGCGGATCAGGATCGTCTATCCCGGAGCCGAGGAGCGCGCCGAGACAGCCGTCGGCACGATCATCGCCGAACGACGCGCGGATGGGCCGGTCATGCTCAGCGTGTCGCGGCTCGTCGATCTCTACAAAGGGCACGACACCGTCATTCGCGCGCTACCCCTCATCCGCGCCAAATGCCCCGGCGCATCGTACGTCGTCGTCGGGGGCGGACGGTTGCGCGAGTTTCTCGAGCGCCTGGCCGACAGCCTGGGCGTCCGGCACGCCGTGAGGTTCGAGGGCGAAGTGACCGACGCGCGGCTCGCCGAGCTCTACCGCGCGTGCGACGTGTTCGTGCAGTTGAGCCGGGAGGCCAGGACCGGCGGCGGCGCTGAAGGATTCGGGATCGTCTGTCTCGAAGCCAGCCTGGCGGGGAAGCCGGTCGTCGCCGGACGCTCGGGCGGGCTGCCGGATGCTGTCGACGATGGCTCGACGGGAGTGCTTGTCGACCCGATGGACCTGGGGGCCGTCGCCGATGCCGTCGTGACGATCCTGCAGGACCGGCCTGCCGCCGAGCGGATGGGGCGCGACGGCCGTGCACGCGTGCTCCGGGAATTCACCTGGGAGCACATGGTGCAGGCCGCGCGGGAACTGTTTGCCGAAGCCGCACGCGCGTAGCAGACCGCTGCGCGCGCTCTTCGTCAGCACCAGCGCCATCGTGGGCGGCGCCGAGCACAGCCTGCTGCTCCTGTTGCGCGAGCTGCGGCAAATGGGCGTCGATGCGCACGTCGCCGTCCTTCAGGACGGCCCGCTCCGTCAACGCCTCGCGGAGATCGACGTGGACAGCACGGTGATTCCCGTCCCCGACGCCTTTCGCCGCGCCAGTCGATATGACGGCTCCCGGCGGTCCGCGCTCGGCAGCGCCGGGCTCGCCCTGATGGGCGTGCCGGCCGCGTGGGAGCTGTCGTGCCTCGCGCGCGGGCGCGACATCGACGTGATGCACTCCAACGGCATGAAGGCGCACACGCTCGCGGGTCTGGCCGGACGGCTGGCCGCGGTGCCGGTCGTCTGGCACGCCCGCGACTTTCCGCCGCCCGGCTGGGCGGGCCGCGCGTTTCTTCAGCAGGTGCGCGTCCTGCCGTCACTCGTGCTGGCGAATTCCTGCGCGGTCCGCTCGTCGCTCGAGGGCCGCGGCACGCCCGTGATGGCAATCCACAACCCCGTGGATCTGACAGCGTTTCATCCGTGCACGCCGCGCCATCGGATTCGGCGCGAGGTCGGCGTCCACGACGACTGTCCGCTCGTGGGCGTCGTGGCGCACCTGACGCCGTGGAAGGGCCACGAATTCTTCCTCGATGTCGCACGCGACGTCACGGCCTGTATTCCGGATGCGCGCTTCGTCGTCGCGGGAGGATCCGTCTATGAAACGCATGGCCATGCCGGCTACGCCGAACGGCTGCGTGACCGGGCCGAGGCGCTGGGACTCTCCGATCGCGTGACGTTCCTCGGACCACGGGACGATGTCGCGGACGTGCTGGCCGATCTGGACGTGCTCGTCCACTGCCCGACGTCCGCCGAGCCGTTCGGCCGCGCGATCGCGGAAGCCATGGCGGCCGGCCGCCCCGTCGTCGCGGCGCGCTCCGGAGGAATTCCGGAGCTGGTCGACGACGAACACACGGGCGTTCTCGTGACGCCGGCCGACCGTCAAGGGTTCGCGGCTGCTGTCGTCCGGCTGCTCCGGGATGCCCGGCTGCGGTGCCGGTTCGGCGAAGCGGCCCGCGCCCGCGCCGAAGCGATGTTTTCGCCCGACGTCCATGCGGCGGCGGTGCTGGACGCATACGCCCGCCTTGTGCCGCCGGAGCGGCGCCAGTGAGAGTCGTTCACGTCTTCAAGGACTTCTACCCGCCGACGACGGGCGGCATCGAGCAGCACATGCATTTGCTGTCGACGTCGCTCGCGCGCCACGTCGACGTGACGGTGCTTGTGCCGAGCCGATCGCCGCGCACGATTGAAGAATCGATCGACGGCGTCCATGTCGTCCGCACGGCGGAGTTCGGTCGTTACGCGTCGGCGCCGCTCTGCCCAACGATGCCGGTCTGGCTGTGGCGGCTGCGGCCGGATCTGGTGCACCTACACTTTCCGAATCCGATGGGCGACCTGACGTATTTGCTCAGCGGCTGGCGCGGTCCGCTCGTGCTGACGTATCACGCAGACATCATCAAACAACGGCGGCTACTGCCTTGTTACCAGCCCGTACTCCGGATGCTCTTCGGGCACGTCAACCGCATCATCGCCACGTCCGCTGACTACATCGCGTCCTCCGAGATGCTGTCGGCGCACCGAGACAAGTGCACAGTCATCCCGCTCGGGATAGAAACCGGTCGCCTGATGCTGTCGGACAGCGATCGGCAGGGCGTGTGTGAGCTCCGCCGGGAGCACGGCGATCGGATCGTTGTCTTCGTGGGCGTCCTGCGCTACTACAAGGGACTTGATGTATTGGTTCGGGCGATGACGCGCGTGCGGGGGCGCGTGCTCATCGCCGGACGCGGCGAAGAACGGGCGCGTCTTGCCGATCTCGCTCGCACTCTTGGCTTGGCCGACCGAGTGATGCTGCTCGGCGAGGTGGACGACACGCAGCGTCGACAGCTGCTGCATGCGGCGGATGTAGTGGTGCTGCCCTCTATTGATCGGTGTGAGGCTTTTGGCATCAGTCAGCTCGAGGCGATGGCGTGCGGTACGCCCGTCGTGTCGACAGACCTGCCGACCGGTGTCCGCCACGTGAACCGGAATCATGTGACCGGTCTCGTCGTGCCCCCGGGGGACGAGCGGGCGCTCGCCCATTCGTTGGATCGCCTCCTCGGCGATGCACAGCTGCGTCGGCGGCTTGGAGAGGCCGGCCGCCAGCGCGTACACGAGCATTTCACGGCCGATCGCATGGTTGACTCGACGCTTCGCCTGTACGGCGAGGTCCTGGCCCAGGCATGAAGACGCCTCGCGCGACGGTGAGATTCACGATCGGTCTAGTGGTCGTGCTTTCCTGTGCGTACGTGGCGTTGTTCATTCCTCCGAATCGTGTCGGATCGTCGGATTTGAATATGGTCGGCGCCTTCAATCTCGACGAGTTCGTTATGTATCACGCGGTAGCGCACATGCTGGAGGGCGGCCGCACGATCCTTGAGGCGCTCGAGCACTTTGCGGTGCCCGGATTCTGGGCCTACGGTTACGTCTTCTTTTCGGCCTCCGCCCTGTTCCTCATCCCGCTACGGCCGTTCATCGACACGAGCCATACCATGCCGTATCTGCTCGTGTTGAGGCAGTTGAGCCCGCTGTTCCTCGTGACGGCGATCGTGCTCCTTTGCCACCTGCAAACAGGATTTGAATCGCCTCTTGCCGCGGTCGTGCTGTTTGTCTTTCTCTCGCTCATCCCAGCGGTTTTCGACATGAGCATGTGGTGGCATCCTGATGCGCTCGCCCTGCTGTTCGTGGTGCTGACGATCTTCGCTCTCAACCGCGATCAGTTGAGGTTCGGTAGATGGTTCTACGTGGCGGCCGCGTTCTGCGGTCTGGCTACCGGCACGAAGTTGCTCGGTGTCTGGTTCTTCTTCGCCGTCGCTGTGTACCTGGGACTGGGTTTCACCTCACTTGGTGTGCGAGGCGTCATGCGCCATGCCGTCGGTTTTGTCGCCGTCATGCTGCTTGCCATAGCGATCAGCAATCCGCTGATTCTGTGGCCGCGATTTGCCAGGCAGATCGTCGCCGGGCACATGTCCGCTATCTCGCAGCTGCGCTCCGGCCGTGACGTGCGAAAGCCGCTGGGGATCGTCGCGTGGTACCCGGCCCTACGCGATGGCTTTGGAGGGTGGTGGATTTACGCGTTCGTCATCGCCGCGTGCCTTGGGGGTCTTTTTGCGAGCTCGGGGAAGAGGCTGCTCAACATCATTATCGTGGCATGGTGTATCCCGCTGGCGTTGTGGCTGTTCTTTGCAGCCGACTATAAGCCGGAACGGTACTTCCTGCCCGTACTGATCCCCTTGTTCTCCTGCGTTGGACAACTGATCAGCCGACGCGGATTGGCGATCACCGTCGCGTCGGTCGTTGCGATAACCGCCCAAACGGCCATGTATGCGCGCACGGATACCGGGAAGTACTGGGACATGACCCATCGCGAGGTCCAAAGCCCGTCGTTGAACTTCTATCGCCGACTGGATCACGTCTACCTCTCGCATATGCCGTCGAACCTCCGAGTGCGTGTCTTTCGCGATCCGTACGTATATTTCCCGTCCTGGAAGAACGTTGACGCTCACTATGTGTGGCGCGCCGCGAGGTACAGTGACATAAGGCCCCTTGAACCCGATCTCATCGTCTTGCAGCAGGACTATATCGGCACATATGCCGACCCGGCCACCGAAGCAGTCGCCGTCGATGCAGACGAGGCTCGCGCGAGCCGACCGTTATATGAGGATGCGAGGCACGATCGCATTCCGGGATATCGGAAGATCCTCGAGACCCCGTTTGCGATCGCATTCGCCAGGGCCGTGAATGAGTGACAGCGGGCCTTCGATAGACACGTTGCTCGTGATTGAGCCGCGCCGCGGGTGGCGCGGGCTCGAGCTCGGCGAATTGTGGGAGTACCGCCATCTCATCGCCGCGTTCCTCCTGCGTGACATCAAGGCGACGCAGAAGCAGACCGTGCTCGGCTTCTTGTGGATCCTCGTGTCGCCGCTGATGGCCGTCGCGACCTACACCGTTGTCTTCGGACGGCTCGCCGGGCTGCCCTCCGACGGCGTGCCGTATCCGGTATTCGTGTTCGCCGGGCAGATTCTGTGGGACACCTTCGCGCAGGCGCTGCGCGGCACGACGACATCGGTTGTGCAGAATAGCCACTTCGTGCAGAAGGTGTATTTCCCGCGATTCGTCATTCCCGCCACGGCGGCCCTCACAGGCGTGCTGAACGTGTTCATCGTTCTGGTCGCGCTCGTCGCGATGTTGTTCTGGTACGGCTTTCATCCCGGGTGGCATGTCGTTTTCGCGATACCGATCCTCGCGCTGGTATTGGCCACGGCGCTCGGCATCGGCATGCTGCTCGCGCCGTTGAACGTGATGTACCGCGACGTCGGCGCGCTGACCAACGTCGCGGTGCAGCTCGGCTTCTTTCTCACGCCGGTCGTGTACTCGACGACGCTCGTGCCGCCGCGGCGGCGGGCGCTGCTGTTGCTGAATCCGCTGGCCGGATACATCTCGGCCTTCCGGTGGTCGCTCTACGGATCCGCGCTGCAGCCGGGGCTGATTGCCGTCGCCGTCGGCACGACGGCGGTGCTCCTGATTGCCGGCGCGTATTTCTTCGCGCGCATGCAGGGCCGCTTCGCCGACGTGATCTGACGCGACATTGATCCGTCTCTGAGTCAGGTAGATGAGCAGTCGCGTGCGTCTACAACCACTATCAAAAAGGTTCGCTTACACGGGCGTGCTTGCTTATCCCGTGAATGAGCTCCGGCTGCAGGCGAGAGATCGCCTTTGGTCAAAACTAGACCGTAATAGATATCGTCTGTACCAGACCGCGTGCCCTGTCTGTCGCTGTGATGCCGGCACGATTGTGTCCAAGACCGACATGTACGGATTGCCGTACGAAGTGGCGGTGTGTGCTGAGTGCGATCTCGTCTATGCACGGCGTCGGCTTGACGCGGAATCCTCTACCGCCTTCTACAATGACGAATACCGGCCGCTCGATCGCGGCCGCGACCGAGCGCACACGGAATACTTCGAGCTTCAGTACACGAAGTACACCTGTATCCAATCGTTTCTCGACGAGGCTGAAGTCAAACTACCCGCCGCCGGACTGGTGGTTGAGATCGGATGCGGGGCGGGTGGGACA
This sequence comes from uncultured Bifidobacteriaceae bacterium, assembly GCA_964579765.1. Lineage (GTDB taxonomy): Bacteria > Acidobacteriota > Vicinamibacteria > Vicinamibacterales > CAVVIG01 > DATNBT01. Next base: position 7,406 of record CAZOIK010000229.1, read on the forward strand.
TTGGCGGCCTTTCGGGACCGGGGCTATCAAGTGCTTGGTTTCGATCCCGGCCGCGAGTACGTGCAGTGGGGAGTCGCCGAGTGCGCGCTTGATCTTCGTGTCGGTGATCTCGAAACCGCCGCACGCTCAATGGACTGGGGAAAAACGCCGCCCGATCTAGTGATCTATGAACAGGTCCTCGAACACATCGCCGATCCGATAGCTGAGCTCACGCGGATCCAGAGGATTCTGGGTCCAGCGTCGCTGGTTTTCGTTGGGGTACCAGGAATTCGGAACATCGACATCCACTACGACTCCGATTTCAGACGCTATTTGCAGTTCCCTCATCTGATCCATTTCGACTTGGCGAGTCTCACTCGTATTGCCTCCATCGCCGGGTTGTCTTTGGTTCATGGCAATGAACTCGTCCAAGCCGCATTCAAAGTGCGGTCGGACGAGACTCAGTCGGCGCCTCCGCAGTTCAGGGCAGCGCACGAACCGATGCTGGAATACCTCGGCCACCTGGAAAGGCGCTGGAGGCGAAAGCGGCGGTTGGAGTTTGTTCAACGTCTTCCACGGCGCGCCTGGAATCGGTTCACGCGTCTCTTCTCTTTCATCCCGAGTCGAGGCTTACCTACGTAGATGCGGTCAACGACAGCGATCGAGGCAGTCGGACTATCGAAGCAATATCGGCTAGGCGACCGTCTTCATCTGACCACGCTGCGTCAGGCGCTCAGCGATCGCGCGCGACGGGCCATTGGGACAGGACAGGAAAATTCGAATGGCCGGCACCGCGCCGAAATGTTATGGGCGCTTGAAGACGTCAGCTTCGCGGCTGAGAAGGGTCAGATCGTCGGTGTCATCGGCAGAAACGGGGCAGGGAAATCGACTCTGCTCAAGATTCTGTCACGGATTACCGAACCAACACGAGGGCGCGTTGAAATCCGTGGACGTGTGTCTTCGCTGTTGGAAGTCGGCACAGGATTTCACGGTGAACTGACCGGGCGCGAAAACATCTTTGTGAACGGGGCGATCCTTGGCATGCGAAAGGAAGAGGTTCGAGGCCGATTCGACGAGATCGTCGCATTCGCCGAAATCGACGGATTCATCGACACGCCCGTGAAGCGTTACTCGACCGGCATGTACCTGCGGCTGGCATTTGCGGTCGCCGCCCATCTTCAGCCCGAGATTCTGCTCGTCGACGAAGTCCTGGCGGTCGGGGACTTTGCCTTCCAGCAGAAATGTCTTGGAAAAATCAGCGAGGTCTCGGCAGGCGGCAGAACGGTGTTCTTTGTCAGCCACAACCTTGGCGCTATCAGGAGCCTCTGCTCGCGCTGTCTAGTCCTTGAGGCGGGCCGTCTGATGGCGGACGCGACGCCAGGCAGAGCGATTGAGGAGTATCTTGCCGGGGGGGACGAGCAGCCGGTGGAGGGCGCCGTCACTCTGAAAAGACGTGCGGGCGTTGCCGCGCAGGTCACGCAGATGTGGTTTGAGGACGATCGCGGGGATCGGATTTCTCGTACCCGGCTTGGCTGCGACGCGTTTCTCTGTCTCGAGTACGTAATCGAACGGGACTGCAGCGGCATCGTCGTGGCGGTCCTTCTCACGACACAAGGCGTCCCGCTGCTTTTCAGCCATGACACGGATGCCGATTCCAGTCTTCGGGCGCAGCGGAAGGCCGGCCAGTATCAGGCAAAGCTGCGCCTCCCGCTCTCATCGTTGAAGGAAGGCATGTACACGGCCGCCGCCGAAATCGGCTACGGCCAGGACAATGTGGCCGATCCGAACGCACGTGTGGCGATCACGATCCAAAACGACTCAGAGGATCTGACGCACAAGGGGTACCGGGCCGATCGGCCTGGCTATCTGATGCAGTCAATTCGATGGGCCACGGACCGCGTCGACATCTGAGCTCATGGCCCTCGAGCCGCACGACATCGTGAAGCTCCTGGCCCTTCGCAAGAGCCATCCCGAAGGACGAACCGCGTTGATTCTCGGCGACTGCGGGTTCCCGTTTTCGCGTGCGTGTCTCGCCGATGCCGCCGGCGACGCCACGCTGCGGCGCGACGAAGGTCCGGCCGCGCTCGGTGACGTCGCGGCGGCGCTCGGCTTCGATCGTCTCGACACAATTGATCTGTTCGGTACGCCGACGATCCGGTTTGATCTTCAGAGCGCCGCGGTACCGGTCGACTTGCGTGCGCAGTACGACTGGGTTATCGATGCCGGGACGCTCTACTGCTGTTTCAATGTCTCCCGCGTCATGCAGAACGTCCTCGAGATGCTCAAGCCGTCAGGGCTCACGTTCCATCTGGCCGGCCTCGTCGGGTATCTAGGCCGCGGGTACTATTCACTGTCGCCGATGTTCTTCCATGATTTTTACCGGCAAAACGGCTTCGAGATCCTCGAAATGGGTGTGCGCCTGAGGCCGCGTTCGAACGGCTTCCGCTGGTACCACGCAGGCCTTGCCGGGCGCGTGCTCCGTCGGCTGGGGCACGGACCGCGCGAGCATGGGTGGAACGCCATCGGGCTGAATGATTCTTACGTCGCGGCGGCGAGCGCCACCGAAATCAGCTTCACCACCTCGCAGTCATCTCACGAACCCAACGTGCTTCCGAACAACGCGATGATCATGTGCGTCGCCAGACGCCGCTCTGTTGCGCCGTTCAGAGACGCTGTGCCCGGGTATTTCGCCGGCTGAGATGACTGAAGTGTTCGCAACTCGCCCTTTGAACCTCTTGTTCATCGTGTGTCACCCTGACGACGAGGCGCTCTGGATCGGCGGTCTGTTATGCGAGCTACCGCAGTTTCAGCGGATTCGCACATTCGTGATTTGTCTCTCAGGCCGGGACCCTGAATCTTCGCGGCCGCGCGAGTTTGAGGAAGCGCGTCGAGTAGCCGGCTATCACCGCGGCGTGGTGCTCGGCCAGGCCTTGCGGCCTGTCGGCCATCCCCTTCCGCCGATCAGTGGGACGACCGAGGAAGGCCTCGGTGAGATCGGGCTTCGGCCTGACGCCGTCGATCTGCTGGTCACGCATTCACCATACGGCGACGAGCACGCCAATCCCCATCACATGCAGGCCTACCGTGAGCTTCGCACGTGGACGGCCGCCCTTCAGATTCCATTTGGTTACTTCTCGTACGTGCCGATGGCTGATCTGATGCACATCCCAGTTGACACCGGGTTCAGGCGTGCCGGCGGCCTGCATCTGGTCTCGCGCTCGCGATGTGAGTGGCCGGCGCGATCCTCGCGCACCGATGTGCGATGTCCCAGGGAGTACGTGCAGTTTGCCGTCGATGCGCAACGGAAGCACGAGATGTTTCGCTCGTACGATTCGATCGGCGTTGCCGAGCACGAACGTCATTACGCCGCGTTGACGAGTGCGACCGAGGGCGTCTACATCGAGGATCCGTCCGGATCGAGGGTGGTGGATGCAATCGTCGAAGGCATGGTTACGCCAAGTCTGAACGACGGCATCGGTGCGCGGTATGCCCCTGCTCCGCCTACTTTGACGCGCCGTGTTGCCGGCAAGCTTCGGCGCCTGTCCAGACCCTGAGATGCCCTGTCTCTTAAAGCGGCCGGGACAGGCAAGTCCGGGAATCGTCACGTTTACACACAACGAATTGCTGTTCGGCGTGCTTGCCCGATCGGAGCGCGTCCGCTCGGCGGTTCGCCAGGCCGTGGTGTCCGGCCGTTGGATGTTCGGGATCCACGTCCAAGGCGACTGCTCGTGGCTGTCGCAATGGCCGCTGGCGGACTGGCAGTCGTTCGTGATGTGGCCGGATCCAGACGCCGCGTTTCTTCGAGGTGTTCCCGTCGATCGGATTCTGGATCTCAACTGCGCGAGCTTTCTGCCCGAGTCTCAATGTGTCGTGCCAAAACGCGAGCGGCGTTGGGATCTCTGCATCGTGTCGCGAGCGTCGACCATCAAACGGATCGCTGAGACGCTCCGCATGGTCAGGCTCGTGCTGGATCGGTATTCTGGCCTGCGGGTCAACTTCATCGTCCCCGATCGTCGCGTTCTTCGCCGAGGGGAACGCACCTACAAGTCCGACGAAGTCGTTCGTGCGTATTTCGAGGAGCCGCGCAGGCTTTTCAGTGCGACGGAATTGCGCCAGTTGTCCTTCATCAGTGCGTCGACGGAGGCGTTTGGCAATTTTCCGATTGCGCACGACATCATTGCGAACATCATCGCGCAATCCAAGTTCCTCTTCCTGTGGTCGCACGCCGAAGGCACTCCACGAGTTATCGGCGAGGCCCTGCTGGCCGGCACACCGTGCATTGTGTCGGCGAAGCTGCGTTCGGGTCTGGCGCAAGCACTCGCGAGTCAACCGACGGTCGTGCTGGACGACACAAGTCCTGCCGACGATGCCGCACGCATCGTATCGGCGGTATCGAATTATTACGAGTTCGAAGTCGATGTCCCCCGGGCACAGGCTCTCTTCGCTGACGCCGTGAATCGGCCGCGGCTGGTTGCCGCGTTGTCGGCGCTCCTAATCCGGAACGGCCATCGGGTCGATGGCGAGTGGTTTCTCGATGATCTGCCGCTCCGGCTGTGCGGTCACGGCCGGAAGCGGGATCTTCAGTTCATGTACAACGCCGAGCTCTTCTCCCGGTGGTTTGATCGCTTAGAAGCGACGGATCCGTACGATGAGGATTGCGTCTGCGGAAGCGACGGACTGGTCGATCGACGAGCGTTCGAAGACCTCCACCGCTTTGCCGAGCGCGCGCAAGCGGCGGTCCGACGCACCCGGTTCGTGGTCGGGACCACGCGCCGAAGGCTGTTTACGTTCATGCGCAGCTGAGTGAAACAGACACACTGATGCTCGATACGGTCGGCGTGATCACCGCCAGAGGCGCTTCGAAGGGTGTTCCGCGGAAGAACATCGCGATCGTCGCCGGGCGTCCTCTTATCGTCTGGACGATCGAAACCGCCCTTCGCAGCGCGCTGCTTCGTCGCGTGATTGTGTCAACAGATGACGAGGAGATAGCTGACATAGCGAAAGCGGCCGGCGCAGAGGTGCCGTTCATGCGTCCCGGTTTCTTAGGCGAGGATACGACGCCTCATGTCGATGTGGTGGAGCACGCCCTTGAGTGGCTTGACAGCCATGACAATTGGCGCCCTGAGTACGTCTTCCTGCTTCAGCCGACGTCGCCTCTCCGTCGCGTCGTTGACATCAACGGCGCGATCGAACTTGCCGAACGTCGCCGGCCGCCGGCGGTGGTCAGCGTGCGCCGCGCGCTGAATCATCCGTACCTGACATACCGTCCGGGCGAGAAGGATGTCCTCGTGCCGTTTGTGGGTTCTGATCTTTCTTACAACCGTCGTCAAGATTTGCCCATCGCCTACGCGCTGAACGGCGCCGTGTTCCTCAACGAATGCGCGTCGTTACGACGTCTCAGAACGTTTATTCCCGAAGGCACGCTCCCTTACGTAATGCCGGAGGAGTATTCCCTCGAAATCGACACGCCGTGGGACGTGTGCCTGGCTGACATGCTGCTGCAAGAGAAGTTGTGAACAATCCACTTGGAAACTGGAAATCGACGGCACTGACCGTTCGACGGGACATCGCCGACTGGGCGTCCGCGATGCTGTCTCGGCGAAGATGCGTGCATGACGCCGAAGAAGCGGAGCATCTTCGGACGCTCCGGCGTGATGGCTTCGTAGCGATCGACGCGTATTGGCCGCGATCCGACTCCCTTCGACTTCGTGACGAACTGTTGACGTATGTGACGCACGGCGGTCGCCGCGAATTCCCCACGGGCGCGTACTTGCGATCGTGGGATGACCGCGAATGCGATCAGGGAGTGCGCCGCATCTATCATGTCGATCGATTAATTGAGCGACTTTCGACGTTCCGGCACGATCCGCTGACACATCGCATTGCTGCCGCATATTACGGCTTTGATGTGCACAGCGGTGTGCTCGTGTATCAACATAATCTGGCCACCAACTGCGACACCCGTTACTACCATGTCGACATCTTCGACAAGGAATTCAAGGCCTTTCTCTATCTCGACGATGTGAACGATCAAAACGGCCCGTTCACATATCTGCGAGGCAGTCATCGTGCGCACTTCACGCGGCTCCGTCGTCAGATGCAAGATCGCGCGGCGATGAAGTCGACGAGCTTCCATGAAGGCGATGTCCGCTCGCTGTTGAAGGATGAAGTGAAGGTGTGTGGGCCGGCGGGTACCTTGATTCTCGCAGATGTCCGGGGGCTGCACCGCGGCTCGCCGCAGCTGTCCGGCGCGCGTTCGGTGCTGGTCAACTATCTCTACCGTCATGCTGGCGACGTGGGCATTGATGCCTGAACGGCCTGTCTCTGCGAATCGCTCGTCGTTTGCATTCGTCGAGGCGGTGTGTGACGCGATCGAGCGATTCACGGCCGTCGCCGTGAAGAACGATCGGTCGGCGTTCTGGTACCGGGGCGCAAACCTTCGGTATGCGGTCGAGCGCGCTCTCTACGTTCGTTTGGTCAACGATGACAGATTGTGCGTCAGCTTTTGCGAAGGCTCGAATGCGTTACTCCAGCTGGACGACGAATCGTTTTCGCGGCATCGCTGGTTTGAGCGTGCGGTCGTACGTCATCGCTTGCGCGCGGAATATCTTCGTCTCAAACGCTCACGCGGTTCGTCGGCGGTGATTGATGCCGGTGACCACCGAAGCGTGATCGCACATGTCATTCACGAGAAGTTCGTGCGCTATTTGCGCCCGGTGATGGATAAACTGCCCGCCACTCACGCGTATCTCGCCGTCCTCGACGAATCCTTTCCTGTAAAGCTCGAACAAGAGGGCGTACCGTATATCGACGCGAGCCAGCTCGAGCTGCCGCCCGCTCGTGTGCCGTTGTCACTGTTGCAGGTTTCGGAGCTGACGGCCTGGTACGACCGGATATATCACGCGTTGTCAATACTTCGACCGCGTTGCGTCGTCCTTGCTGAGGGCAACGCACCGCAAGACGAGGTGGCAAACCGCGTTTGTGGCGTCCTTGGGATTCCGACAGTTTGTGTGCAGCATGGCTGGGCCCATATCGTGCACACCGGCTTCCGGCACATGACGTATTCGAAGATGGCAGTCTGGGGCGATGGATTCGCCGACATCCTGCGACCTTTCAATCCGGATCAGCAGTTTGTGTCAACCGGACATCCCGGGCTGAAAACAGGCGCCTGCAATGCGGACGGTCAGGCGATTGGATTTTTCTTGCAGGCTCCAGGCGTGCTCATCACACGCGACGCGTGGAGGTGTTTCCTGACATTGATCCGCCAGACGGCGGATCGGCTTCCTGATCGCCGCATCCTCGTCCGGGAACATCCGGCGCGGCCGCTGGAGCCGTCCGAGCGGGCGCTCCTCGTTGCCCCCAATATACAGTTTGTTCCGCCGGCGATCGAAGATCTGGGAACAGTTCTTCGTGACGTCGGCGTCGTCGTGTCCATATATTCAACGACGCTTCTGGAGGGGCTGGCGTCCGGGGCCGTGCCGGTCGTCGTGAACCTGACCTCGTCGCCGTCGTACTTTCCGGATATCGCGGCAAGCGGCGCCGGAGTCGAGGTGCGCGATACGGGCGATGCGCTGGATGTCATCACCCGGCTTGCGGCCTCTGACCAGTATCGAGATCAGTTCGTCCAGCCGAGGTGCGACTTCCGCAGCCGTTTTTTCGAGCCAGGATCCTCGTCCGACAATCGTATTGTCTCGCTCATTGCCACACATACAGAGCACTAAAAGTCACTCGATGGTCGCGATGCCGCGCGGCCGATGTGGCTCTGCCGTTCAGTGGCTGCGCCGTTGCGCATCGCCGCCGCCATCCCGAACCTGCCGAAGGGGTTGTTCGACGATGCGACACGACGCTTCGTTACGCGGCCAACCTGGCCCGCGGCCTGGGCCTGGTCTTCAACCCCGGAGAGCGTGTTCTAGGCACCAGCAGTCCGTTCCTCCTGACTTTCATGCTGCCTGCGGCAGCCGAACTCGTTGGAACGTCCCATCTGGAAGCCGTCGTCGTTGCGGTCGGCATTGTCGCGTCGCTCGGCATGCTGTATCTGTGCGAGCGCATTCTTACGCTCGCCGGTATCGTCCGATGGGTGAAGTGGACGTACGTGGCGGCCCTAACCTACCTGCCCGCGTTCGTCGTGAACGCGGTATCCGGCCATGGAAACGCCAGTCGTCCTGTTCCTGATGGCCTGGTCGCTGTATCTGACCGTACTCGATCGCAAAATGGTGCTGGCTGCGATCAGCATTCTGCTGTTTCTCGCGCGGGCCGACACGTTCATCTGGCTGCTGCGCTCGCCTTTCACCTCTGGCTTCGGCGGGGACGCAACGGAATCCGTACCTTCGTGAAGCCGGCGCTGCTGTTTCTGACGGAGAGCGGAGCGTGGCTGCTTTTGTCCGGGATGTACTTCGGCGGGATCGAGCCGCAGTATTTCATCGGAAAGACCGTCAGTCATGGTGTGTTCGCGCGACCTGACTGACACTACGTGCTCACGCTTCACTCCGCGTTTGTGCCGGCGGGACCTCTGGGGCTATGGGCTCTGGCTCTGATCGCGATCGTTTTTCCTCTGATGATCCCAACGACCAGGCATTTCTGGCGTCGATACGCAGGCTAGTTTCGCATTCCGATGCGGCCCGCTCACGTCATGAGAACTGCCGTGGCGGCGCTTGCGATGATTGGGACGAGTTCGGCGATTCGCGGCGAGCTGAAGCCGATCGATCCGATATGTTCAAGGAATACGCGTCCGCGCGGTTCCGAATGTTCTTCAATCAGATTAGGCAAAAAGATGCTCGGCGATCGCCGCCGCCCGCCCGCTGGTGGACGAGGTACAGATAAGGAAAGATGCCATAAAGCGAGACCGGCAACGTGAACAGCAGGGTCGTGGATGGGACGTTTGCAGGTGACGGTTCGGGTCCGCGTTGTATGATCCCCGTCGTCAGCAACGTCATTCTTGCCAGCGCCGATCAGGTCGCCATCGATGCGGTTGCCGCGAAGCTGATTGGCTTCGATCTGCTGTCCATTCGCTACATCCGGCTCGCGCACGATCTCGGTCTCGGTTGAGGCGATCCGCGCGACATCAGGATTGTCGGAGATGCGGGCGCAGGTCTGAGAACTGGCACTTCGTCGGTCCGTTCCGGAAGATGACGTTCGCGTCGCACATGCAGCACAAGATCTACTGGGCCGGCTGAAGACCCCGATCGAGTGGTCGCTGAAGACCGTGCTTGCCCCGTGGGCGTACATCGCCAGCGTGCTCTACCATGATTCCTTCTGGTACCCGATCAAGGCCAGACGGGCGATGAAGGCGGTGCTCGGGAGCCGCTGGGGTCGCCTGTTCCGGCATTGGGACGACGCCACTGTAACCGCGACCGGCTAGGCCGGCATACCGGAAGACGGTGTCGATGCCGGAGACACCGACTTCCGGGCCATGCTCCAGTCGTTTGGCGTGCTCGCGATGTGCGTCCGGGAAGCGCCGGAGTTTGCCAGCCGGCACCGCCATACACGCGTGTGAGATCCTGCGCACAGCGCTCGAACCTCAGCTAGGATTGCTTCGTTGCTGACATCTGTCCATGCCCTTGCGGCGGCGACGGCACTGCTCGCCTCGCTTGGGCTGACACCGGTCGCGACGAAGCTCGCGCTGCACTTCGGCGCCATCGATCAGCCGGGACCCCGGAAGGTGCATCTCGCGCCCGTCCCGCTCTGGGGAGGCTTGGCAATCTATTGTGCCGCGATGGTGGCGTTCACGGCGTTCACCGCGCCGATCGAGACGGCGGCCGGAGCGCAGATCACGGGCATTGTTCTCGCCGCGGGACTGCTCGTCGCTGTCGGCGCGCTGGACGATCGCGGCCTGCTCCACCACCAGATCAAGCTCATGGCCGCGATGCCGGTCGCGTCCCTCATCCTGATCGCCGTCGGCATCCACGCGACTACATTCGAAGCGCTCGCTGGCCCCAGCCGGCTCATGCTCCTCGCCGACCTGGCCCTGACGATGTTCTGGCTGGTCGGGATCACGGCGGCCTTCAGCATTCTCGATCACATGGACGGCCTGGTGGCCGGCATCGCGTCGATCGGAGCGGCCGTCTACCTCTTCTATGCAGTCGGCGACGGCCAGGTCCTCGTCGGGGTTCTTGCGGCCGCGGTCCTTGGCGCGGCGCTGGGTTTCCTGCGATGGAATTTCGCGCCTGCGCGCATCTTCATGGGCGACGGCGGCGCGATGTTCCTGGGCTTCATGATGGCGACGCTCGGACTCAAGCTGCGCACGCCGCATCTGCCGGCGCTCAACGCGCAGCTCGTCCCCGTGCTGATCCTCGCGGTGCCGATCTTCGACACGACGCTCGTCACCATCTCGCGATCGCGGCGCGGCCTGGTGCCCTTCTCGTCGCCCGGGAAGGATCACACGAGCCATCGTCTTTCCGGACTCGGCCTCGGGCATCGGCGGGCGGTGCTCGTCCTCTACGGCGTCGCCGGCCTCGGCGGCGCCGCCGCGGTCCTCCTGAGCCGCGTGTCGTCCTCGTCCGCGCTGTGGTTGCTTGTCGGTGCCGCGGTCGCCGGCGCCGTTGGCGTCATCGCCCTCGAACGCAGCCCGTTCGAGCGGCAGCCCACGGCGTCACCGTCGCTGTCCCCTTCTCGCGGCTGAGCCAGTCATGAGTCGTGAGGTGGCCATCGTCGGCGGTTCTGCAGCAGGGCTGTTTCTTGCGCGGACATTCGCCTCACGCAATCTTCCAGTCAGCGTCTTCGAAGGCGCGCCGTCGCTCGACCCGGATCCGCGCACGCTGATCGTCACGAGCCGGATGCGGGACATTCTGGGGCCGCTCGAGCAGGGGTCGGTCGTCAACGAGATCACACACTTCGAGCTGTTCACCGACGGACGCTCGGCTACCGTGCGGCTTCGCCGGCCGGATCTGGTCGTCGAGCGTGCGACGCTCATCAAGGGGCTCGCGGAGAGCGCGAAGGCCTCAGGTGCCAACGTCTGTGTCGGCCGCCGTTTTGAATCGCTCTCGACGGACGGGAAGCGGCTGGCGCTGACGGTCGAACGCGCCGGCGGCCACGCCGAGACCGTGAACGTGGATGTCATCGTCGGTGCAGACGGCGCGTCCAGCCGTGTCGCGAGGAGCGCCGGCTGGCCCGCGCAGCCGACGGTGCCGCTACTTCAGGCCGTCGTGAAATGGCCGGCGCACGTACCCCAGGACTGCGTGCGCGTCTGGTTCGTGCCCGACGACACGCCCTACTTTTACTGGCTCATCCCCGAGTCGCGCGAGCGCGGCGTGCTGGGCCTGATCGCGGAGGACGGCTCGAAAGTCCGCGCCGATCTCGAGCGGTTCCTCGCCAGGCAGGGTCTTGACGCCGCAGAACTCCAGGCGGCACGTGTGCCGCTCTACACGCGCTGGGTCCCGATTCACAAAAAAATCGGCGAAGGCGACGTGTACCTGGTCGGTGATGCCTGCGGTCAGGTCAAGGTGACCACGCTCGGCGGCGTCGTCACCGGCTTTCGCGGTGCGCTCGCCGTCGCCGAGGCGGTGCTGGGCGGCGGCGGCCAGCGCGAAGCCCGCGGCCTGCGCCACGAACTCGATCGCCATCTGCTCGTCCGTCGTGTGCTGCACGGCTTCACGCAGGACGACTACAGCCGCCTGATCGATCTGCTCGACACGCGTGCCCGTGCGCTGCTCGGCGAGTGCACACGAGACGAAGCGAACCAGATGCTCCTTCGTCTCTGCCTGCGTCAGCCGCGTCTGCTGCTGCTCGCGGCGCGCGCCCTTCTCACGCGTACGGCGTTCCCGGCGCGCAACTCATAACATACGCGGACAGTGTTGACGACAGCGGCGGTAGTGTCTCTCGCCTGGGGCGTGCTGGCCTTCGGGGCGGTCTATCCGTGGGCGTACTGGCCGTTGTTTGCCGCCGCGGCGACGATTGGCGTGGCCGGGCTGGTGGCACGGCGAAATCGCCCGGGGGTGGAGCGGCCGCTCGTCGTGGCGGGTGCGCTGCTCATCGTCGCCGTCGCGCTCCAGCTGGTGCCGCTGCCGCATCCGCTGCTGGCCGCGATCAGCCCGCACACGGATCGCCTGCTGCGCGAGCTCGACGTCGGTTACGCCGCCGGCGCGACGCGCATGCATCCGCTCTCGATCGATCCACGCTCCACCAGCCTCGCGCTTGCCGCGTTGATCGCGCTTGTGCTGTTCGCCTCCGGCCTCTCGCGCCTTCTGTCGACGCACCGTGCGATTGTGCTGGCCCACAGCATCGTCGGGCTCGGCGCGCTCGTTGCTCTCATCGGCATCGTCCAGCGCTCCACCGGCACGTGCCGGATCTACGGATTCTGGGAGCCGTTCGATCATCCGTATCAGATCTTCGGGCCCTTCGTAAACAAGAATCACTTTTCCGGCTGGATGATCATGGCGCTGTCGATGGCAATCGGCGTGTTCTGTGCGCGCATTGCGGCGACAGACGGCGCGAGATCAGACTGGCGCAGTCGCCTGCTGTGGTGGTCGTCCGCCGATGCGAGTCAGCTGCTGCTCGTCGCTGGCGCGATCGTCGTGATGGCGTTCGCAATCGTGCTGACGAGATCGCGCTCGGGAGCCGTGTGCCTGACCGTGATCGTCACCGTCGCTGTCCTGTCGCTCCTGCGGCAGACGAGCAGAGGCCGGCGCGGAGCGCGGCGCGTGATCAGTGGAACAGCCCTGGGGCTGCTGGTGATCGCCGCCGTCAGCTGGGCTGGCACCGGTCCGGTACTGCGCAGGATGCGCACCGAGACGCCGCTCAACGGGCGACTCGATGCGTGGCGCGCTGGCATTCGAATCGCCTCTGACTTCCCCGAAGGAACCGGATTGAACACCTTTGCAAGCGCAATGCTCTTCTATCAGCCGAAGCAACTCACGGCACGCTGGGACGTGGCGCACAACGACTATGTGCAGCTCATGGCCGAAGGCGGATGGTGGCTCGGCGTACCGATTGTCATCTTCGCCGCCGCAGTCGTCTGGCAGGTCCGCCGTCGCCTGCGTGCACCGCAAAGCCGGCGGATCTGGTGGATCCGCTTCGGCGCCGTCCTGGGTCTGCTGGGAATCGGCGTACAGGAGCTCGTCGATTTCAGCTTGCAGCTTCCAGGCGTCGCGATTCTCTGCGCGGCCCTGGTGGCATTAGCGCTGCAGGATGCGAATTGACTGTTTTGCATGCTATAGTGTCATGTAAAGCATCATATAGTCATAATGAATCGCTGTCCCAAGTGTGGGTCACCGGATCTCCATCGATCGAGAATGAGAAGTCGATGGGAGGGCATTCGCCGATTACTGACCGCGCGACGCCCGTACCGATGTCACGCGTGCACGTGGCGCGGCTGGTTGCGTCCCATCGAACGTCCGGCCGCGTCAGGGCTCATGAACGTTGCGGCTGAGTTCGCCAAAGATGCCGCCGGCCGCGAAGACCCTGTCCGGCCGCCACTGGATCTGACGCAGATCGACGTGCCCCTGGCATCGCGCCACGCCACCATGACCGATCCCGCCGAGCGTTAGGCGATGTCCCTCCGCATCGGCTTCGATCTCGACGGCGTCTTCGCCGACATGGAAACCGCGCTCGTTCGCCACGCGCGCGATCTGTTCGGCGAGGCCATGATCGAACGCCTCCAGGAACGCGCGAAGGAGGCCTCTCCTGGCGACTCGACGACGGTTCCGGAAAGCGCCGTCGAGACCGACTCGGCCTCACCGACCGTCGCCGACAACACGCCGCCGATCCTCCGGATCAAGATGACCACGCGCCAGACGACGAAGCTCTGGCGGCACGTGGAGACGATCGAAAACTTCTGGGAGAGCCTCGAGGAACTCGAGCCGGGCGCGCTCGCGCAGCTCGCGGCGATTGCGTCCGAACGCCGATGGGAAATCATCTTTCTGACCAAGCGCCCATCGACCGCGGGCGCCACGGCACAGCTCCAGAGTCAGAAATGGATCGTCGAGAAGGGCTTTCCGCTGCCGAGCGTGTTCGTCGTCCAGGGCTCGCGCGGACGCATCGCGCAGGCGCTCGGACTCGACATCGTCGTTGACGATCGCCCGGAGAACTGCCTCGACGTCGTCACCGACTCGAAGGCGCGCGCCGTGCTGGTGTGGCGCGAGAAGCAGCAGGGCCTGCCGACCGCCGCGCGCCGCCTCGGCATCGGCGTCGTCGAGTCGCTGGCTGAATGCCTCGACATCCTGGTCCAGATTGACGGCGCCGTTCCTGAAGAGAAGCCCGGCGTGTTCAACCGCGTGATGCGGATTCTCGGCCGCAGCGCGGCCTCCAGCTGAGGTCCCTCCGGCGGACCTGAAGCTCCGCCCTGAAGGCCTGCACTACAGCAGGCCGAGCTCGAAGTCGTACACCATCCCCGAACTAAACGTCTGAGCGAAGCGCACGCCAAGATCGACGTGCGCGGGATGCCGGAGGTATGCCTGCAAGGCGTCGAGATTGTCGAAGTCGATCACGACGAGCACGTCGGCAATGTCCGGCGCGCGCTGTTCGTAGCCGGCGCCGTGCGTGACGCGGCGCCCGACGCGAAATCCGCGGACCTCCTGAATTTCGCGCGTCGCACGCTCGAACGCGGCGACGAGCGCCTCGCGATCCGCCAGCGACAGATCGGCTCTCGGCTTGAACAGGACGACGTGGGAGATCACCGGCGGGGCCCGCGTTTGGGGCCGCCCCGCCCAGGCCCTTTCGGGCCGCGGCGCTTCTGAAACCGCGCGCGCGGATCTTTGTGCTGGCCGCCCGGCCTCCAGTCGCGTCCGCGCTTCTCGCGGCCCGCGGCCGCCGCGACGTGGCCGCCGCGCCCGCGCTCACGCCGCTGGTGCTGCGCCTCGCGTTCCTGCTCGGGCGACTCCCACAGCCGCCCGCGCGCGAACCACTTCATGACGACGTCGCTGTTGGTGCGACGGAGCTGCGCGAGCGTCGGCAGCAGCTCCGCCTGCTCGCGGGCGCGAAACGCCGTCGGCTGCTGATCGATCAGAATCGTCCAGAACGCGTAGCGGGGTGGCACTAGGGTCGCTCCAATCGCTTCAGCTTTTCGACGAGCGTCGTTCGTTTGAGATTGAGCAGCCTGGCGGCCTTGCCTTTGTTGCCGCCGGTGCGTTCGAGCGACAGCTGAATCAGCTCGCGCTCGACGCGGGCGACGTACTCCTCCAGATCCAGGCCGTCGTCGGGCAGCGTGATCGCCGCCGGCGCCGCGCCTTCCGGCGACTGCTGGATTTCGGGCGGCAGATCGGCAAGATCGATCTGCGAGCGGCTGGCGCCGAACGCGACCGCGCGCTCGACGGCGTTCTCGAGCTGCCGGACGTTGCCCGGCCACGGATAGGACATCAGGTGCCGCATCGCCTGCTGCGACACGGTCATCGGCGGACGCGTGGCGCCCCCGGGCGCCTCGGCGCGGAACTTGTCGAGAAAATGCTGGACGAGCAGCGGGATGTCTTCCTTGCGCTCGCGCAACGGCGGAATCTCGACCGGGATGACGTTCAACCGATAGTAGAGATCTTCGCGAAACACGCCGTCCGACACCATCCTGCGGAGATCGCTGTTGGTCGCGGCGATCACGCGGACGTCCACCTTGGTCGTGTGCGAATCGCCGATGCGCTCGAACTCGCGCTCCTGCAGCACGCGCAACAGCTTCATCTGCAGCGCGCCGCTCATGGTCCCGACCTCGTCGAGAAAAAGCGTGCCGCGGTGCGCCTGCTCCAGCCGGCCCTGCCGGTTGCCGACGGCGCCGGTGAAGGCGCCGCGAACGTGGCCGAAGAGCTCGGCTTCGAGCAGCGTTTCCGGGATCGCGCTGCAGTTGAGCGCGACGAAGCGGTGCATCCGGCGCGGGCTGTGCTGGTGGATCGCGCGGGCGACGACTTCTTTCCCGCTGCCGGTTTCTCCGGTGACGAGAATCGTGCTGCTGGTCGCCGCGACGGTTTCGAGCAGCTGGAACAGGCGCTTCATCGCGCCGCTCCGGCCGACAATCCCCTGTTCGAACCGATAACGCTCTTCGAGCTGCGCGCGGAGGTACGCGTTCTCCGATCGCAGCCGGCGCTGCTCGAGCGCCGAGTCGAGGACGTGCAGCAGCTCGTCGATCTGAAACGGCTTGCTGACGAAGTCGCGCGCGCCGCGACGGATCGCGTCCACGGCGTCCTTGACGGTGCCGTAGCCCGTGATGACGATGGCGATGATGTCGGGATAGCGTTCGACGGCGGCTTCGACGACCGCCGAGCCGTCGATGCCGGGCAGCCGCAGGTCGGTGATGATGACGTCGAACGCGAAATCGGCGAGCCTGGCCATGGCCGATTCGCCCGAGTCGGCCTGCTCGACGTGGTAGCCGCGATCGGCCAGTTGTTCTGCGACGGCTTCCCGCAGTGCAGGCTCGTCTTCTACGAGCAGAAGATGTCGTGTCTGGTCAGGCATTTAGCAGGCCGCCAAGATTTTGACATGGCTCGACCGTGAGGTCCAGGCAAGATTTGTAATCTCGGGGCGAATCTTCCCTAATCCCCGATTGCCGTACTACCGATACACACTTCCGGGAGGCGAGTGCCAAGTGGAACGCAAAACGATTTCGATCATGAAGGCCTGCGAGTTGGTTGGCGTGAGCCGGCGTACGATCTACAACTGGCTCTCGAGCGGCAAGATCGAGTACGTCCGCACGGCCGGCGGCTCGGTGCGCATCTTCGTCGATACGCTCTGGCGCGACCCGCACCACAGCGATCGTCCTGCTGTGCAGTCCGTGTGGCAGGCTGAAGGGCGCAACCAGGCCTGAGCATGCCGGGCGGCGTCAGCGTCGAGGAACTGATCGCGAGAGGGTCGATGAACGAGTCGCCCGAACTGCGCCTGCTCTTTCATCGCCTCAACAACCAGCTCGGGATCATCCTCGCGCATGCCGAGCTGCTCGAAGCCAAGGCGCCAAACGACACGCATCGCGCGCGCGCCGCGCAAGTCGTCGCCAGCGCGCTCGAGGCGATGGGGACCGTCAAGGAAATCCGCCGCCACGCCACGCAAGAACCCACCGTCGAATAGTCGTACATAGCCCTCAGAACTGTAAGTACCGCGTCAATTCGTTGACGAGCATCAACGTGAAATCGTCAACAAATTGACGATTCATGCGGGTTTTGACCCTAGTTCCGTGGGCTCAGTTCCGGATTAAGACATCAAAATAACTGTCTGAAACAAAAGGCCTTACTGCATTCCTAGTACGAAATCCGTCAGGAAACTGGACACGTGACGCTGAGCTGGTACCCCAATTGCGATACCGCGCAGCCATCGGAACAACTGAGGGGAGCCTTCTGATGCGTGTTCAGCCTCTTGCCGCCAGCCAGAATCGTCGGATCGTCGCCGGCCTGCCGTTCGTCGAGGCGCTCGCGCGCCGCATGGCCGCGTCGATGCCGAACTCGATCGACATCGGCGATCTCGTCCAGGACGGCGTGCTCGGCCTGATTGACGCGGCGCACCGATTCGACGCCGAGCGGGGCATCAAGTTCGAGACGTTCGCGGAACGGCGCGTCCGGGGCGCCATGATCGACGCGCTGCGGCGCGACGCGTGGCCGCGCGGCGTGCGCCGGCAGCGCCGCGAGCTCGACGCCGCGAGGGAAGCGCTGCGCCGCGAGCTCGGGCACGAGCCGTCGATGGCCGACCTGGCCGCGCGCGTCGGCTCCGACGAAAAGCGGCTGAGCCGCACGATCGTGCGCATCAACACCATCGAATCGACGTCGCCGCTCGCGACAGGCGAGCACCTCGACGAATCGTCGCTCCCGCCGGCGCTGGTCCCCTCCGAGCCGGAATCGCCCGACTCCGCGTACGAGCGCGTCGAAACGCGGGACCGCGTCCGCGCCGCCATTCAGTCGCTGCCGTGGCGCGAGCGCAAGGTGATCGGCCTCTACTATTACGGCGAAGTGACGATGAAGCAGATTGGCGCGGAGATCGGCGTGAACGAGTCGCGCGTCTCGCAGCTGCACGCGCGCGCGATTCGCCGCCTGCGGACGGCGCTCGGCGAGATGGGGCCGCAGCAGGTCGCCGAGATGCGAAAGGCGTTCGCCGAATTCTCCGCCAAGAAAGCGGCGATGGCGAAGGCCGACACGCCCTCGTCCTCGGTCGTGCTGGCGTACAAGCCGGGCAAGAAGGTGATGGCGCGCGCGACGTTGAAGGTGACGCGGCAGCGCCAGGCCGTCGCCGCGGCGCGGTAGCCCGTACTACGACAGCTCCTCTCTCACCGCGCGCAGGAGATCGCCAAGCCTGAACGGCTTGGCGAGCCAGCGGCAGCCGCTCTCGTTCAAGAACGCCTCGGCGTTGGTGCCCGCCACGTCGCCCGTCACGAAGATGACGTGCTTCGAGAGCGTCGGCACGGCTTCGGCGAGCGCCTTGTAGAACGCCATCCCGTCGCGCTTCGGCATCTTCAGATCGCAAATCACCAGGTCGTACGGCTTCTGCGTCACACGCGCGAGCGCCTGATCGCCGTCCGGCGCCCAGTCGGCGAGGTAGCCTTCGTCTACGAGCGCGTCCATGACCGCCGTCGCCAGCGCCGACTCGTCCTCGACGAGCAGGACGGACGCGCCGGCGATCGCGCGCGCCGCGGGCGGCTTGCGCGGCGCGACCGCGGCGGCCAGCTTCCCGGTGACCGGCAGCTCGACGAAAAACGACGCGCCGCGATGCGGCCTCGACTCGAGGCGGATCCGCCCGCCGTGCTCCTGCACAATCGCATACGCCACGGTGAGCCCGAGCCCCGTGCCCTTTCCGACTTCCTTCGTCGTGAAAAACGGGTCGAAGATCTTCGGCTGGACGTCCTCGGGAATCCCGGGGCCGTCGTCGTTGATTTCGAGGACGACGGACTCGCGTTCGAGTTCGTGCCACGAGCGGACGACGAGCACGCCGTGGCCGTGCGCGGAGAGCATGGCCTGCTCCGCGTTGATGATCAGGTTGAGCAGCACCTGCTGCACCTGATAGCCGTCGGCGAAGACCTGCGGCAGCCCGGTCGCCAAAGCGTCGATGACGCTGATGTTCGAGACGCGCTGATCGTACGAGCGCAGCGCCAGCGTCTCGCGGACGACGTGGTTGACGTCCACCATCGCCCGCGTCGTCTGGCGTTTGCGCGCGAACGTGAGGAGATTCCTCACAATCCGGGCGGCACGCTCGGCCTCGCTGAGAATCGTCTCGAGGCCGCGGCGCACGGCGTCGTCCTCGGTCGGCTTCTGCGACAGGCGCTCGGCCCAGTTCAGGATCGTCGCGAGCGGGTTGTTCAGCTCGTGCGCGACGCCTGAAATCGTCTGGCCGAGCGCGGCCATCTTCTCGGCTTGCAGCAGCTGGTGATAGAGATCGCGCGTTTCGTCGTCGAGCTTCTTGCGTTCGCTGACATCGCGCATCAGCGCCTCGACGCGCAGATCGCCGCCGGCATCGGGCGCGTCGGCGCGCGCCGTGAGCTCAATCCAGACGGCGCTGCTGTCGGCGCGGCGCAGGCGCAGCAGATGATCGCTGACCGCGCCGTCGGTCGCGAGGCGCGTGATGAGCGCGGTCCGCGCCTGCGGATCGACGAAGCGGCTGACGTCGAACGGCCGTACGTCGGCTTCGGCCGTCTCGCTGCCGTAGCCGAGGATCAACTTGAGATGCGGGTTGGCGGCGATCGTGGTCGTGGACGCCGGCCCGATCGTGCCGATGTAGACGCCTTCGTGCACGGCTTCGAAGAGCCGGGCGAAGGCCGGTCCGCGACGTTCCACAGTGTTGCGATTATACAGACGGTGGGACTAGGGACTGGGGACTGGAGACTGGAGACTGGAGACTGGGGACTGCTCAAGAGCCAGATGCGAAACGCGAGCCTCTCGATTCCCTCCAATATCGCCGAGGGGAGCCGGCATCGGCTTGCTGGGTACGTGTGGGCGAGACAGTCGCGCTCGGTGAACACGCGGAGCTCGATCCAAAATCCCAAATCCCAATCCCCAACTCCCATGCTAGAGTCCCCCGCAGATGAACCTGATACGCCCGCAGGATCGGCTGCTGGTTGCCGGTCTCGCGGTGGCGCTGATCGTCGTCTTCGCGCGGCAGGAGTTGATCCTCATCGACTTCGCGCGCGACGTCGAACGCGCGTCGGGACTCGGGCTCATTCCGGCGCTGCTCATCCTGATCGTCGTCTTCCTGTTTCACCAGCAGGGGAAGCGGCAGGAAGCGCGGGCCCAGGCCGCCGCCGCCGAGGCGGGCGCCCTCGCGGCCGAAGCGCGCGCCCAGGAGATGGAGCGGCTGGTCACCTTCGGCCAGGCGCTCGCGCGCTCGCTCGACGTCGATGCGATACGCGACGTCGTTGCGCAGCATCTGCCGAAGCTCGCCGGAACAGAAGACGCGTGGGTGATGATTCGGAGCGAGCGACACTGGCAGGCGCTGTCGGGGACCGCCCGCGAGAATCGGCGCGAGATCGAGGCGCGCCGCGAGGAGCTGGCGACGCGCGCGCTCGAGTCGGACGTCCGGGCGGCCGCCGATCCGGTGTCGCTCGAGGGGCACGTCTGCATTCCGCTGAACGCAGGCGGCCAGACGGTCGGCGTCCTCGGGCTGCCCGACACGGCCGGGCCGTTCTCGGAAGGGCGGTGGCGCGCGCTCGCGGCGACGGCCGCGCTCCTCGGCATCGCGCTGCGAAACGCGCAGCTGTTCCAGGAGCTGCGCGAGCACAGCCTGCGCGACGGGCTGACGGGCTGCTTCAACCGGACGCACGCGCTCGAGGTGCTCGACGTCGAGCTGCGCCGCGCGCGCCGGTCGCAGCTGCCGCTGTCGATCATCATGTTCGACCTCGATCACTTCAAGGAAGTCAACGATCGATACGGTCACCTCTGCGGCGACGCCGTCCTGGCCGCCGTCGGCGCGCGAATGCGCGACGTGCTGCGCGGCAGCGACTTCAAGTGCCGGTACGGCGGGGAGGAATTCCTCGTGCTGCTCCCTGAGACGCCTCTCGAAGGCGCCAAGCGCGTCGCCGACTCGCTGCGCCGCGAGCTTGCGGACCTGCCGATCCACTGGAAGGACGAGACGCTCGGCATCACGGCCAGCTTCGGCGTGACGACGGCGATGCCGGCCGAAATCGACACCGAGGCGATCGTCGGCCGCGCGGATGCGGCGCTCTATCGGGCGAAGGAACAGGGTCGCAACTGCGTGCGGTTGTCGGCCGAGGCGGCGATCGGCTAGGCGGCTACGACGCGGCCTGCGCCGGGCCCAGCGCGCAGGTCATCGTCCCGTCGGCGACGACGACGCCGTCCACGCGCGCCACGCCTTCGAGCACGCCCATGCGGCTCCCAAGCCGCACGACGTTGGCTTCCATCTCGATGACTTCGCCCGGGCGCACCGCCCGCCGGAAGCGGAACCGCTTGATCCCGGCGAGCAGCGGAATCCGCTGACGGTTTTCGGGCTTGGCCAGAATGAGGATGGCGCCGACCTGCGCAATCGCTTCCGTCAGCAGCGTGTACGGGAACACGGGCCCGCCTCCCGCGTCGTGCGACAGATAGTGATCGTTGCGCGAGACGTTCTTGACGCCGACGATGCGCTTGTCGATTTCGAGCTCGGTGACGCGGTCAACGAGTAAGAACGGATAGCGGTGGAGCAGGATGCGCCCGATGACCGTGTGGTCGAGCGGCAGCGTCAGGTCCATGTGAGCAACCGATTATACTGGCATCGGACGCTCTCCTCGTTGTGACCGACCCTGCCGCGGCACCTGAACCCGACGTTCGCGCGGGCGCGCTCGAAGCGCTGACGGCGCTCTTCGCGCTCGGGCGCGAAGTGACGTCGGTGCTCGATCTCGAGGAGCTGCTGCAGAAGATTCCCGAGCTCATCGCGAGAATCACCAAGTTCAAGGCGTTCGCGGTCTATCTCCTGGATCCGAAGAAGAACGAGCTGACGGTCGCGTACTCCGTCGGCTACCCGGCCGACGTCGCGCGCACGCTGCGCATCAAGGTCGGCGAGGCGCTCGTCGGCGCGGCGGTCGCCGACGGCCTGCCGCTGCTGGTCAACGACGTGCACGCCGATCCCCGGTACGTCGAGGCCGTGCCGGGCGTCAAGGCCGAGCTGGTCGTGCCGCTGCGACGGAAGGGCCGCGTGATCGGCGCGTTGAACCTGCTGAGCGACACGGCCGGCCAGTTCACGCTGGTGGACGAAGCGGTGCTGCGCCAGTTCGGCGCCAACGTCGCCGTCGCCATCGAGAACGCGCGGCTGATCGAGCACGAGCGCGAGTACGCGGCGACACTCGAGACGCTCGCGCAGGTCGGCCGCGAGTTCGGGTCGATTCTCAACCTCGACGAGCTGCTCACGCGGCTGGCGAGCATCACGCGCCGGGTGGTGGATTACCGCACGTTCGGCATTCTGCTGCTGAACGAAGAGACGCAGGAGCTCGAGATGAAGACCGCCGTGCGCTACGGCGATCGGAACGTGCCGACGCGCGTGAAGCTCGGCGACGGCCTCGTCGGCTACGCGGCGCTGCACAAGGAACCCGTGCTCGTCTCGGACGTCTCGAAAGATCCGCGCTACATCCCGGTCGTCGAGGACATCCGCTCGGAGCTGGTGCTGCCGCTGATGGTGCAGGACCGGTGCATCGGCGTCTTCGACCTGGAGAGCCCGGAGCTCGACGCGTTCAAGAAGAGCGACGTCGAAATCATGACGCTCTTCGCGAGCCAGGCGGCCGTGGCGATCGAGAACGCGCGGCTGTACGAGACGATTCGCGCGAACGAGGTGCGGCTCGAGAAGGAAATCCGGTTCGCGCAACGCGTGCAGGCGGCGCTCCTGCCGACAGACCTGCCGAAGCGCTTCAAGGGCGTGGACGTCGCCGCGCGGTTCGAGCCGGCGTACGAGCTCGGAGGCGATCTCTACGACTTTCTGACGCCCGAGCCGCAGAGCCTCGTCATCGCGGTCGGCGACGTGTCCGGCAAGGGCGTCCCGGCCGCGCTCTACAGCGCGTTCGCGGGCGAGCTGGTGCGATCGCGGACGTTCCGCCGGCGCTACACGTCGGATCGATCGAGCCCGGCCGGCGTGCTCGCGTCGATGAACACGATCCTGCACGAGCGCCAGCTCGAGCAGTACTACTGCACGCTCTGTTACGCGCTCTTCGATCTCAAACGCCGCATGGTGACGCTCGCCAATTCCGGGCTGCCATATCCCGTCCGCTGTTCGGGCGGGAAGGCCGCGCAGGTGGTCCTGCCCGGTGTGCCGCTCGGCTCGTTCGCCGGATCGACGTACGACGAGGTGTCGTTCGAGCTGGTCGTCGGCGACGTCTACGTGTTCTGCACGGACGGCGTGTTCGAGACGACCGACCATCGCGGACGTGAGTTCGGCGTCGAACGACTGTCGCAGGTCGTGCTCGAAGTCTCGACGCTGCCCGCACGCGCGATTGTCGAGGCCGTGTTCGCCGCGGTGACCGACTTCCGCGGAGAGACGCCCGCCAAAGACGACATGACCGTCGTGGCGTTACGGATCACGAGTTGAATCGCCAAGTCAGATTCTCAGATTTCCTTTCAGGTCCCCGTGGCTCGCTGTTCGTGAGCCGCGGGCGTCGAGTGCAGGACGGCGCCGAGCTGGGCCGCGAAGATTTCGGCGAGGGCCTGGACGCTTTCGGCGGTTTCGCCGCCTCCGCGGATTTCGGCCGAGACGACGCCGACGCAGCCGCGCGACGTGAGCACCGGCGCGACGACCGCGCCGTTCTTCGATCCGGGCGTCGCGAGCACGATCTGCAGCTGGCCCGTGCGGTACGCCTTGGCCGCCGCGTTCTCAGCCGTCCGCGCCAGAGGCGGGAGCCGTGCGAGCAGCTCGGCGGGATAGCCGTGCGAGAGGGCCGGCACGAGCTGGCCGTCGGCTGTCGCCGCCGTCCAGACGATCAACCCGCTCGCATCCATCAACTCCGCCGCTTTGGCGACGAGCGCTTTGAGCTCTTCCGCGTCGCTGACCCGCCCGAGATCCGTGCACAGCTGCGACGCCGCGCGCAGAACGGGTCCTGCGGGCCGGGATGTGACGTAGCCGCCGGCGGCCTCCGGCTGTTGCCGTAGTCGCAGCCCGTCGCCGGGCTCCGGCGCGGTCGTGGATTCCGGCGTCACACCCACGGAGGGCACGGCCGTCGCGTTCGCCGACTCGGATGCGGGCCCGGCGACGGCGAGCATGGCGACGACAGCCAGACCGAGCGCCGCCGCGCCGGCGAGCACGATGGCTTCGAGCTTGCGCTGCGCGGACTCGGTAGCGTCGGCCGCCTGCTGTTCAGACTCGCGCGCCGTGTTCAGCTGATCGAGCACGGGCGCGATCTCCGTGAAGTTGGCGGCCGTGGCCGACGCGCGATCGAGCGCCGCGCGCGCCGCGTCAGTCGTCGCCATCGACCGCAAGACGCCGATCGACTTCGCGACGCCGTCGCCGCTGAACTCCGCGACGCTGTTGGTCGCGTCGCGCACGACCGCGTCGAATGCACGCCCGGCGGTGCGGGAGGCAGCAACGTGCTGTTCGGAGACGTCGATGAAGACGGCTGCGCCGGCGCACGCAGCCAGTGCGACGACGGCGAGGATTATGCGGAGTGCACGTGATCGCATCTGATAGGGAAGGGGGATGCGCTCAAACGTGCACAGGGTATCACGATTTTGGACGGAGTATCACGTACGCGGGCAGGCCGACTGCGTCGAATCGCTGCATGACGGATCTGGCAGGTTGCTCGTCAGGGTTCTCTGCCTGGAATTTGATCTTCACGTACCCGTCGAGCGCCTGAACCACGGCGGGATCCTTCAACGTCGTCTGGTCCATCGTCAGGCAGTTCTTGCACCAGGTGGCCCACATGTCGATGAGCACGGGCTTGTGTTCGCGCTCGGCGGTTGCGAGGCCTTCGTCCAGCGTGCGATGCCAGCCGGCCTTCACTTGTTCGTCCACGCTCGACGTCACGGCGGAGGGATCGACGAAGCGATCGGCGAAGAGACCGTACGCTTCGTAGCCGTAGTAGGCAGCCGTCGCGAGAATGAGGACGCCGAAGACCTGCTTGACCCGCACCATCCACGCGCCGGGCTTCGGCAGCGCGGCCATGCCGGCACCGGCCACGGGCCACGGCACCGCCATGCCGACGCCGAGCACGAAGGGCAGCGCCAGCGCGATTGCGGTGCCTTTCGCGTAGAGATTGCTCGAGAACAGGACAACCTGGATGACGACCGGCGCCACGCACGCGCCGGCGAGCAGCGCGGCAATCGCGCCCATCACGAAGGCGACGACGAAGGTGCCCCGGTTGTGTTCCCCGACGCGGACGCCGTTCGAGAAGCGGGAGAAGTCAATCGTGATCACGTCGAACATCGCGAGGCCGAGCGCGACGAACAGCACGGCGATGCCGAGGTTGAACCAGGGCGACGCGTTGATCGTGCCGAATGTGCCGGCTGTGAGGATCACGATCAGGCCGAGCACGCCATAGACCACCGCCATGGCGGCGCCGTACACGCCGCCGAGCAGGAAGCCGCGACCGCGCGATCCGGCCTGCGTGCCGGCGCCGATGATCGCCAGGTTGATCGGGATCATGGGCAGGACGCACGGCGTGAGGTTGAGCGCGAGGCCGCCGACGAACACGAGCAGCAGGATCGCGAGCGGCCCGCGGCCTTCGAACATCCCGCGCGCGCTCACACCGTTCTCGGCGTCGTGCACGAACTTCAGGAAGTCGCCGCTGCCCTGATACCCACCGGTCGTGCCGGCCACGGAAAAGCGATCGAGGTTCGAGAGGTTCGACGGGTTCGTGGGGTTCTGGGGGGTCGCGGGGTTCGGCGGCGCGACGACGGCGGCTTCGCCGTGGCCGAAGGAGATGCGATCGATCACGTCGCCGTGCGTCGGATGTACGGCCGTCCCGGCCGCGACGACGTTCACGGTCCAGTGTGCCGTCGCGTTCGTCGGCGCGAAGCAGGTCGTGTCGTTGCAGGCCTGATAGTGCAGTTTCGCCGGCACGTCGATCATGCCCGGCGTGATCGTGGACGCGACGGCGAGCTGCACTCCGACGGCGAACTCGCGTTCGAAGACGGCCAGCGGCTGATCGGCGCCCGCCTGTTTGAGATCGACCGCCGGCGGAAAGACGACTTCCTTGACGCTCACGCCAGCGGGCGCGTCCATCGTCAGCTCTGTGGCGATGAGCGACGGATCGCGCGGCTTGTTGGACTGGACGTGGAAGCCCTCGGGCAGCGTGACCGTGAGCGCCGCCCGAATCGTGTCGCCCGGATGGACGCCGTCGGCGCCGAGGAGGGGAGCGACATCGGCCTTGACGCCGTGCAGCTGCGCGTGAAGGAGCGCGCCACCGCAGAGGAGGCTGAGGGCGCAGAGGAGCAGTACGCGTCGAACTCGAATCACTTCACTTCTTTGAGCGGAATGACCGCCATCGGCGGCGGCGGCAGCGACGAAGGCTCGACGGCGCCCTTCACCGGAGGCAGATCCTGGAACATGAAATCCCACTTCCATCGCTCGGACGGATTGCTCGCCTCCAGCCAGTGCCGGCCCTCGAGCGGCTGGCCGAACGTCAGCGCGTCGATGCCGGCCACCGCCGCCGTGCCGGCGAACCGCGCGGCGATGTCGGCGCGCACCGACGCGGCGTCCGCGTACGGCAGGGTGACGCCGAGCGCGCGGGCAAGGTTCACCAGAATCTGCCAGTCTTCCTTCGAGTCGCCGACGAGCGGCAGCGCGCGCGACGCGGCCTGCAGCCGACCCTTGTCATTCGCATAAGACGTCTCTTTCTCGGAAGACGATGCGCCCGGCAGGACGATGTCGGCGGCTTCGGCCAGCGGCGTCAGGACGACGCCCTGAACGATCAGAAGCGGCAACGTGCCTTTGGCCCGGGAACTGACGATCCACTCGACGTCGCCGAGCGTGGCAGGGCCGGGGTCGAACACGTACAGCGCCGACACCCGGCCGGCCTCGACGGCGGCTCGCAGGCCCGCGACGTCTTCGCCGACGCCGAATGCGCGGACGCCGGCGACGTTGGGCGCGTCGGCTTCCGGCACGACGAACTTCGTGTCGGCCGGCTGCGGCTTGCGCGACGAGGTCCATGCGGCCGTGAGGCCCTTGGCGTGGCCGATGAGCTCTTCGGCGAGACGGCGGAAGAGAAACAGCTCTTCGTGCGACGCGTGCGCCGAGAGCAGAAACCGAACGCCGTCGGCGTTCGACCTGCCGGCGGCGGACAGCTTTTCGACCACGCTGCGCTGCGCGTCGTTCCACGACGCGTGCTGCAGGACGCCGTGCGCGTCCTTGACGAGCGGCGTGCGCAGGCGATGCTCGCTTTCGATCCAGTGGTAGTCGAAGCGGCCGATGTCGCACATCCAGTAGCCGTTGACCTCGGGCGCGAACCTCGGCGTAAACCGGATCAGCCGCGATCCCTTCGCCCATTCGGGCTTGCCCTTCAGCCAGGCGGTCGTGTTGCAGCCCTTTTCGCAGCGCGTGCAGATGGTGTCAACGGCCTGCGGGTTGTCCCAGGGGCGCGACTTGAAGCGGTAGTCGCGCGTGGTGATGGCGCCGACGGGGCAGACGTCCATCAGGTTGCCCGAGATGAGCGAATGGACGCCTTCTTCCTGGAACGTCGCGATCTCGCTGCCGTACCCGCGGTCGATGATGTTGATCTGGGCGTCGCCGTCCACCTCGCGCATGAAGCGCACGCAGCGCGTGCAGAGGATGCAGCGCTGGCGGTTGAGCATCAGCGTCGGACCGAAATCGACGTCGCCCTTGACGCCTTCGCCGTCGAAGACGCGGCGCGGAAAATCCGTCCGGCTCTGCGCCGGACCGAAGCTGTACGAGAAGTCCTGCAGCGGGCACTCGCCGCCCTTGTCGCACACGGGGCAGTCGAGCGGGTGGTTCACGAGCAGAAACTCGAACACGCCGGCGCGCGCCTGCACGACCTCGGGCGTCCGCGTGGAGACGACCATGCCGTCGGTGCAGAGGGTCGAGCACGACGTCTGCAGCTTCGGCATCTTCTCGATCTTCACGATGCAGACGCGGCACGAGCCGTCGATGCCGATGCCGGGGTGATAGCAGTAGTACGGCACCGAGATGCCGTGCTCGATGGCCGCCTGGAGCACGGTCTTGCCCTTTTCCACGACGATCTCGTGGCCGTCTATCGTCAGCGTTACAGTGTCCATTGACCCTCGATCATATCAAGGACAGGCTGACTACTGGCTGATGTCGGCGAGGACCCCGTCATCCTTATTAATGTCCACGTTCCGGATGGACGCGCTGAGCGGAAACCGCCGATCCACGGTGCGCTGCTCGACGGCGACGACGAGCGTCGTCTTCGAGCGATCCGCGTACTCGACGGTGAAGGTGAGGGGCACGTCGAAGACGTCGCCGAGCTGCTCCACGTGCACGGCGAGTTCGCGGCCCTCCACGCGATAGCTCACGCGCAGGCGGGGCAGCGTCGAGCCGTAGATCCACTGATCGAAGAACCGGTCGAGCGACCGCCCGGCTTCCCGTTCGAACGCCCGTTTCAGTTCATCCGTGCCGACCTTCCTGAACCTGGCCTGCGCGTAGAACCGGCGGATGCCGTTGAAGAAGGCCTCGTCGCCGATCAGCCGCCGCAGCATGTGCAGGACGGCGGCGCCCTTGTTGTAGACGAGCGCGCGGAAGACGCGTCCGTCGTTCTTGACGTGGCCGAGCCGGTACCCGAGATACACAGGGCCCTGGTCGGATTCGTTCATGGCCCACCGGCGCATCTGCCGCAGCACGCCGCCGAAGACGCCGTCGCCGTGCTGGTGCTGCGCGTAGAGCGCCGCCAAGTACTGCGCGAACGCTTCGCTCAGCCACTGCTCGTGGTAGTTGCCCCAGCCGACGGCCTGGCCGAACCACTGATGCGCGAGCTCGTGCGCGAGAAAGAAGTCGGGGTACCGGTCGAACGCGGCCGGGTCGTTGCGCCACGTGACGACGGTCATCGGCAGCGGCTGCAGCAGTTCCGCGAAATAGGCGGGGCTGTGGCCACCCGGCAGATCGCTCTCGATCGCGGCGACCGTGAACGTCGGATAAGGGACGTCGCCGACAAGCGACGCGTAAAAGTTGACGATGTCGGCCGCGTGTGACGCGAGCGATCGCGCGCGTCCGACCTGCCGCGGGTTGGCCTCGACTGACAGCGTCAGCGTTTTGTCCAGCGACGGGAAGTCGAGCCTCCGCGTCTCGACGTGTGTCAGCTTGCTCACGACAAACGCCAGATAGCGAAGCGGCTGCGCGGCGGTGAAGGAGTAGATCTTGCGCTCCGACCGGTCTTCCTTCCTGCCAGCGAGGCGCGGCCACCCCTCGTCGAGCACGCCGCTGGCGACGCAGTCGTACTCGGCGGGCACGCTGATCTTGATGACGGCGGTCGCGTAGTCGGTCGTGGTCGCCTGGACGTACCAGGCGGCGCGTGTGCTGTAGAGGAAGCTCGGCTCGGCGGTGAACTCCGGCACCACGTCCGGCACGGTCTGATCCTGCGCGACGGCCGCGGTCTCGTTGCCGTCGGGCTTCTGCGGCTCCACGCGCCCGCCGTACACCACCGTCAGCTTCAGCGCGGCGTCCATCTCGAGCGGCTCGGGCAGGTTGACGACGAGCGCGTTCTGATCGCTGACGCGGAAGCCGAACAGGCGGCCAAACCGATCGCTCGTGATCGAGCGCACGGTCAGCGCGTCGGACAGCCGGAGCGAGATCGTGGTCAGGGTCGGCGCCTTGGCGCGCACCGTGAGCGTCTCGACGCCGTCGATCCACTGCCGGCCGGGCGACAGCGCGATGTCGAGGTCGTAGTGGACGACGTCGTAGTCGCGGACGTCGTCTTCGTTGTAGAAGCGCCCGCGGCGCGCGACCGTCTCTTCCGACGAATAGAGCGCGATGTTGCGATGCCGTGCGCGATCGAACAGCGTGATGTCCTCGGGTTCAGCCGACGATCGCGCGTACGTCAGGACGCCGTAGCGGCGCGTGTGCACCTCTGCCGCGACGTTGGTCGAGCCGGGCAGCAGCGACCACGGTTCGGCGCTCAGATCGCCGAGGCTCAGACGATACGACTTGCCGGCGTCCTGGTCGAAGAGCTCCGACGCGTGCTTGAACTCGCGCGGGTCAACGTTGACGGCGGTCAGCCGGGACGCGTCCACGACGCGCTCGACGTCGTCCGGATCGAGCCGGACGAACGCAGACGTGAACGGCGTGTCGAGCGTCTCGCTGCCGCAGAAGATCCGCACCTGCGTCTTCTCGGTGTCGGGCTTCGGGTGGAAATGCATTTCTCCGCGACCGAGGAGGACCAGGCCCGTGACGCCGGCATCGACCGACGAGACGAAGATGCTGCCCTCGGAAAGCGCGAGCTCGAAGTCCTCGGCCTGAATGGACAGATTGCGGGCGGTGAACTGCTTGTCCGGATCGAGCGAGAGGCGGTAGAGCCGTTCGACGGTCGTCAGGCGCTTCTGGTCGAAGATCTCCAGGCCGCCGCGGCGCCGCTGCAGGTCGATCTGCCACGTGGCCACGCGTCCGCGCCGGCCGTACTCGGTGAAGACGTCCGCGAGCACGCGATAGCCCGTCGGCTCGACGGCGCTGCCGAACGCCAGCCGTTCGCGTTCCTTCACGACGGCGCGCGTCGCGCCGCTCTGGATTTCGTTGCGCGCGAAGTCCGTCGCGCGGGCGCGGTTCGCGGTGCCGGAGACAAGACCGAGGTAGCCGACGACGTCTCCGCGCAGCACGACCTGTTCGACGGCGTCGAGCAGCTGCTGCACGTCGTCCGGCGCCGTGATTTCAGGAGGGGCAGACGACTGCGCGCCGGCGTTCACGGCGCCGAGGAGCCACATCAGGACGGCGATCACCCCGAGACTGACGGATCGCACTCTGACTATTAGACACCGGCGGGTTGCGGAACGGCAGAGCGCCGGAGGACGAGCAGCGTCAGGTCGTCCGCCACGCGCGTGTCGGCGGTGTACCGCTCGACCGCCCGGGCGACGGCGGCGCAGGCCGCGGCGACGTTGTTCCGGCGCTCGGCGGCGAGGACGGTCTCGAGACCGCTTTCGTCGAACGGCTGCCCTGCCGGATTTTCGGCTTCGGTGATCCCGTCGCTGTAAATCGCCAGCAGGTCGTCGGGTTGCAGCAGGACGCGACCCGTGTCGAAGGCCGAGCCCTCGAACATGCCGAGCGCGACGCCGCCGCTCGCCAGGTGCTCGACGCCGCCCCTGGCGCGGAGGAGCAGGGGCGGGGTATGGCCCGCGTTCACATAGCGGAGCTCGCCGCTCGCGAGATCGAGCACGGAGTAGAACAGCGTGATGAAGCGGTTGCCGGGCGACTGCCGGCACACCTGGACGTTCAGGCGCGCGATGAGCTCGGCGGCGTCGAGATGCTCGTCGGTGAGCGTGCGCATCATGGCGAGCAGGAGCGCCATCAGCAGCGACGCCGGACTGCCCTTGCCGGCGACGTCGCCGACGGCCATGACCAGCCGGCCGTCGCTGAGCGGCAGGATCTCGTAGAAGTCGCCGCCGACCGTGTTCGCGGGACGGCTGAAGCCGGCGACGTCCGCGCCCGGCGCGCGGAACCGGCCCGGCGGCAGCATCGCCTTCTGAATCTCGCGCGCGATCTCCAGGTCGTTCTTGAGCGTCAGCCGATCGGCGACCTCAAGCAGCACGATCAGATTCACCAGTACGA
>CAZOIK010000230.1:0-2849 GCA_964579765.1 uncultured Bifidobacteriaceae bacterium
GCAGACCACGAGCGGATTCTTGCCGCCGAGCTCGAGACAGACCTTCGCCAGCACGCGTCGTTCGCTCACGGCCTTCTGAATCAGCTTTCCCGTCTTCGCCGAGCCGGTGAAGCTGACCACGCCGACGCGATCGTCGCAGACGAGCGGCAGGCCGACGTCGGGACCGAAGCCCTGCACGGCCGAATAGAGACCGCGCGGCAGCCCGGCCTCCTGCAGCAGCTTTCCGAACGCCACCGCGGTGTAGGGCGTCAGCTCGTGCGATTTCGCGACGACGGCGTTGCCGCACAGGAGCGCCGGAAACACCTTCCACGCGATGCCGGCGAGCGGGCTGTTGAAGGGCATCACCGCGCCGCAGACGCCAATCGGCGCGCGCACCGTCCGCACCGAGCGATTGGGAATCGGGCTCGGCATCGTCTTGCCGTACGAGCGGCTGCCCTCGCTCTCCATGAAGAGCGCGAGATCGGCCGACGATCCGACTTCGGCGACCGCATTCTTCCAGGGCTTGCCCGTTTCGGCCTGGATGTACTCGCCGAACTCGCGCTCCCGTGCGCGGAGCAGCGCGGCGGCGCGGCCGAGCACTTCGCCGCGCTTCGGGGCCGGCAGCCGCCCCCACGCGTCCGCCGCCGCCACCGCGGCGTCGACCGCACGCGCGACGTCGGCCGCCGATCCGCGCGCGACCGTCGCCAGCACGCGATCGTCGATCGGGCTGCGCTTCTCGAACGGCGCAGCGCCGCCCAGCGACGGCGTCTCGGCGTCGTCTATCCAGTGAAGGACTTCGTGCGGATACATGAAAGGACCGCGCGCGCGATCGACGCGCGGTCGAGACCGTGATGCGCGAGCACTTCGGCGTTCGTGCCGCACGCAGGAATATCGGTGAGCCCGATGGACCGGACGTCGGCACGCACGCCGTTGCGCGCCATGGCGGCCGCGACCATCTCGCCCTGTCCGAGCGAGAGATAGTGGTTGTCGAGCGTGACGACGAGCGGAAACGAACCCAGCACCTCTCGCGTCCACGCGTCGTCGATGCGGTTGAGCCAGGGCAGGTTGATGACCGTGGCTCGAACACCGTCAGCAGCGAGATCGTCGGCCGCCCAGCAGGCGTTGGTCATCAGCACCGGACCGTAGCCGACGATCGCGACGTCGCTCCCCGCGGCGCCCCGCAGCATCACGCCCCGGCCAACCTCGAGCGCGTAGGTCTGCGGCAGCGCATACGGCAGATCGAGCGGGACGTTGACGAAGCGCAGGTACGAGCTCGCGGGATTCGTCTCGACGGCCCAGCGAATCGCGAGGCGCGCTTCACGTTCGCAGCAGGGCTCGATGGCCGTGAGCCCGGGAATCGACCCGATCGCGGAGATGTCGCGAACGGATTGATGCGAGTGGCCCGGACCGCCGGGAATCGCGCCCGCGAGCGTCGCCGTGTAGATGACCTTCCGGCGTTCGGTCGCGTTGTTGTAGATGTGCTCGTTCGCGCGCGTCGAGAGGAAGCACGCAAACGAATGCACGACCGGCAGCATGCCTTCGAGCGCCAGCCCGCCGGCCGCCGACACCATGTGCTGCTCGGCAATCCCGCACTCGATGAACCGCTCGGGTAGTTCGGCCTTGAACGCCTCGATGCCGCAGTCCGACAGCAGATCGCCGTCCATGACGACGATCTCTTGTCGCGTGCGCGCCATGCGCAGGAGCTCGTCGCCGTACGCGAGGACGAGCTTCTCCGGGGCCTTCGGGACGATGCGCTCCGGCAGCGGCGCGCGGCTCAGCGTCAGCGGCGCCTGCGTCAGCGCCGACAGCCTCGCGTTCACACGCGACGTAATCTCATCGACGGCGGCGAGATAGTCCTTCAAGCTCGGTGCGCCCGCGTGGAAGTGGTACGTCTGGTCGCCGCACGCGAGGCCTTCCATGAACGACACGCCGCGTCCCTTGATCGTGTCGGCGATGAGCACCTTCGGTCGATCCGCGATCGCGTCGAAGGCGGCGAACACGCGTGTGACCGCGGCGAGATCGTGACCGTCGGCGCGCGCGACTTCCCAGCCGAAGGACCGGAACTTGTCTTCGATGGCGCCGAGATGGCTGACTGCGGATACCGCCGAATCCGACTGCAGCTTGTTGTGATCCACGACCACCGTGATCTCGGCGAGGCGTTCGTTCGCGCAGGGCTGCAGCGACTCCCAGATCTGGCCCTCTTGCAGCTCGCCGTCGCCCGTCATGACGACGATGCGTCCGCCCCGGCCCCCGGAAGCCATGTAGCGCTTCGCGCGCGCCATGCCGTACGCCTTCGAGATGCCCATGCCGAGCGACCCGGTATTGGTCGCGATGAACGGCGTGGCGACGTCGGGATGACCGGGCAGCCCGTCGAGCCGCCGCAGCTTGTGCAGCAGATTGAAGTCGAGCTTCTCGAGTGCGATGAGCAGCGCGTACAGCGCCGGCGCGTCGTGCCCCTTCGACGAGAAGTAGATGTCGGCGCCGCCAGCGCGGCTGTTCGGCTCGCGCAGGTAATCGGTCCAAAGCCACGCGATCAGATCCATCGCGCTGAAGCTCGATCCAATGTGGCCCGAGCCCGCGTTCATGATCATGTAGAGCGTGTTGAGCCGGCAGATGTCGGCGACGAGCGCCGCGCGCGCGATGGGATCGCCGCCGTTGTCCCTCCGCACGCGGCGGATCACGTCGAGCGGTACGAACGAGAGCGCTCCGCCTCCGGCGAGCTGCTGATCCGAGTGGTCTTTTTCGCCCATCTATCTCGCCATCATCTGGCCGTCCAGCCGCCGTCGACGACGAGCATCGCGCCGGTCATGTATGACGACGCCGGCGACGCGAGAAAAATCACCGCGCCGTCGTAGTCCGTTTCGACGGCC
>CAZOIK010000231.1:0-1753 GCA_964579765.1 uncultured Bifidobacteriaceae bacterium
TGGTCAGGAAGAACGGGATGAGCGGATAGATCGACTCGCTCGCCGCGTCAGTCGCGAGACTCACCCAGCCCAGCAGCCAAACAGCGCGCGGCAGTCCGAACATGGCAGCTACAATAGAACGAAGTAAATGCCCACTTTAGCTGATGTGCTGTCGCGGCAGACGCGCGACGGCGAACTTTACGATGTGTTGTCAGACGGACGTCTGCGCTGCTATGCCTGCGGCCACGAGTGTCCCCTCCCCGAAGGCGCGCTCGGCGTGTGCAAAGTCCGCTTCAACGAAGGCGGACGCCTGCGCGTGCCGTGGGGCTACGTCGGCGGCGTGCAGTGCGATCCGATCGAGAAGAAGCCGTTCTTCCACGCGTACCCGGGGGCGCTCGCGTACAGCTTCGGCATGCTCGGCTGCGACCTGCATTGCGGGTACTGCCAGAACTGGGTGACGTCCCAGGCGCTGCGCGATCCGGCCGCCGTCTCTCCCCCGATGCCCGCCTCGCCGGATGCGATGGTACGCGACGCCGTGCGCCTCGGCGCGCGGGTCCTGATCAGCACCTACAACGAGCCGCTGATCACGAGCGAGTGGGCCGTCGAAATCTTCAAGGCGGCGAAGGCGGCGGGGCTTGTGACGGGCTTCGTCTCGAACGGCAACGCCACGCCGCGCGTGCTCGAGTACCTGCGTCCCTGGATCGATCTGTACAAAGTCGATCTCAAGAGCTTCGACGACCGCCACTACCGCGAGCTCGGCGGACGCATCGGCCCCATTCTCGACACGATTCGCCGGCTGCACGCGATGGACGTGTGGGTGGAACTCGTCACGCTGCTCATCCCGGGCTTCAACGACTCGGACGACGAGCTGACGCGGCTGACCGAGTTTGTGGCGAGCGTGTCGCCGGACATCCCGTGGCACGTAACGGCATTCCACGGCGACTACAGGATGGACGCGACGCCCGACACGACGCCCGAGATGCTCGCGCGCGCGGCGTCGATCGGCCGCGCGGCCGGCCTGCGCTTCGTCTACGCCGGCAACCTGCCCGGCGCCGTGGGCGATCTCGAAGACACGCGCTGCGCGTCGTGCCGCGAGCCGCTCGTCGTCCGCCGCGGCTATCGCATCCGCGACTACCGGATCACGGCCAACGGCTGCTGCCCGTCGTGCGGGACGGTGGTGCCCGGCCGCTTCGACGCCCATTTTGCCGGCCAGGCCGCGGCGCGGCCGACTGTTCTAACATTACGCTGATGCTCGCCGACACCCTCGGCCGCCCGCTCCACAACCTCCGGTTGTCGGTCACCGACCGCTGCAACCTGCGCTGCGAGTACTGCATGCCCGAGGACGACTACCAGTGGCTGCCGCGCGAAGACCTGCTCCACTTCGAGGAGATCTCGTCGCTCGTGGACGTGTTTCTCGGCGAGGGCGTCGATCGCCTGCGGATCACCGGCGGCGAGCCGCTGCTCCGCCGCGATCTCCCGACGCTCATCGGCATGCTCTCGGCCAAGTCCGGCCTGACCGACCTCGCGCTGACCACGAACGGCATCCTGCTCGCCGATCAGATCGACGCGCTCGCGCGCGCCGGCCTGCGCCGCATCACCGTCAGCCTCGACACGCTGCACGCGGATCGCTTCAAGGCGCTCACGCGCTCCGACGAGCTCGCGCGCGTCCACGAGGGCATGCGCGCCGCCGCGCGCGTGTTCCCGGCGCGCTTCAAAATCGACACGGTCGTCATCAAGGGCGTGAACGACGACGAGCTGGCGGATTTGATCGAGT
>CAZOIK010000232.1:0-13618 GCA_964579765.1 uncultured Bifidobacteriaceae bacterium
CGGCATGTATCCGCAGCGGCCCGGCATGCCGCAGCGGCCGGCCTATCGTCCGCCGTATGCGGGCCAGCGCCCGGCGCCGGGGCAGCGGCGCGAAGGACCGTCGCGGCCGTCCTCGCCGCAGGCGCCCGCCGCACCGCCGCCGATTTCGCGCACCATTACGCTGGCGGAAGGCATGACCGTCAAGGATCTGGCGGACAAGCTCGACGTCCGTCCGAAAGACGTCCTCGCCAAGCTGCTCATGAAGCGGCTGATGATGACGATCAACCAGGCGCTCGACACCGAGACGGCCACGATGATCGCGCGCGAGTTCGGCGCCGACGTGCAGATGCGCAGCTTCGAAGAGGAACTGCTGCACGAGGACGCCGAAGAAGTGCGCCCCGAAGACGTCGTCACGCGCGCGCCGGTCGTGACCGTGATGGGCCACGTCGATCACGGCAAGACGAGCCTGCTCGACGCCATTCGTGAGACGCGCGTCGCCGAGCGCGAGGCCGGCGGCATCACGCAGCACATCGGCGCCTATCACGTCACGATCAACGACCGCGACATCGTGTTCCTCGACACGCCGGGCCACGAGGCGTTCACCCTGATGCGCGCCCGCGGCGCGAAGGTGACCGACATCGTCGTCCTCGTCGTCGCCGCCGACGACGGCGTGATGCCGCAGACCAAGGAAGCGATCGACCACGCGAAGGCGGCGAACGTGCCGATCGTCGTGGCGATCAACAAGATCGACAAGCCGAACGCGAACCCCGAGCGCGTCAAGCGCGAGCTGACCGACCTCGGCCTGATGCCCGAGGAATGGGGCGGTCAGACGGTCACGGTCGAAGTGTCGGCGCGGCAGAAGAAGAACATCGACCTGCTGCTCGAGATGATTCTGCTCTCGAGCGACATCCTCGAGCTCAAGGCCAACCCGAAGCGGAGCGCCACGGGCACCGTGCTCGAGGCCAAGCTCGACAAGGGACGCGGCCAGGTGGCCACCGTGCTCGTGCAGGACGGGACGTTGGCCGTCGGCGACACCTTCATCGCCGGTCCGATTGTCGGCCGCGTGCGCGCGCTCATCGACGACCGCGGCCATCCGGTGCGGTCGGCGGGGCCGTCCACGCCGGTCGAGGTCCTCGGCCTCACCGGGCTGCCGCAGCCGGGCGACGTGTTCCAGGTCGCCGACGCGGCGAAGGCCCGGCAGATCGCGACGTTCCGCGAAGAGCAGGCCAAGTCGCGCGCGCTCGGCGCCAAGGGCGGCCGCCTGACGCTCGAGTCGCTGCAGGAGAAGATCGCCGAAGGCGACATGAAGGAGCTGCCGATCATCGTCAAGAGCGACGTGCAGGGGTCGGCCGAGGTGCTCGCCGACACGCTGACGAAGCTCTCCGACGACAAGGTGAAGATCCGCATCATCCACTCGGGCGTCGGCGCGGTGAACGAGTCGGACGTGCTGCTGGCGTCGGCGTCCAACGCGATCGTCATCGCGTTCAACGTGCGGCCCGATCGCAACGCCGAGGAGATCGCCGCGCGCGAGCACGTGGAGATCCGCACGCACTCGGTCATCTACAACGTCACCGACGAGATGAAGAAGGCCATGGCGGGCCTGCTCGAGCCGACCTTCAAGGAGATCCGCATCGGGACGGCGCAGGTGCGCGACACGTTCAAGGTCCCCAAGTTCGGCACGATTGCCGGCTGCATGGTCACCGACGGCCGCATCACCCGCTCGGGCGACACGCAGGCGCGTCTGCTGCGCGACAACGTCGTCGTCTACGAAGGCCGGATCGGATCGCTCCGCCGTTTCAAAGACGACGTGAGCGAGGTGAAGTCCGGCCTCGAGTGCGGCATCGGCTTCGAGCGCTTCAACGACATCAAGGTCGGCGACCTGATCGAGGTCTTCGCCATGGAACGGGTCGCGGTGAGCGCGTAGAATTGCGGGATGGCGGGATTGCAGAATGGCAGGATTGATCTAGCGGTTCACTGACCAATCCTGCAACCAATTCTGCAATCAATCCTGCAATTCTGCCCTTCTGCAATTCTGCAATTCATGTCACAAGGCTCCCGTCCCGACCGTGTCGCCGATCAGATCAGAAGCGAGCTGGCGCAGTTGCTGGCTCGCGAGGTGCACGATCCGGGCATCGGGTTCGTGACGCTCACGCGCGTGCAGGTCAGCGCCGACATCCAGCTCGCGCGGGTGTTCTACACGGTGCTGGGCGACGAGGCGGCGCGCAGGAGCAGCGGGAAAGCGCTCCACCGCGCCGTCCCGTTCCTGCGGCGCCAGCTCGGCCACCGGCTCCGGCTGAAGCGGGTGCCCGAGCTGAAGTTCCAGTACGACGAGGGCATCGCCGGTCAGGACCGCGTCGAACAGCTGCTCAACGAAATTCACGCGGCCGATCGCGCGCGCGACAACGAGGACGATGGCGGCAACGGATCCTGAGATCGTTCAGATAGCCGACGCGATTCGCGCGCGCCAGCGGTTCGTCGTCTCCTCGCACTCGCGCCCCGACGGCGACTCCATCGGCAGCCAGCTCGCGATGGCGCTGACCCTGCGCGCGATGGGCAAGGACGTGACGGTCGTCAACTTCGACCCGGCGGCGCCGCAGTTCATGGCGTTTCCGGGCGTGCGCGACATCGTGATCGCGCCGACGGTCGAGGGCGAGTTCGACGCCGCCATCGTCATGGAGTGCAGCGACTACGCGCGGACGGGCGTCGCCGGCCTCGACCGCTTCTTCACGATCAACATCGACCACCATCCCGGCAACACCAGCTACGGCCAGATCAACTGGTTCGACCCGAAGGCCGCCGCGTGCGCCGAGCTGGTGTTCGACCTCGTGCAGGCGCTCGGCGTGCCGATGACGCCGGAGGTCGCCGTACACGTCTACATCGCGATCCTCACCGACACGGGGTCGTTTCACTTTTCCAATCTCTCGCCGCGGACGTTCGACATCTGCCGGCAGCTGATCGAGACGGGCGTCGATCCCGTGCGCGTCGCGCGCCAGGTGTACGACAACAACAGCATCGGCCGGCTGAAACTGTGCGGCGCGGTCCTGACGGGCCTGCGCGTTGACCCGACCGGCCGCATCGCCGTGCTCTATCTCGACCAGCAGATGGCGGGCGCCGCCGGCGCGACCTACGACGACACCGAAGGCGTCATCAACCAGCCGCTGACCGTGAAAGAAGTGCAGGCGGTGATCTTCTTCAAGCAGTCACAGGGCACCCACTACCGCGTGAGCCTGCGCTCGAAGGGCGACGTGGACATCGGCCTGGTCGCCAAGGAGTTCAACGGCGGCGGTCACAAGAACGCCGCGGGGTGCTCCGTAGACGGCCCGATCGACGAGCTGCGACACATCTTCGTGGAAAAGGTCACGCGAGCCATTGAATTGCGGGATGGCAGGATCGCAGGATTGATCTAACGGTTCACTGATCAATCCTGCAATCAATCCTGCAATCCTGCCATTCTGCCCTTCTGCAATTGCAACATCCATGGACGGTCTCTTAGTCATCGACAAACCCGTCGGTCCGACCAGCCACGACGTCGTCGCGCGCATGCGGCGCGTGCTCGGCGAGCGGCGCATCGGCCACACCGGCACGCTCGACCCGCAGGCGAGCGGCGTGCTGCCGCTGGTGTTGGGACGGGCCACGCGGCTGGCGCGGTTTCTGAGCGGCGGACGCAAGACGTACGAGGCGGTCGTCCGTCTCGGCGTCGCGACCGACACGTTCGACGCCGAGGGCAGGCCGACCGGCGCGGCGTGGACCGGCGCGCTGCCGGCGCGCGACGCCGTCGAGGCCGCGCTTGGCGGCTTCCGCGGCGACATCCTGCAGCAGCCGCCCGCGCACTCCGCCAAGAAGATCGACGGCCAGCGCAGCTACGTCGCGGCCCGCACCGGCCTCGCGCTCCGTCCAGACCCGGCGCCCGTCACGGTTTACCGCCTCGAGCTCGCCGACCTGCGGGGCGACGAGCTGACGCTCGTGATCGACTGCTCCGCCGGGTTCTACGTCCGCGCGCTGGCGCACGACCTCGGCGTCCGGCTGGGCACCGGCGCGCACCTGTCCGCGCTGCGGCGCACGGTCAGCGCGGGCCTGACGCTCGACGACGCGATGCCGCTCGAGTTCGCCGAGCGCAGCCGTGACGACGCCGTGGGGGCCGTGTTGCCGCTCGAGGCGATGCTCCCGCAGCTGCCGGAGGTGGTGCTGACCGACGAGGGCCTGCTGCGCGTCGCGCACGGACGCAACGTCGGCCGAAACGACGTCGCGTCGGGGTCGCTCGACATCCGCGAGTCAACCCGCATGGTCGATCAGCAGGGGCATCTGGTCGCGATCGGCGAGCCGACGGAGCTCCCGGGCGTTTTGCATCCCTCCGTTGTCCTGAGGTAACATATTGAGCTTGTTGCACTAAGAAAGTTCTCGACATACGGCGGCCTGGTTGTGGGATGTTACTGGGCCGTTCGTGGAGGTAACGCAATTGGCGTTAAGCAAAGACCGCAAGACGGAACTGATTGGCTCGTACAAAACCCACGAGGGCGATACGGGGTCTCCCGAAGTCCAGGTGGCGCTGCTCAGCGAACGCATCAACTACCTGACCGAACATTTCAAGGCGCACGCGAAGGATCACCACTCACGCCGGGGCCTGCTGATGCTCGTCGGCCGGCGCCGCCGGCTGCTCGACTACCTGAAGGCGAAGGACGTGCAGCGGTATTCGGACCTCATCCGCCGTCTCAACATCAGAAAGTAACGGTTCGCACGACCCCATGACTACTCGCGACATCGCTCTCAACGGGAACACTCTCCGCCTTGAAACCGGCAAGCTGGCCAAGCAGGCGGCCGGCTCCGTCGTCGTCCGGTTCGGCGACTCGGTGGTGCTCGTCACGGCGAGCCGCGCGGCCAATCCGCGCGAAGGCATCGACTTTCTGCCGCTCACGGTGGACTACCGCGAGTACGCGTACGCGTCGGGCCGCATCCCCGGCGGGTTCTTCAAGCGCGAAGGCAAGCCGGCGGAAAAGGAAGTCCTCACGAGCCGCGTGATCGATCGGCCGATCCGGCCGCTCTTCCCCGCCGGCTGGCGCTACGAGACGCAGGTGATCGCGCTCGTGCTCTCGGCCGACGGCGAGAACGACACGGACGTCCTCGCGCTTACGGGCGCCTCGGCGGCGCTCGCGCTCTCGGAGATTCCCTTCCAGAAGACGATTGCCGGCGTGCGCGTCGGCCTCGTGAACGGCGAGTACGTCGTCAACCCCACGTTCGCGCAGCGCCGCGAGAGCAAGCTGGATCTCGTCGTCGCCGGCAGCAAGGACGGCCTGGTGATGGTCGAGGCCGGCGCGAAGGAAGTGACCGAAGCGCAGGTCGTCGAAGCGCTCAACCGCGCGCACGACGCGATCAAGAAAATCATCGCCGCCATCGACGAGATGGCGAAGGAAGCGGGCCGGAAGAAGCTCGCCGCCAGCAAAAAGGAAATTCCCGCCGACTTCGCGCGCGAGATCGAAACGCTGTGGTACGAGCGGCTGGCGGGCGCCATGCGCGTGCCGCACAAGCTCGAGAACTACGAGGCCGTCGAACAGGTCCACAAAGACCTGCTCGCGTCGATTCCCGAGACCGAGCCCGAGAAGCGCGCCGACGCGAACGCGATCTTCAAGGCAATGAAGGAGAAGGTCACGCGCGAGGAGGCGCTCACGAAAGGCGTCCGGCTCGACGGCCGCAAGTTCGACGAGATCCGCCCGATCTGGATCGAGACCGGCGTCCTCCCGCGCACGCACGGCTCGGCCGTCTTCACGCGCGGCGAGACGCAGGCGCTCGTCACCTGCACGCTCGGCACGGCCGACGACGCGCAGAAGATCGAGACGTACGAGGGCGAGGTGTGGCGGAGCTTCATGCTCCACTACAACTTCCCGCCGTTCTCGGTCGGCGAAGTGGGCCGCATGACCGGCCCGGGACGCCGCGAGGTCGGCCACGGGGCGCTCGCCGAACGCGCGCTGCTCAACATGATGCCCGCCGAGGAACAGTTCCCCTACACGGTCCGCATCGTCTCCGACATCCTCGAGAGCAACGGCTCCTCGTCGATGGCGTCGGTGTGCGGCGGCGCGCTCGCGATGATGGACGCGGGCGTCCCGCTGAAGTCGCCGGTCGCCGGCGTCGCGATGGGCCTGGTGATGGACGAGAAGACCGGCAAGTACGCGGTCCTCACCGACATCGCGGGCGCCGAGGATCACTACGGCGACATGGACTTCAAGGTCGCCGGCACGGCCGACGGCATCACCGCCCTGCAGATGGACATCAAGGTCGCCGGCATCACCGCCGAGATCATGACGAAAGCGCTCGAGCAGGCGCGTCATGGCCGGCTCTTCATCCTCGACAAGATGAAGCAGGCGATCGCGGCGCCGCGCCAGAACATCTCGATGTTCGCGCCGCGCATCGTGACCATCCGCATCCCGGTGGACAAGATCCGCGATGTCATCGGCCCCGGCGGCAAGATGATCCGCAGCATCATCGAGCGGACGGGCGTCAAGATCGACGTCGAAGACGACGGCCGCGTCAACGTCGCGTCGGCGGACGGCGAGTCGGCCGCCAAGGCGATCTCGATCATCCAGGAACTGACGGCGACGCCCGAGCTGAACAAGACCTACGTCGGCAAGGTGCAGCGCATCACCGACTTCGGCGCGTTCGTCGAGATCATGCCCGGCACCGACGGCCTGCTCCACGTCTCGGAGATCGCGAACCACCGCGT
This sequence comes from uncultured Bifidobacteriaceae bacterium, assembly GCA_964579765.1. Lineage (GTDB taxonomy): Bacteria > Acidobacteriota > Vicinamibacteria > Vicinamibacterales > CAVVIG01 > DATNBT01. Next base: position 6,692 of record CAZOIK010000232.1, read on the forward strand.
CAAGGACGTGCGCGACGAGCTCAAGGAAGGCGAGCAGATCGCGGTGAAGGTCATCAACATCGACCCGACCGGCAAGATTCGCCTCAGCCGGAAGGCGCTGCTGCAGGAACAGGGCGGCGCGCCGGCCACACCGTCGGCCAGCTAATCGCGCGCGTCGCTCGTCTGTGGGGTCGGACGTTCAGGCCGGCTGACGCCGGCCCCCACAACCGAGTCGCACGCGCGATCCCTCCGCAAATCACCCGGGACACGCCGTCAGAGACCGCGATCGGCCGGCAGAGACCCCGATCGCGCCGTCGGAGGCCGCGATCGGACTGCAGAGAGCCCCGATCGCGTCGGCAGAGACCCCGATCGGCCGCCAGAAACCCCGATCGCGCCGGCAGAAACCCTGATCACGCCGTCAGAGATCCCGATCACGTCGCCAGAACACTCGATCAGCCGCCAGAGCACCCGATCGCGCCGCCAGAGGCCGTGACGAGCTGAACAACCGGCGTGCCGTACAATCGCCGCGCCATGCGGTGGCGACAGCCATCGTGGCAGGAGGCACAGGATGATGATGATGCGGTTTACCGGAGCGGCGGCGGCCGTCGCCCTGGCGATCGGCGGCAGCGTCGCCGCGCAGAACGTCCCCTCGCCGTTCGTCGTCAGCGGCAAGGCGGCCGAGCAGATCCAGGACTTCACGACCGTCAACCTGGCCACCGCGGAGCGGATCGCGGAGGCGTGCGAGCGGCTCGCCGCCGCGGAGCGCGTGGGCATCAGCATCTACGTGCTCGACAACGACGGCAACCACGTCTACATGGACCGGATGGACGGCCAGAGCTACCTGGGCATCATGACGGCGGAGCTGAAGGCGCGCACCGCGCTCATGCAGCGCGGCTCGAGCAAGCTCGTGATGAATCAGGTCCGCCGCAACCCGGACGCGGAGCTCCAGCGCATCCAGCTCGGGATGTTTCCGAATTCAGGCGGCCTGCCGGTGGTCGTCAACAAGCAGATGATCGGCGTCATCGGCATCGGCGGCTCGGCGCCGCGCGTGCCGGTGTGGAGCGACGAGATCTGCGGCCACAAGGCGATGCAGGAGGTGCTCGGCGCCGCCAACGTCGCGCCGCTCGTCGAGGATCTGCCGAATCCCCAGCCCGCGCCCCCGGCCACCCCGGTGCCCGTACCCCGCTTCGCCAGCACGACCGCGCCGAAGACGAGCGTGTCGAATCCCGACTGGGTGATCGGCGGCCGGGCGGCGGCGGCCGTGTACGACGGCAACCAGATTTCGCTGTCCGCGGCGAAACAGATCGCGAGAGCCTGCCGCGATTTCGCCGCCGCGAAGGGCGGCGGCATGTCGATCTACGTCCTCGACACGTTCGGCGAGCTCGTGCACATGGAGCGGATGGACGGGCAGGTGTTCAACAACATCCGCACGGCGCAGATGAAGGCCGAGACGTCGCTCAAGACGCGCGTGCCGACGTCCGTGTACAACGCGCAGGCGCGCAACAACCCCGCCGGGCAGGCGCGGACGATCGAGCAGTTCCACTTCTTCACGAACGCCGGCGGCCTGCCGATCGTCGTGGACGGCCAGATGATCGGCGCGGTCGGCGTCGGCGGCGGCGCGGGCGGCGGCGGCGACGAGGCCTGCGCGATCGAGGGGCTGAAGGCGACGTTCGGCGACCACGTCACGCTGCCGGTATACCCGGCGGCCGGACGGTAGCTCGTAGGGCGGCGACACGGTCAGCCCCGGAACGCCTGCGCGGCAGCGATCCGTTCTCGCACGGGCGGATGGCTGTAGAACAGCCACTGCACGATCTTCGAGGGATGTTCTTCGGCGAGATTCTGCGCGGCGAGGCGCCGCATCGCGGAGATGAACGCGGCGGGATTCTTCGTCAGCGCGAGCGCGTAGCGGTCGGCGCTCCGCTCGAACGCGCGCGACATCGCGTGCGCGACGGGCACCATCACGAACGACACGGCGCCGGCGGCGAGCACGAGCAGCGGCAGCCCGGCGACGTCGCCGACGCCGCGCAGCGCGAAGACGGGCGCCAGCGCCGCGAGCGCGCGCGACGCGAGATAGAAGCCGCCGAGAATCAGCGCGCTCTCGAAGACAATCCCCTTCCAGATGTCCCCGTGCACGTGGTGCGCGAGCTCGTGCGCCAGCACCACCTCGATCTCCTCGTCGCTGTACTCGGAGAGCATCGTGTCGGAGACGAGAATCCGCCGCGTCGCGCCGATGCCCGCGAGCGCGGCGTTGGCCTTCCGCGTCTTCTCGCTCAGCCCCCACTCGTAGGCACCGAGCCCTTTCGCGCCGGCGCGATCGGCGAGCGCGAGCAGCCGCGCGCGCAGCGCGTCGCGGTCGAGCGGCTTGACGCGGTAGAAGATCGGCAGCAGCACGACCGGCGCGACGTTGGTCAGGCCGACGATGAGCAGCGCGAAGACGACGCCCGCCGGCAGCCACCAGCGCTCGGGCGACACGCGGATGAGGCCGTAGACGATCGACGCGCCGACCGACGACAGCACGAACCCGATGGCGAACGACTTGGCCTGATCGAGCAGCCAGCGGCCGAGCGGCTCGTGCGACAGGCCGTAGCGCCGCTCGAGCACGAACCCGGTGTAGAACGCGAGCGGCAGGCTCCCGATCTCGTTGAGCAGGAGCAGCAGGACGAGGTAGTACAACAGCCCGCCCGCGCCGTCGCCCGCCAGCGTGCGCATCGCGACGCTCGCGCCGCTCGCCAGCAGCACGGCGAACAGCGCCACGGTCCAGGCGACCGACGCGACGGCTGCGCGGCGTTTGAGCCGGTGATAGCGGCTGGCGCGGTCTTCGTTCATGGCGGGTTCATTGCGACGCGGGAGCGTCCTCGCGGGTGCCGACGGTCACGCCGCCGTTCACGGTCGTCGCGTTGATCGCGGTGCCGCCCCCGTTGAGCACGCCCTCGAAGTGGCGCTTGCTGTCGTCGCGCACGTCGAACGTCACGCCGGACGCGTGGAACCGGCCGTTCACCCACGTGGCGTTGACGGCGGCCTTCGCCGTGGCGGGAATCAGCAGGTCGATCGGACCGTTGACGGTCGCCGCGCTGACGTCGCCCTTCCCGAGGCTCGCGAACTGCGCCCGGACGCGCCCGTTGACCGTTCGCCCGTCGAACGCCCCGGACAGGTTTGTCGCCTCGACGGGGCCGTTGGTCGTGCGCACCGACGCGCGGCCGGCGATGCCGCGCAGTTGCACCCGTCCGTTCACGGTCACGATGCGCACGCTCGCCGTCGCCGGCGCCTTCACGTGGTAGTCCACTTCAAAGCTCGCGCCAATGAGCATGCCGTTGATGCGGGCGGTTTCGACCGACACCAGATCCGGCCGCGTATGCTCGTTGATCTGGATTTTCGGCAGCAGGTCGCGCGCGAGCTGGTCCGTCGCGCCGCGGGCGATGCGCTCGGCCTGCACCTCCACGGTCGAGCCGGCCACGCCTTCGACGTCCACGCGGCCGTTCACGTTGGTGACGCTGACTTCGCCCGAGCTGCTGAGCGGGTACGTGCGGGTCCAGGTGTCGCGTGCCTCGGCGTTGAGCGGTCCGACGCCGCAGCCCGCCGAGAGCGCGGCGGCCGCCGTGGCCGCCGCCAGTCCGAGAAGCGATCGATGCATCAGGCGCCTCCGGCGGTACATACGCGGCGAGTGCCGCCTCAGTTCAACTGGACGGAAATGAGCTTCGAGACGCCCGGCTCCTCCATCGTCACGCCGTAGAGACGATCGGCAATCTCCATGGTCTTGCGGTTGTGCGTGATGAGGATGAACTGGGTGTGGTGCAGCATCGCCCGCAGCATCTCGACGAAGCGGCCCACGTTGGCGTCGTCGAGCGGCGCGTCGATCTCGTCGAGCAGGCAGAACGGGCTCGGCTTGTACTTGAAGAGCCCGAACATCAGCGCGATCGCCGTCAGCGCCTTCTCGCCGCCCGAGAGCAGCTGCACGCTCTGCAGACGCTTGCCGGGCGGCTGCGCGACGATCTCGATGCCGCTCTCGAGCGGGTCGTTCTCGTCGAGCAGCGTCAGGCCGGCGCGGCCGCCGCCGAACAGGGTGTGGAACATCTCCTGGAAGTTCCGGTTGATGGCGGCGAACGCCTCGCTGAACCGCTGGCGCGTCGTCTCGTCGATGCGCTTGATGGCTTCGCTCGTCTGCGCGATCGAGTCCACGAGATCCTTGCGCTGCGTCGTCAGGAACACGTGGCGCGACTCGAGCTCGTCGAACTGCTCGATGGCCATCATGTTGACGGGGCCGAGGCGATCGATCTTGCGCCGGAGCTCGACGATGGCCTCCTCGGCGCTGAGCGTCCGCTGCGTCGCCTCTTCGACGGCGCTGGCGGGCGCCGTCTCGGCCGTGACGCCCGCGTCGTCGTCCGGTTCGTCGGCCTGGTCGGCGTAGATCACGCGGGCGTCGGGCGTCGCTTCGCCCTGGCGCTCGAGCTCTTCGACCTCGGCGACGACCTCGTCGAGCGTGGACTGGACGGCCTCGACGCACGACGCGGCGAGATGCGCCAGGTCGCTCTCTGCCGTCGCCCGGGCGATGTCGAGCTCGGCGACCTGGGCGCGGACGGTTTCGAGCGTGGCGCGGGCCTGCTTGATGACGCCCTCGTGCTCGTCGGCCTTCACCCGGAGCGCGGCGGCGGTCTCGTCGGCGGCCGCGACGTCGCGCTTGAACCCGTCGAGCGCGAGCACGTCTTCGTCCAGCTTCTGGGTGCCGGCGGCGATGGCCGCGCGCAGGTCGTCGATGCGGCGCCGCGCGTCGTCGCGTTCGGCCGCCAGCGCGGACGCCCGGGCTTCGAGCTCGGCGCCCGCTTCTTCGAGACGCGTCACGTCGGCGGCCAGCGCCGTCGCGCGCTCGACCAGCCCCGCGTGCGCCGCGCGCGCTTCGGCGGCCTGCTGGCCGAGGGTCTCGGCAGACTCGCGCGCTTCGAACAGGCGCCGCTGCGCGGACGCGAGCCGCTCGTCGGCCGTCTGCTGATCGTTTTCCAGCCGCGCAATCGAGACGCGGGCCTCGCCCTGCCGGCGATCGATGGTCTCCCGCTCTTCCTCGGCCTGGCGGCGCTCGCGCGTCAGCTGCTCGAGCTTCTGCGACAGCCGGCCCGACTCGTCCGCCGCCTGCTGCAGGCGGGCCTCGTGGGCGACGATCGCCTTCTCCTGCTTGTGCTGCTCGGCGGTCAGCGCCTCGAGGGCGCGCAGCGCCTGGGCGATCGTCGTGTCGAGCGCGGCGGTCTCGTCGGCCAGCCGCGCCAGCGCCTCGCGCTCGCCGGCGATGCGCTCGCGCAGGTCCTTGATCTCACGCTTGGTTTCGAGAATGCCGTGGGCCTCGCGGCGGATGCCGCCTGTCACGAGATGCGGCCCGCGGAACACTTCGCCGGCCCGCGTGACCACGGGGCACGCGGCGATGCGGCTCGCCGCTTCCGCCCGTTCGTACGAATCCGCAATCCAGGCTTCGCCCACCGCCTCGAGGATGGCGTCCGCATAGCCGCCGCCCACCCGGACGACGCTCGACAGCGGCACGACGCCCTCAGGCATGTCGTCGGTCCGGCTGAAGGCGGACACGACGTTATGTACGTAGTGTCCGCCTTCGGGCGGACTGGCAATCAGGAAGCCGCAGCGGCCCGCGTCGGCCTCCTGCACGACGGCGAACCCGGCCGCCGCATGCTCCTGGCGTTCGACGATGACGTGCTGCAGGAGGTCGGCGAGGCAGGCGTCAACGGCGCGTTCGTAGCCGGCGGTGACTTCGAGGTAGTCCGCCACCGCGCCTTTCTGGTTGACCGCGCCGTTGGCGTTGACGAGCACGGCCCGGGCCGCGTCGCCGAACCCAGCGCGGGCGGCCTCGAGCTGCTCGAGCGAGGTGAGCCGCGCCGAGAGCCCGGCCAGCTCGTGCTCGCGCGAACGCACCTGCGCGGCGCGCCATTCGTGTTCGATCCGCGCGCTCGCCAGCTCCGACTCGCGCGCCGCTCGCGCGACGCGCGTCTCGTCGAGCGCCTGCTGCGCGCGCCGCAGCGCCTCGGACGCCGACGCGCGGTCGCCCTCGATGCGCTCCGATTCGACGCGCACGTCGCCGAACTCGACGTCGAGCTTCGAGAGCGTCTCCGCCACGCGGTCGCCGGCGACGCCGGCGTGCTCGAGCGCGTGCCGCAGGGCCGTCGCGGAGTTGAGCGCCGAGAACACCTCGCTGCGCGCGGCTTCGACGTCGGCTTCGAACCCCTAGATGCGGCGATGCGCGGCGTCGTAGGCTTCGCAGCCAGCCGCGAGCGCCGCCGCGGCGAGGTCTCGCTCCTCGGCGGCCGCCTGCGCCGCCTCGCGCCGCGCGCGGAGGATCGCCTGCTGCGGCTCGCGGCGCGCCTCGATCGAGGCGAGCTCGGCCGACAGGCTGGCGGTCCGCGACTCGAGGGCGACGACCTGCTCGCCGTCGAACGCAATCTGCTGCTGCCGCCGGTTGATGTCGAGCTCGCAGGCGTGCGCGGCCTCGCGCGCCGCCGTCGCGCGCGCGTCGGCCTCGGTCAGCTCGAGGCGCAGCCGGCTCAGATCCGACTCCACTTCGGCCACGTGCGCCGACGCGGCGGACTAGCGCTCGCGCGCGTCGGCCAGCCGCGCGCGGGCCGACTCGATGATCTCGGCGAGCTGCCGGTACTTCCGCGCGAAGAGCACCTTCTCCCAGCGCCGGAGCTCGTCGCGCAGCTTCTGATAGCGCCGCGCCTTCCCCGCCTGGCGCTTGAGCGTCCCGCGCTGCTTCTCCACCTCGAAGACGATGTCGTCGATGCGCGTGAGGTTCTGCTGCGCCGCCTCGAGCTTCAGCTCGGCGGCGCGGCGGCGCGACTTGTACTTGGTGATGCCCGCGGCCTCTTCGATCAGCTGCCGCCGATCGGTCGGCCGCGTGCTGAGGATCATGCCGATCTTGCCCTGCTCGATGATCGCGTAAGCCTTGGCGCCGAGGCC
>CAZOIK010000233.1:0-9115 GCA_964579765.1 uncultured Bifidobacteriaceae bacterium
GTCGATGTCGTCGGCGCTGAGCGATTCCGTGGCGCAGAACCAGACGGCGATCGTGTCGCTCATGTGTGAACTGGCACCTGCGCGACGCGGAACACGCGAATGAGCACGGCCGCTCCAGCGAACAAAGTCGGTCAGCGTAGCACGGCCACGTACTCGGTCGTGTCGCGCTCGTCGAGCACGGCACGCGTCGGATTCAGCGCCCAGTTCAGCGCCGAGCCCACGAAGAGCAGGGCGGCGAAGACGCTGGCGACCCGGTAGCCGTAGAGGATGTCGCCGAACGCGTCGCCGGCGGCGCCGATGACGAGCGGCGCCGCGACCGCCGAGACGCAGGTGAAAAACAGGATCACCCCGGCCGCGGCGCCGTGATCCCGCTTTTCCGCACAGCTGATGCCTTTCGAGTTGATGGTCGGATACATCACCGACATGAACAACCCCGAGAGCGGCAGCAGGACGACCGCCCACGCGACGCCGCCGATCACGGTGAGCGCGAAGCACGCCAGAATGCAGCCGCTGAAGACGGTCAGCACCAGCTGCCACGGCGCCCGTTGCATGACCCAGGCACCCACGAAGCGTCCGGCCGCGCGGAGCAGGAAGAAGATCGAGAGGCTGTACGCGGCGAGGGTCGCGGCGCTGGCGCTGGAGCGCGCGAGCAGCGTCGGCATCCAGACGTAGACGGCGGCCTCGACGGCCACATAGAGAAACGCGCCGGCCGAAAACGCGAGCACGTACGGATTCCGCAGCGCGGCGCCCGTGCCACTCGTGCGGCTGGTCGCGGCGCGGCGCGGCGTCTCCGGGTAGCGGACGAGCAGCGCGAGCACGACCAGCACCACGCACATACCGCCCGCGACGACGTAGAGCCACGTCCAGGAGAGGCCGGACACCAGCAGTCGCGTCAGCAACGCCGGGCCGACGATGGAGCCGACGCCGAAGAAGCCTTCCGCCGCGTTCATGATCGAGGTGTGTTCGGCGGTCGATGTCGAGATGTCGCCGACCAGCGCGAGCGCGCCGGTCTTGAAGACGCCGATCGCCAGCCCGGACAGTGCCAGGAGCGCTGCGAAGAACCACAGCGTGTTTCCAGCCGCCAGCAGAAAGCAGGCGGTCGCAAACAGCAGGAGGCCCGCGACGATCGTGCGACGCCGGCCGAACCGATCGGCGAGCGATCCGAGCAGCAGGCCCGCCACGCCAATCCCGGTCATGGTGGCGTACTGAAACGTGCCGGCGGCGGTGAGCGACAGCCGCAGCGTGCGAATCACCTCCGGGATGATCACGCCCACCGAATCCGTCGTCATCGCGAACATCGCGAACATGAGGTAGGTGAGCGCCTTGACGATCGCGAGGTTCTGGCGTGCGGCGTGATCGTCGGTCATGCCTGGGCCTCGAGCGGCGCACGCCATGCCGTCGCGCCGCCGCCGGCATCAGAGCCTGTGACGGACGCCGTCATTGCCGTCAGATCGACGTCGAGCCGAGCCACGTCGGCGCCACGTGTCCAGGTGAAGGCGAGCCGGTCTGGTGTGGTCGCTGACGCCTCGAACGTGCCCACGAACGCCGGGTGGCTGTTGCGAAGACGCAGCAGCGCGAGCAGTGACTGCACCACCGGTCGCCCGAGCGCGTGTTGAAGATCCGTCGCAGTGTAGTAGCGGCGGTTGACGTCGCGCCCGACCTGCGTCCGCCGAAAGAGGTCCATGTCGTTGGCGCCCGCCAGAAGGCCGACGTAGTAGATCTGCGGAATGCCGGGCACGAAGCACTGAATCGCTCTCGCGATCAGGTACTCGTCGTCGCGCCGGCCGAGTGCGTCGTAGAACGTGCAGTTGACCTGCGACGCGTCGAGGTTGCGCGCCGCCGCACCGCTCGCCCTCCGGCTCTCGCCGCGGCTGCGCTCGTCGATGGTGTCGATCAGGCGCGCGATCGCCGCTCGCGGCAATAACGGATCGGCGTCGGGGCGGCCACGGTCCCGATCGACGTCCTGCACGCCGATGCCGTCGTGAGTGTCGAGCACGGTCACCGCATTGGTGGGGCGAATCGACAGCCAGCGCGTCAACGCCGCGGTGTTTCTCGTGTAGAGCGTATGGAGCACCAGCGGCGGCAACGCGAAGTCGTACACCCAGTCAACGTGGCGCGCGACGGCGATCTGATCGTCCGGATGCCCGTGCACCTCGACGAGCACGTCGATGCCAAGGGCGTGGGCCTGTGCGGTCAACTCGTCGATGAACGCGAAGGTCTCCGGGATCATGAAACAGCTCGTGCCGGCTTTCTTGACGGTGAATCCGACGGCATCGAGCCTGATCGTCGTGATGCCGGCGTCGTGAAGGCTCGCGAGCACATCGGCGAGATACCGGCGTCCCGCCGGGTGCGTCACGTCGATGTCGATTTGATCGGAGCTGAACGTGGTCCAGAGCAGCACGCGCTCGCCGCGGGCGGTGTCATGCACTGTAAACGGGAGCTCCGGCCTGATCGTGTGGAGCGCCAGCAGATCCGCGTCGCGCGCGCCCTGCGGGAACACACGGGCATAGGTCAGGAACATTCCCGCCGAGGGCGAGTCGTCGCCATGCGCGTCGTAATCCTGAAAACGCGGTGAATGGCGTGAGACGTGATTGACGATCAGATCGGCCGTCACCTCGAGGTCGGCCGCGAGCGCCGCTACGTCGGCCCACGTCCCGACGCGACGATCGACCTGCGTGTGATCGATCGGGTCGAAGCCCGCGTCGGCCCCGTCGATCCGGTGAAAGAACGGGAGCACGTGCACGCCCCCGAACGCTCCGCGAAGCGGTCCGTTCAGCCACTGCTGAAGGTCGCGGAACGTGCCCCCCGGCAGCCGATCGACGTAGGCGATCAATTGCGCCTGGTTCTTCACGGCTGGCCCCAGGCCGGGATCGCCCCGGGCGCGCTGGCGACGAACGCGCCCAGCCGGTTCGCGACGCTCGCAATGCGATCGACGGGCCATTCGGACGCAAGTCCGTGGATGAGAGCGGCCGTGACCGCGTCGCCGGCGCCGACAGGATGGGCGACGTCAACCGGGGTGCCCGGCGCCTCGACGTACTCGCCGCCGACGAAGAGCGCGCATCCGCGCGCGCCCAGTGTGACGCAGGCGGCCCGCCAGCGGAATCGGGCCGCGGCCTCGCGACAGAACGCCTCCGGCGTAGACGGCAGGCCGAGGCGCGCATGCACGAACGCGAGTTCCGCTTCGTTCAGTTTGACGACGTCGGCGGCGGCGAGCAGGTCGGCGACGAGCGACGGCGCGTCGAAACCTCGCCGCAGGTTCAGGTCGTACACGCGCACCGCGTCGGGCGCGGCCGCGGCGAGGCCCTGCAGCACCGCCCGCCCCTGCTCGCAGGACGGAAACAACGTGCCGTGGCACATCCAGCGCGCATCCCACTCGGCCAGCGCCGCGAGCGTGTCGCCGCCGATCTTGACCGCGTCATACGCCGCGGGACGCGCGATCGAAAACGACGCGTCACCCTCCGGCGATGTTTCGACGATGGCGGTGCCGGTCGGAAACCTGTCGGTCACCTGCAGCAGCGTCGTGTCGATGCCGAGCGACGTCATCGCGCATCGCGCGTGCGTGCCGCGCGCGTCGGTGCCGACCGCGCTCAGGATCCGCGCGGCCTGGCCCAGCCGCGTCAGATGCGAGGCGACGTTCAGCGGCGCGCCGCCGAGCTGAGCGGCGCCGGAAACCAGATCCCAGATCACTTCGCCGACCAGCAGCACGCGTGCGCGCGGCGCCCCGGGCGGCACGTGGTGCTCGGCGTAGAGCGCGCTGGTCACCGCGCGGCCGCCCGGCGAGCGGCGGCGCCGCACGACTCGCGCACGACGAGCGTGAAGTTCAGACAGACGTCGCGCGGCGGCATCGTGGGATGACGCAGCCGATCGAGCATGGTGCTGACGGCGGCCGCCCCGATCTCGCCGCATGGCTGGTGAATGGTCGTCAACGGCACCGACAGCAGGCTCGCGTACTTCACGTCGTCGATGCCGGCCATCCGGACGTCGTCCGGAACGCCGACGTCGAGGGCGTTGAGTGTCTTGAGAAGCTGGGCGGCGGTGAAGTCGTTGGCGCACACGAAGCCGTCCGGACGGGTCGTTTTCAGGATGCGCTTCACTTCCGTGGCGTCCTCGGGACTGACGCGGCAGACGTGGCTGTCGCGCCGGGCGTCGATCATCGCCTCGCGGTAGCCGCTGACGCGCGCATCCACCGTCGGGGCCGATCGTGGCCGCCCGACAAAAGCGATGCGACGGCAGCCGGCGTTCAGGAGGTGGGCGGTGATGGTGTAACCGGCGCGGCGGTTGTCGATGCCGACCAGGTCGTACTGGCTGCGGCCGGGATACGGAACCAGATCGCGATCGAGGAGCACCACGGGAACGCTGGCGCGCTGAAAGACGTCGGCAATGCGCCGGTTGATCGCGTCCTTCTCGCGCGTGAGCTCGAGCGGCGCGAAGAACACGCCCGCCACCTTCTTTTCGACGAGCTGCGCGCACGCCTGCGACGCCTGTTCCTCGACGTTCGCCGCGTCCGCCAGCGAGCTGCCCCAGAGCAGCGCATGCGGGTCGCCGTGCTGGGCATCGGCCATGCCCCGGCAGATCGGCTCGAAAATCTCCGTGCGCCCCAGTTCAGGAATGAGCAGGCCGAACACGTGGCCGCGGCCGGCCCCGTCCTTGCGGACGTAGCTGCCGGACCCGGCGCGCCGTTCGATCACTCCGGACAGCTGCAGATCCCGCAGTGCGCGATTCACGGTGGGACGCGACGCGCCGAACGCCTTCACGAGCGCCGATTCGCTCGGCAGCCGCTGTCCCGGCGCATAGCGGCCGGTCGCGATGTCCTGCGTGAGGCTCTGGCGAATCCGCTCGTGCTTCGACAACTCCGAGTGGGACATGGCGAACCTGATAATACAGGTGAGCCTCAGTTGCAGCAATCCGTATTGACATGTTCCGGGGCGTCAAGTACACATCAGCCGCATGACACGCTGGTGTGCGCTGGTCCTGACGGTGCTCGGCGTCGCGGTGGCGCGGCCGGGCGGGGCGCAGACGCCGCGCGCGATCGCGCCGCTGCGCGTGGGCTACGGGACGGGCGAGTCGTACGGCAAGTACACGTTCGAAGTGCTGTCGTCGCGCCTGAAGCCCGGATGCGCCGAGACGGCGATCGTGAACGGCATTCTCGGTCTGATCGACGCGCCCGGCGCGTCAAGTAGTCAGGAGCCATGAACATGCGAGTCCTCGTCATCGCGCTCGGCGCCCTGCTGTCGGTGAGCGGCACGGCGTTCGCGCAGCTGGTCGAGCCAGTCCGCGTAGCCACCGGTCTCGTCAGGGGCACGGTCGAAGACGGTCTGTCGGTGTTTCGCGGCATCCCGTACGCGGCGCCGCCCGTGGGCAACCTGCGATGGCGCGCGCCGCAGCCGGCGGCGGCGTGGGAGGGCGTGCGCATGGCCACGGACTACGGCCGCGCGTGCATGCAGGTGAACGCCGCGATCAGCAACCTGCCCGCGCCGTCGGAGGACTGCCTCTTCGTCAACGTCTGGACGCCAGCCAGGCGCGCCGGCGAGCGGCTGCCGGTGATGGTGTGGATCCACGGCGGCGGCTTCACCGCCGGGACGCCGGCCGAGCAGCTCTATCACGGCGAATGGCTCGCCCAAAAGGGCGTGGTCGTCGTCTCGGTGGGATACCGCCTCGGCGTGTTCGGTTTCCTCGCGCATCCGGGCCTGAGTGCGGAAAGCGACCGCCACGTCTCGGGCAACTACGGGCTGCTCGACATGATCGCGGCGCTCGAGTGGGTGCAGCGCAACATCGCCGGCTTCGGCGGGAATCCCGGTCGCGTGACGATCTTCGGCGAGTCGGCCGGCGCGATCGCCGTCAGCCAGTTGTGCGCCTCGCCGCTGGCGAAGGGGCTGTTCCATGCGGCGATCTCGGAAAGCGGCGGGTCGTTCGGACCCGTGCGTGCCGCCGGCGGCCCTGGCGAGAACATGCAGCCGCTCGCGGCGGCCGAGCAGGCGGGCACGGAGTGGGCGCAATCAGCTGGCGCCGCCACGCTCGCCGAGCTGCGCGCGATGCCGGCGGACACGGTGATGGCCTCCGCGCAGCGCCGACGCGGCGTGTCGTGGCCGATCGCCGACGGCTGGGTGATCCCAGGCGACCAGTACAAGTTGTACGAAGCGCGGCGCTACAACGACGTGCCGGTGTTGATCGGCTACAACTCCGACGAGGGCGCGTCGTTCGGCGTCCCGGCGTCGCAGAGCGCGTACGTGGAGAGCGTCAAACAGCGCTACGACGCGTTCGCCGACAAGCTCCTCGCGGCCTATCCAGGTGGCGACACGCCCGAGGCGAAGAAGACGGCGCGCGACCTGACGCGCGACACGGCGTTCGGCTGGCACACGTGGACGTGGGCGCGCCTGCAGCAGAAGACCGGCAGGTCGAAGGTGTTCCTCTATTACTTCGACGAGCATCCCACCTATCCCGCGGACTCACCCCGCGCGGGATTCGGCACGCCGCACTCGGAAGAACTGCCGTACGTGTTCCGGCAGCTCCGGGAACACCGTCGCCCGGCGCCGACGGCGAAAGACGAGGCGATGTCGGACCTGATGCGAACCTACTGGACCAACTTCGCGAAGACGTTCGACCCGAACGGCGGCGGGCTGCCGGCGTGGCCGGCGTTCACGAATACGACGCCCCGGATGCTGCACATCGTCTCGGATGCGACGAAGGCCGTGCCGATTGTGAACGAGCGCGGCCTGAAAGTCCTCGACGAGTACTTCGCATGGCGCCGCACGACCGAGACGCCCGCGGCCTCGGAGATTCGCGTGACGGCCGCGGACTGCACCGCCGCCAGGATCGGGACGTCGATCGAGCCGTCCACGATCGGGGAGCCCGTGAGAGCGGTCACGCTGGCGGCGCCGTCCTGGGTCGAGGCGACGAGCACCGCCCCCGCCTATTGCCGCGTCAACGGCGCCATGGCGCCAGTGGACACCAGCGCCACCTCGAGGCCGATCAACTTCAGCGTGGTGCTGCCGGCGTCGTGGAACCGGCGCGCCGCGCAGCTCGGCGGCGGCGGGATGAACGGCATCATTCCGAATCTGACGGGCGGGCCGGCCGCGACCTCGCTCCTTGCGCGCGGTCTCGCCACCTACGGCAGCGACTCCGGCCATCAGATGTCGTTCGGGGCACGGCGCGGCGGCGGTCCTCCCGCGCCGGTCGCAGCGTCGGATGACTGGACGCTCAACGCGGAAGCGATCGCCAACCTCGGCTACATGCAGATGAAGAAGACGCATGACGCCGCCATGGTCGTCATCCAGCGGATGTACGGCGAACGCCCGCGGTTCAACTATTACATCGGCACCTCGCAGGGAGGCCGTGAAGCGCTCACCGTGGCCCAGCGCTATCCCGCCGACTACGACGGCATCTCCGCCGCCGTTCCCATCGTCGGCTTCTCGACGCTGATGCTCGCGCCCGAGCTGATTCGCATTCACGAGAAGCCGGCCGCCAACTGGGTGACGCCGGCCAAGATCAACGCGATCCGGGGCGAGTTCATGCGGCAGTGCGATGCGCTCGACGGCCTGGCCGACGGCGTCATCAACAATTACATGGCGTGTCGGGCAATCTTCGACGTCACGCAAGGGGCGCCGCACCGGAACCCGTGGGCGATGAAGCGATGTCCGAACAACCTCGATCCGAACCCGGCGGACACGAGCGCCGGCGCGTGCCTCACCGACGGACAGATCTCGACGCTGGAGCTCACGTACTCGCACTACAAGTTTGCGTCGCCGCTGGCGAACGGCGTGCGGACGTTCGGCATGTGGCTGCCGAACACCGACCCGTCGGGCAGCGGGTTGATTCTGCCGGCGAGGTTCAGAGGGCAGGAAGGCGCCGCGCCAGACGCGCCGATGCACTCGCATCTCGGCGTGCTGGGCGTCACCGGCTTCCTGATGCAGCACCTCGCCGCGAACCCGCTGGATTACACCGAGGGTGGCGCCTTCGAGTCGCGCCGGCACGAGTTGTCGGCCGTCCTCGACTCCATGAACCCCGATCTGTCCGCGTTCGCGAAACGCGGCGGCAGGATGATCGTCACCATCGGCACGAACGACACGCTGGCCTCGCCCGGCACACAGCTCGACTACTACCAGTCGGTGCTCGATCGACTCGGCCGGTCCACCGTGGACCGCTTCGCACGGCTGTTCGTGATGCCGCAGACGGGCCACGGTCTGAGCGGTGTCAACTACGGCACGACCGGGGATGGGCGCAGCGTCCCGTCGGCGCCGATTCCCAATCGCTTCGACCAGGTGGGCCTGCTTTTCGACTGGGTGGAGCACGGCAAGGCGCCGGCGATGTCGGTGACGGTCACTGCCGGCGAGAAGAGCCTGCCGCTGTGTTCGTATCCCAGCTACCCGCGATACAAGAGCGGCGCGGCAGAGTCGGCGACGTCGTACGAGTGCTCGCGCTCCAGGGCCGCTGCGGAGTGACGTTCAACGCGTGCCGGCGCTGAGCTCAGCGGCAGCGCTGGAATAGGGTGAGTCGGGAGTGTGATCGATCGCCATACAGTCGCCCAGGAATGTCCTGGCGTTCTCGATGTCGCCTGCCAGTGTCCGCGCCATGCCGATTAGGAAGAGCGCCTGGGCTGACCGCCGCGCGATCGCCGCTGGAAGGAGGGCGCGCGGCGCTTTTGCCTCGAGCAGAAGCGCGTTGCCGTCGATCGCGCCGGCGAGGAACTCCATCCGGCGGGCGCTCCAGGGATCGACGTATCCGGTCGCGCGTTGTGACACGCGGACGAGCAAGTCACGGGTGGCCGCATCGCGTTCGCCGCGTCGGGCTCGAATAATCCACTCATAGAGCCGCGCCTGGTCGGCGACATCGGTCGATCCGTCGATGGCGATGGCCTGGCGAAGATCCATCAGAGCCGCGTCGAGATCGCGATCGTTGAATTCCAGGACACCGCGATTGAAGTAGGCGAGGGCGAATCGAGCGTCGGCGCGAAGCGCGCGCGCGTATTCGGCCGCGGCGCCGGGCGAATCGCCCCGCGCTCGTTTCAGGTTTCCCAGGTTCGTGTACGCAAACGCATAGCTGGGGTTGATGGCAGCGGCCGCCGCGAAGTCAGCGGCCGCGCCGTCGAGGTCGCCCTTGCCGGCGCGAGCGACGCCGC
>CAZOIK010000234.1:0-6005 GCA_964579765.1 uncultured Bifidobacteriaceae bacterium
CGGTCAAGCAGCAGCTGCTCGAGCTGCTCTACGGCCGCAAAGGCATCGACGAGATGCGCGCGGTGAAGCGCGCGATCGACCCCGAGTGGAAGCTCGCGCCGGGCGTGCTTTTTCCCCGCCGGTAACGCGAGCCTTTCAGGGTCGCGAGTGCGGTCCGAGCCAGCGCTCGCGGAATTCGCGCTGCGCGGGCGTCAGCGGCGACGCGTCGACGATCTCGAGATGCGGGTTCTCGGCGAGCACGACCGCCGTTGACTTCGACACGCCGGCGCGATCCACATAGCTGACCGACACGCGCTCGCCGGGCTTGTGCCGGCTGAGCACCGCGTTGACTTCCTCGAGCGACGTCACCCGCTCGCTCCCCACCTGCGTCACGACGTCGTCGCGATCGAGACCGGCGGCCCAGGCCGGTGAATTCGCCGAGACGTCGGTGATGTGGCCGCCGTCGGTACGCGAGTCCATGCGGACGTCGCCCCACCACGCGCGGCCCGGCTCGCGCTTCCGGACGGCAAAGCCGGCCGGTCGCAGCAGCGCCGCATAGTCCGCCACGTCGTGGCCCTCGATGTAGCGGCTGAAGAAGTCGTGCGCGAAGGCACGATCGCCGCTGACGTCGGCCAGCCGGGCTTCCGCGTCGTCGATCGTGTACGGATGATCCACGTAGCCCTCACGCGAACCGCCAGGCTTTCCGTACGTCCGCCACATCGCGCGCATGAAGTCGTCGAGGCTCAGCTTCCCGTCCGACCGCTCGCGCAGCGACAGATCCATGGCGAGCGCGATGGCGCCGCCGAACGGGTAGTACGAGATGACGGTGTTCGACCAGTTCGTGCGGTCGAGCGGGCGGCCGGCGTCGATGAACGGCGCCATCCGGCTCATGTCGATCGCCGATCGCACGCCACGCCCAGGCGCCGTCGTCACGAGATCGACGAACCCGGCGAGCGTCTGGCGCGTGAAATCGACGCTGACCAGGTTGGCGCGCTGCAGGATCAGCGGGCCGTAGTACTGCGTGAACCCTTCGGCGAGCCAGAGCGCGCCCGTCATGTTCGCGCGATCGAGATCGAACGGCTCGATTTCTCGCGGCCGGATCCGCTCGACGTTCCAGCAGTGGAAGAACTCGTGCGCCACCGTGTCGAGCCGGCGCAGGCGATCGCCGCGGATGCTCGCCGACGAGGTCATCACGGTGCTGTTGCGATGCTCCATGCCGTCTTCGTCGGCCCACGGCAGGTAGTCGGCCAGGAACGTGTAGTAGCCGGGCTCGTAGTCGGGAAATTCGCCGTACACCGCGCCTTCTTCGCGGACGACGCGCTGCACGTCCTGAACGAATCGATCGAGCTCGGCGTCGGTGCCGGTGTGATGGGCGGCGAATCGGAAGGTATGCCCTGCAAGGGCGAACTGCCGAATCGACACGGCGCTGAACTCCGCAGGACTGTCGATGAGGTACTGCAGGTTCGGCGCCGTGAAGGTGAGCGGTGTCGCGCCCGCATGCAGCTGGGTCGCGACGGTCCACGGACGCGCGACGCCGGCCGGCTGCGTGAACGTCAGCGTCACCGGGCGATCGTCGAGGCCGCGGGCCCACATGATGGCGGCCGGCATGTTCACGTGCACGTGCATGGTGTCCACCGCCAGATACGTCCCATCGACGCGATCGCCGAACACCTTGTAGCGCACGGTCACCGTGGCGCCGTGATCGGTCACCGTCCATCCCGACGCGTCGGGGCGGGCGATCGGCAGGTCACGCCCGCCGGCATCGACGGCGTGCACGTCGTACACGTTCTTGGCGAAGTCGTGCAGCGAATAGCGGCCCGGCGACGAGACGCTCATGCGCAGCTCGAGTGGAGAGGCGGTCAGCTCGCTGAACGTCGCCTCGACCTGCATCCAATGATGCTGCGGCTCTGGAATCGTGATGCGATACGCGATCGGCGCGGCGGCGTGAAACGAACGGGACGTGACGGCGACAACGAAGACGACGACGAGAACGAGACGGCGGCTCACGAGCCGGGCTGGGCGAGCGCCTGCGACACGAAGGCGTCCGGCGGCAGCGCGCCGAGAATCTCCACCGAGTCGTTGACGACCGTCTTCGGCACGCCGGTCACCTGATATTTGCGCGCCAGGTCGGGAAACTCGGTCGCCTCCACGGCGTACGCCGTGATGTTCGGGTTCGCGAACGCCATCTCGTGCGCGACGGCCACGGCCCTCGGGCAGTGCGGGCACGTCGGCGTCGTGAACACGTGTACCGTCGTCGGCGTCGAGACGGCGGCGATCTGCTTGAGGCTGTCCTCCGACAGCGCCGACGGCCGCCCGCCGACGAGCAGCACGGCCTGAATGAGCGACATGAACTCGTACCCGGCGGGCGCGCCCAGAAACCGGATGTTCGAGTCGCGCTCCTCGCCCTTCTCATCCTGACCGACGATGGCGACGGCCGGCACCCGATCGACGCCGTACTGGCGGGCCTTGTCGGGATCGAGGATGAAGTTGACTTCCTCGATCGTGATCTTCTCGGAGAGCTGCGGCAGCTCGTCGAGAATCTGCCGCGTCTGCAGGCACGTCTCGCAACCGAGCGTCTGCGTGAAGAACAGCAGGCGCACGGGCCGCTGCATGTCGTTGAATGTCTCGCGCAGGCGCTGCTGGTCGCTGGCGGAAATGAGGCTCATTAGAAGTTGAACAGATCGTCGAAGGCCTTCTTGGCGCTGTTCGCCGCCGGACTCTGCTGCGCCGGCGTGCTCGTCTGGCGCTCGACGGTCGTGCGCGCGGCAAACAGCTGGCAGGTGTTCGTCTCGTCTTTGGGTGACACCCGCACCGTCAGCGCCTGCGTGCACTCGAATCGCGCGCTCGTGTCGAACGACGCGCATTGAATGCAGCTGTGCAAAGCGACGCCGCATCGCGCACAGCGGCCGTCCGGTTCGACGGGCAGCGCCAGCAGGTGGCCGCAGCGCGCGCAGCGGAACACCTCGTGCGAGCCCATCAGGTTCGGTGGCTTCGGTCCGTTGGCGCGCTGGAGCTGCCGCCCCGGGGCGCGCGGCTCGGCCGGCTTCGGCGCCGACCTCTCCCGCGGCTCGCGATCGCGCGGGTCGTCCATGTAGCCGCGCTGCCGGTACTTCCGGTCGCTCATGCTGATGTTATTCTGTCACATCGTCCTGCGATCTTCCGCCATTCTCGCGCTGGTCTCCGGCATCACCGTGCTGTCGGCGCAGCACGCTCAGCAGGCGGTGTCGCTCGTTCAGCTCGCCGAGTTGCCGCGGCTCATCGAACCCAGGCTGTCACCCGACGGGCGCACGGTGGCGTACATGCTGGCCACCGCGGACTGGACGTCCGGACGACAGACCTTCCACCTCTGGCGTCAGGACACGGCGGGCGGCGCGCCCGTCGCGCTGACCAGCGGCACCCCGAGCGACATTCCAGGCTCGACGCGGTGGTCGCCTGACGGCTCGTCGATTCTCTTCGGCCGCGGCGGCCAGCTCATGCTGATGCCCGCCCGCGGCGGCGACGCGCACGCGGTGACCAAACACGCGACCAGCGTCAGCACGCCGAGCTGGTCGCCCGACGGCGCGACCGTCTACTTCGTCGCCGCCGATCCCGCCACGCCCGAGGAGAAGGCACGCGAGCGCCGCAAGGACGATCTCGACGCCTTCGAAGAGCACTTCAAGCCGCGCCAGCTCTGGAGCATCGACGTCAAGAGTGGCGCCGAGAAGCAGCTTACGGCTGGCAACCTGAGCGTCGCGTCGTACCGGCTCTCGACCGACGGCACACGCCTCGTGCTCGAACGCGTGCCCACCACGCTCGTCAACGACGAGCACAGGGGCGAGCTGTGGGTGATGAACGCCGACGGCTCGGCCGCGCGGCAGATCACGCAGAACGACGTCGAAGAGCAGCAGCCGGAACTCTCGCCAGACGGGTCGCAAGTCCTGTTCATCTCGGACACGAACGACAAGTTCGAGCCGTACTACAACAACGATCTGTTCGTCATGCCCACCGCGGGGGGCGCGCCCAAGCCGGCTCTCAGGAGTTTTCCTTATGCCGTCGATCAGGCAAGCTGGTCGCCCGACGGCCGGTCGATTTTGATCGTCGCGAACATGGGCGTCCACAGCGAGATCTTCCAGCTGGACGTCGCCACCGGCCGCGCGACACAGCTCACCGAGGGCCGTCACTTCATCCCTCCCGGTTGGCACATCGTCGCCCCGGCAGGACGGATGGTGTTTCAGCTCGACGAGCCGACGCGATTTGGCGACGCCTGGACGCTGCCGATTCCGCCGGCCGGCAACACGGCCAGTCTGGCGGCTGCGCCGACGCGCGTCACCGGCGTGTTCGACGGCGCCGCCGATCGGCTCGCGTTGCCGCGCCAGGAAAAGGTCACGTGGAAGAGCAGCGACGGCACGCCGATCGAAGGGCTGCTCTTCTATCCCGACAATTTCACGCCGGGAACGCGCTATCCGCTCGTCGTCCAGATGCACGGCGGCCCGGCCGAATCCGACAAGTTCGGCGCGGGAGCCGGGCTGCTGCTGAACTACTTCCCGGTGCTGACGAGCCGCGGATGGTTCGTCTTGAGGCCGAACTATCGGGGCAGCGCCGGATATGGCAACGCGTTTTATCGCGACGTCGTCCACGGCTACTTCAAACACATGCCGTCCGACATCCTCACGGGCGTAGACGCGCTGATCGAACAGGGGCTGGTCGATCCCGATCGCATGGTGCTGATGGGCTGGAGCGCCGGCGGTCACCTCACGAACAAGCTCGTGACGATGACGGCGCGGTTCAAGGCCGCGTCGTCGGGCGCCGGCGCCGCCGACTGGCAGTCGCTCTATGCGCAGAGCGATACGCGCGACGAACGCACGCCGTGGTTCGGCGGCACGCCCTGGCAGAAGAACGCGCCCATTGCGATGTTCTGGAACCAGTCGCCGCTGAAGGACGCCGCGCACGTGACGACGCCGACGCTGTTCTTTGTCGGCGAGCGTGACGAGCGCGTGCCCTTACAGCAATCAGTGGAAATGTACCGGGCACTCAAGAGCAACGGCGTTCCCACTCACCTCTACATTGCTCCGCGAGAGGGACACCAGTGGCAGGAGCTTCGCCATCAGATCGCCAAGGCGAACGCTGAGCTGGCGTGGTTCACGAGATACGCCCTCCATATGGAGTACACGCCAGAGCCGACGCCGTAGCGGCGTCAGGTTTGCACGCATGGGACGCGCGATCCGTGGATCGCTCGACCGATGTCGCAGATCTTCCACCGCAGTACGAACACCATCTCGAAAGTCAGCATCTTCGGCGCGGTGTTCGCCGTCGCCGCCCTGTTCGGCCTCGCTGAGAAGATCAACACCTCGTCCTGGGTGACCGAGGCGCACGTCGCGCGCGAACAGCCCATTCAGTTCAGCCACGAGCGGCACGTCGCGGGCAACGGCATCGACTGCCGCTACTGCCACACGTCGGTCGAGCGATCGTCCTTCGCCGGCATTCCTCCGACGAAGACCTGCATGAACTGCCACTCGCAGATCTTCTCCAACAGCCCGTACCTCGAGCCGGTGCGCGCGAGCTTCCGCACGGGCCGCTCGATTGAATGGACCCGCGTGCACGATCTGCCCGACTTCGTCTACTTCGATCACAGCATCCACGTCAGCAAGGGCGTGGGATGCACGACGTGTCACGGGCGCGTGGACCTGATGCCGCTGACGTGGCAGGAGCAGTCGCTGCAAATGGGATGGTGCATCGACTGCCACCGGCGTCCGGAGGCGTACGTGCGCCCGCGGGATCAGGTGTTCCGCACCGACTACGTTCCGCCATCCGACCAGCTCGCGCTCGGGACGCGGCTGGTCGCCGAATATCACATCCGCAAAATGACGAGCTGCAGCACGTGTCACCGCTAGCCGACGACATCGACCCCACGGATCCGGTCGCCCGACGCACGTTCCTCAAGTTGCTGGGCGCGTCGCTCGCGCTCGGCGGCTTCACCGGGTGCACGCGCCAGCCGGCCGAAGCCATCGTGCCGTACGTGCGCCAGCCCGAGGATCTCGTGCTCGGGC
>CAZOIK010000235.1:0-9830 GCA_964579765.1 uncultured Bifidobacteriaceae bacterium
TCAGCCAGCGCAGGGACGGCGTGTGTTTGACCTCGACGCGCGTGAATCCAGACGCGCGCAGCATCTGCTTCAGCGCCTCCATCGTCGGCTCGGCCGAGAACTCGTACTTGAGCCCGGCCTCGAGGCCGTCGCCGGGAAAGAAGCTGACGAGCGGATATCGCTCGTGGACGGCCGGCACGAGCGCGTGCGTTTCGAGGATGAGCGTCCCCGTTGTCACCGACCGGATGCGATCGAGCACGGCGATGGGCGAGCGGAGGTGATAGAAGACGCCGAGACAGAGGACGACGTCGAACGTGCCGAGCGCCTCGGGCGTGATGTCTTCGGCCGCGCACCGCTGGTGCTCGACCTTCGAGTTCAGCATCTCGTGCGCGAGCAGAAAGCCCTGCTTGCCGTAGGTGTCCCACGAATAGGTGTCGATGGCGAGCACGCGCTTCGCCCCGCGGCGTTCGCACTCGAACGAGAAGAAGCCGTCCCAGGCGCCGATGTCGAGGACGGTCTTGCCGGTGAGGTCCTGGGGAATCTGGAGGAATTTCAGGCGGCGCTCGAAGCGCCGCCTGACGTGCCACTGAGGACGGGTCTGGATGCCACCGAGCGTGAGCGGGTGGCACCAGGTGATGGCGTTGATACGCTGTTGAAGCGTCGCGGCGTCCACAGCGTACCGGGGCGAACCTATGCCCAGATCTCGGCGTCGGTCGGCACCCGCTTGTTCGTGATGACCTTGCCGATCCGCGAGACGTTCATCAGGTGCTTGTAGTCGAGGTTCTCGGAGATCGAGTTGCCGCCCCACGATCCGCACCCGAGCGTCGTCGTCGGCGCGAAGCCGTTGGTGAGCGAGCCGCCCGCGGTGAACGAGCTCGCCTGGTTGACGACGAGCCGGCTGACCGGCAGCTCGACGCCCGCGTTGCGGATGTGCGCTTCCGTGTTCGAATGCAGGGCCGCCGAGTGACCCGCGCCCTCGACGAGCAGGTTCGCTTTCGCCGCGGCGACCGCCTCCTGGAAGGTCTTATAGGGCAGGATCGCGACGACGGGGCAGAGCTTCTCTTTCGCGAGGACGTCCTTCGTGCCGGCGCCCTCGGCTGGCAGCAGGATGATGCGCGCGCCCTCGGGCACGTCGATCCCGGCGAGCTGGCCGACCTGGCGCGGCGACTTGCCGACGACGTCCTTGTTCAGATGTCCGCCGGGGAAGACGACCTCGCGCAGCTTCTGAATCTGCGCCTTGTCTTCCGTGTACCAGACTTTGCCCGTGGCCATGAACGCCTTGAGCACGTCCTGGTACTTCTCTTCGGGCGCGAGGACGAACTGCTCGTGCGAGCAGATGATGCCGTTGTCGAACGACGCGCCGAGGACGATCTTCTCGGCCGCGTCCTTGAGATCGACGTCGCGGTCGATGATGACCGGGACGTTGCCGGCGCCGACGCCGAACGAGGGCCGGCCTGAGGAATACGCCGACTTCACCATCGCGCCGCCGCCGGTCGCGACGACGACGTCCACCGCCTTCATCAGCTCCTGCGTCGTCTCGATGGAGCCCTTGACGACGGTCTGGACGAGGTTGTCGGGGCCGCCGTGCGCCTTGACGATCTTCATGAAGGCGTCGGTCAGGTGGACAGTGTGCTTTTCGGCCTTGGGATGCGGCGCGAAGATGATGGCGTTGCCCGTCTTGAGCGCGAACATCGCGTTGCACATCGGCGTGACGGTGGGGTTGGTGACCGGGGTCACGGCGCCCACCACGCCCATCGGCTTCGCGACGTACACGAGGTTCGTGTCCGCGTCCTCGCCGATGATGCCGCGCGACTTCTTGCCCTTGAGGCTGTTCCAGATCACACGGGCCTTGCCCTTGTTCTTCAGCACCTTATCGTCGTAGACGCCGAGCCCGGTTTCGTCCACCGCCATGCGGGCGAGCATTTCGGCGTTGTCGTAGACGTACTTGCCGATGTCCTTCACGACGGCATCGACCTGCTCCTGGGTGAAGTTCTCGAACGCCGCCTGGGCGACCCTGGCTTTTGCGACGAGCTGCTTCACCTGGGTGTCGGCGACGACGGGCGGTTCCTGAACGCATTCATTCATGACGGTTTCCCTCGAAAAAATCGCGCGGACAAGGTGGAATTATACCTCTCGTATTGCAGGATTGCAGAATGGCAGGATTGCAGAACGGCACGATTGGAGGATCAATCCTGCGATTCTGCAATCCCGCCCTTCTGCAATTCTATTGTCCTTCCAACTCGTCGGCCAGCGGGCCCGCCTCGTAGATCGTCCGCAGCGCGTGGACGATGGCGCCGGCATGGACGGCGACCGAGCGGTTTCGCGCGCCGTCGTAGACGAAGCGGCCCACGAGGCTCTCGATGTTGCCGTCGAAGATGAGGCCCACGAGCTCGCCCGCGCGGTTGACGACCGGAGACCCTGAGTTGCCGCCGATGATGTCGTTGGTCGTGACGAAGTCGAGCGGCGTCGTCATGTTCACCTGCGCGCGCTTCGCGTTGAATCGCGGCGTGAGCTGGAACGGCGGCTTGTCGTCGAAGTCCGCCGACCGCCCGTAAAGCCCGTAGAACGTCGTCTTGTAGGGCGCCTTCGTGCCGTTCATCGGATACCCGTCCACCGTGCCGTAGGAGAGCCGGAGCGTGAAGGTCGCGTCGGGGTAGACCGCCGTGCCGGACACCGCGAACCGCGCCTGCCCGACCTGCCGGCGCGCCGCGGAGATGACGCTCGTCACGTCGCGATCGCGCAGCTTCTGGGCGGCGCGCGCCAGTGGATCGAGCGCGCGACCCAGCACGATGAGGGGATCGCTCGACGCGTTGATCGCGGCGGCACCGCCGTCGAGCAGCATCTTGCGATAGGCCTGGTTGCCGAGCTTCGTACCGCCAATCAGCGCCGCGGCGGCCTGATCGGACGTCCTGCTGCCGAGCGTCGCCTTGACGAACGGGTCGTTCGCCCCGAGCTCCTCGCGCGACTCCTGCAGCGAGTCGGCCAACAGCGCGGTTTCGAGCGCCGGATAGTATGGGGCAGGCGACGACAGCTCGAACTTCAGCGTCGGCAGCTGCGCGTCGTGGAAACCGTCGAGGCGGTCCGGGTCGGGCTTGCCGGTTTCCTCAGCATATTGGACGAGCAGGAGGCCGAGCGGCGCGAGCGACGACCCGCGCAGCTGCGCGAAGCGTTCGGTCTTGTACTGCCGCCGGTGGATCTGCTCGGCGCGTGCGATGGCGGCCCACGCGCCTCCGTACTTCGCCTGCAGATCCGGTGAGGCGCCGACACGCGCGCGCAGCGCGTTCTCGTCGGCCGTCTTCTTCGCCATGATCGCCGGGTCCTTCAAGCCGTCGTATTCGCCCGTGTACGCCTTCAGCGCGTTCTCGAGGGCGAAGATCAGGCCGTTGGCCTGCCGCGCCTGCTCCGCGCCTTGCGCGGCGTACTTGCGCAGCGCCGCGATCCGGCGGCGCACCACCTGGAGGTTGATCGGGTAGATCACGTCGCGGTCGGTCTCGAGCTCGGCGACCGTGTCGTCGCGATCGGTCGAGCCGGGATGGCCGGTGACGAACACGAGCTCCTGATCGGCCGCGCCGTGGGCATTCCACTTCAGGTAGTTTTCCGAGTGGACGGGCTGGCCGTTCTCGTAGACGCGGAAGATCGCGAAGTCGAGGTCGTAGCGCGGATACGTGAAGTTGTCCGGGTCGCCCCCGAAGAACGCCATCTGCTGCTCGGGCGCGAACACGAGCCGGACGTCCGTGTATTTCTTATAGCGGTAGAGCCAGTACTGCGCGCCCTGATAGAGCGTCACCGAGTCGCAGCGCAGCTTCGTCGCGTCCACGCACTCCTTCTGAATGCGGGCGATCTCGGCCTTGCGCGCCTCGAGCGCGGCTTCCGGGCTCGAGGCCTTCTCGGCCGCGCCGGTCACGCGCGCGGTGACGTCTTCGGTGGACGTCAGCACGTCGAGCTCGGCGTCCGCGGACTTGAGCTCGTCGGCGCGCGTGCGCGCGTAGAATCCGTCGGCCACGTAGTTCTTCTGCGGCGTCGAGATCTTCTCCAGCTGCTCGAGCGCGACGTGGTGGTTCGTCAGGACGAGGCCGTTCGGCGAGACGAACGAGCCGGAGCCCTCCGGGAACCTGACGCTCGACAACCGCAGATGATCGAGCCAGGGCTGCGTGATCGCAAAGCCGTAGCGCTGCTGAACCTGCTGGGTGGGTGGGTGATCGAACGTCCACATCCCCTCGTCGGCCTGCAGCGTGACCGACGCGACGACGGCGAGCGTGGTGAGAAGAGTGCGCGTTCGTGTCATGGCCCGATTTTACGGCTGACGACGACGAACCGTGTTGGCGTTTCGCGCCGGCGCCAGAGCGCGCGGCCCGACGTCACCCACATGCCCTCGCGCTCGTAGTCCACCTGGAGCGGCAGGCCCTGCGCGGTCAGCTCGTCGAAGTACTGGCTCGTCATGACGGCATACGCGGACGTCGGGTCGGCGAAAAACGCCCGCGCTTCCTCGGCCCCGTCCATGTGCGAGGTGTGACGGTCCACGTAGAACCGGAACGCGGTGCTCCAGCGGTTGAGACGGTAGGTGCCGACGCGCACGCCTGGCGCGCTGTGCTGCGCGACCCACTGCGCGGCGTCGGGCACGACCTTGCGTTGCTCGAGCGCGGGCAACACCCAGATGATGGCCGCCGCGTACGTCGCGGCCATCGCCGCGAGCGTCACCCAGGGTACCGACGGCAGCGTGCTCCTGCCCACGTTCACACGCGCCGTCACAACGATCCCCGCGACGAGCATGACGACCGGCGCGAGGATCGCGGCGTTCGGAAGAGCGAGCCGCGCGATCATGAAGTAACCGCCGCCCGTGCCGGCGATGACGAGCACCGGTCCGACGGTCATCGCGCCGAGGCGCGCGCCGGCATGGCGCGCGCCCTCCGGGCGCGGGCGGATGTCCGTCCACGCGCGCGCGCAGAGCAAGCACAGCGCGGGAGCCGCCGGAAACACGTAGTGATCGAGCTTGAACCGTGACAGCGTGAAGAAGCCGACGATGGCCGCGGTCCAGCACCACAAGAGGAGTTCGACCGCGTCGTTCGATCGATCGCGCCACTGCGCCCGGGCGTCGTCCCAGAAACGGCCAATCGCCAGGCCCGTCCACGGCAGCAGCCCGGCGCCGAGCACGCGGAAATAGAACAACGGATCGAATCGTGTGTTGAAACGGTTCGCCGCGAAGAGGCTGACGTTCTCGTTCAGGAAATAACCCTGCACGAAGGCGTCGCCGAAGCGCAGCCACATGTAGACGAACCAGGGCACCGAGAGCGCGACGACGAGGACGGCGCCGGTGACGAACCGCAGTCGCAGCAGCCGGCGTCTAAGCTCGGCGGACGCGAGGAGGGCGAGTGCGAACGTCAGGCCGCACAGCGCCAGCGCGAGCGGACCTTTCGTCAGCACGGCGAGCGCGAGGAGCACGTACGCGGGCCACTGCAGGTGCGGTCGGTCCTTCAGCGCGGCGACCGCGAGCAGCGACGCGCCCCCGAAGAGGAACGCCGTGAAGACCATGTCGAGGATCGCGTAGCGGGCAAGCGCGAACACGGGCGGGCTTGCGGCCAGCAGCAGCGCCGCCACGAAGCCGACCTCGAACGAGACGAGCGCCGTGCCGACCCACGCCGTCGTCGCGACGAGGGCGACGCCGGCAAGCGCCGGTGCGAGCCGGGCGCCGAGCTCGTTCTGGCCGGCGAGCGCCATGCCGGCGGCCTGGACCCAGTAGAAGAGGATCGGCTTGTCGAAGAACGGCTGCTCGTTGTACGACGGCGCGAGCCAGTCGCCGGTCCGCAGCACTTCGCGCGACGTCTCGGCGTAAATCGCTTCATCGGGATCCCAGAAGCTGGCGCGGCCGAGCTGCCAGAACAGGACGACGAACAGGAGCGCCGCGAGGCCGCTGATGCGGAGGATGCGCAAACCGCGCTATCTTAGCCCACACCGAAGGAGGAGTTATGTCTGCGACCGCAGCGATGATTCAGGAGTTCGAACAGGAAAGCGCCACGACGCGCCGCGTGCTCGAGCGCGTGCCCACGGAGAAGCTCGCGTGGAAGCCGCACGACAAGTCGATGTCGCTCGGCGCGCTGGCCGTGCACGTCGCGCAGGTGCCCGGCTTCATCACCGACTGGGCCGTGCAGGATTCGGTGACGGCGTCGGGCGGAAGCCATCCCGAGCCGAAGAGCACCGCCGAGATTCTCGCGATTCATGACGCCAGCGTCTCCAAGGCGAAGGCGAACATGTCGGCGGTCGGCGACGCGAATCTCGGCAAGATGTGGGAGTTCAAGACGCCCGACGGCCACACGATCATGAAGATGCCGAAGGGCGCGCTCCTGCGCAGCGTCGCGCTGAACCACTGGTATCACCACCGTGGCCAGCTCTCGGTCTATCTGCGGCTGCTGAACGTGCCGGTGCCGTCGATCTACGGTCCGAGCGCCGACGAACAGCCGGCGAGATAGGGATGTTCCGGCGATCCTGAAAGGGTCGCCCTACGAACGGCCCTACAGCCGCGTACATGTGGAGGCCGGCTTCAGCCGGCCTTCACCGTTCCAGATGGAACGGGACGCTGGTGACGACGAGGGTGGGGCGGAACAGGAGCGCGCCCTTGATGAGGAGCGCGCTCTGGTTGTGCAGCAGGTGCTGCCACCAGCGCGCCGGCACGAACTCCGGCAGAATCACCGTCACGTAGTCGTCAGGGCGCTCCCGTTCCACCTTCTTGATGTAGTCGAGCAGCGGCTCCATCACCGACCGGTACGGCGACGGCAGGACGACGAGCCGGACGCGCCCGCCCCAGGTTTCCCAATCCCGCTTGATCTGCTCGGTCGCGCGCGGATCGATGTCGACGTAGATCGCGCGCACGTCGTTCGAGAGCGTCTCCGCGTAGCGCAGCGCCTCGACGACCGCCCGCTGCATCCCGCCGATCGGCACCACCACCGTGTTGTGCGCGCGCGCCTGCGGCACGTAGCCCTTGAGCGTGAGCTGCTCGGCGACGTGGTCGTAATGCTGCCGCGTGATCTTGAACACGCCCACGATGATCGGAATCAGCAGGATGACGATCCACGCGCCCTCGACCGTCTTCGTCACGCCGACGATCAGGAGCACGACGAAGGTGACGACCGCGCCGAAGCCGTTGATGGCGGCGCTCGTCTTCCAGCCACGCTCGCGTGTCTTGCGCCAGTGGAGCACCATGCCGGCCTGCGACAGGGTGAACGAGACGAACACGCCGATCATGTAGAGCGGCAGCAGCAGCTGCGTGTCGCCGCGGAAGACGATGATGAGCACCGCCGCGAACGCCGACAACACCAGGATGCCGTTCGAGAACGCCAGCCGGTCGCCCTGGTTCATGAACTGCCGCGGCAGATACCGATCGCGCGCGACAATCGACGACAGCCGCGGGAAGTCGGCGTACGCCGTGTTGGCGGCCAGCACGAGAATCATCATCGTCGCCGCCTGAAGCAGGTAGTAAATGACCGTCCCGTTGCCGAAGATCGCGCGGCCGAGCTGCGACACGCCCGACTCGACCGCGTTGGGCACGACGCCGTACGCGCGGGCGAGGAACGTGATCCCGATGAACATGCTGATCGAGAGCGTGGCCATGGCCACGAGCGTCGCCGACGCGTTCTTGGGCTCGGGTGGCCGGAAGGCCGGCACACCGTTCGAGACCGCCTCGACGCCGGTCATCGCGGTGCACCCGTTCGCGAACGCCGTCAGCAGCAGGAACGTCGTCAGCTTGCCGGTGCCTGCGCCGGGCGGCAGCGCCATCTTGATCGGCACGATGCCGCCGGTGACGTAGCGGAACAGCCCGACGAGGAGCAGCACGGCGATGCTGACGACGAAGAAGTAGGTCGGGACGGCGAAGATGCGTCCCGACTCGCGGATGCCGCGCAGGTTGCCGATCATCAGGACGGCGAGCGCGGCGAGACACATCTCCACGCGGATCGCGTCGAGCTTCGGAAACGCCGACGTGATGGCCAGCACGCCGGCCGAGATGCTCACCGACACGGTGAGCGTGTAGTCGACGAGGAGCGACGCGGCCGCGATCAGCCCGGCGTTGTCGCCGAGGTTCTCTTTCGCGACGATGTAGGCGCCGCCGCCGGTCGGGTACGCGTGGATCGTCTGCCGGTACGAGAACGCGACAATCGCCAGCAGCGCGGCGATGACGAGGCTGATCGGAATCGCGTGGGTGAAGGCGCCGGCGCCCGCGATGACGAGCGTCGCGAGGATGAAGTCGGTGGCGTAGGCGACCGACGACAGCGCGTCCGAGGAGAGCACGGCGAGGCCCGTGATCCGCGAGAGGCGCTCGTGATGCGCCATGCTCGAGGGGATCGGCTTGCCGAGCAGCAGGCGTTTGAGTGAAAAGGAAGTAGAAGCGTCAGCCATTGTGCCGTGAATCGCCGGCGGGGTTAGCTGACGGGCTCGGACTCGGACTGTCCGCCGGCGCGCTCGGCGCCGATACGCCCCAACTGCGTTGGTTCCCCCACATTCCGCGCGATGCGCCGGAATTTAGGCCAGGACGGATGCTATCATACCGGGGCTTTCCACCAGCACGTCATGCGCATCGCGCGGCGGTACGTGATCAGAGGACGCGTTCAAGGCGTCGGCTTCCGCTACTTCGTGCAGTCGATCGCGCTCCGGGAATCGGTGACGGGCTGGGTGCGGAATCTCGACGACGGCCGCGTCGAAACGGCGGCCGCCGGCGAGTCCGGCGCGATCGAACGGTTCGAGCGCGCCATTCGCCAGGGACCCTCGAGCGCGCGCGTCGATCACGTCGCCGTAGACGAGACCTATCCGATGGGCTCGACGAGCGACGCGGGCTTCTTCATCCGGTAGCTATGGATCAACTCAAAAAGAAGATTCGTCACGTTCCCGACTTCCCGAAACCCGGCATTCTCTTCTACGACATCACCACGCTGCTGCGCGACGCGGCCGGGTTCCGCACGGCGATCGACAGCCTCGCCGCGCCGTTCAAGAACAGCAGCATCGACCTGGTGGTCGGCATCGAGAGCCGCGGCTTCATCTTCGGCGCGGTCGTCGCCGACCGCCTCGGCTGCGGGTTCGCGCCGGTGCGGAAGGTCGGCAAGCTGCCGTCGAAGACCAGGCGGGCGACGTACGCGCTCGAGTACGGCACCGACTCGCTCGAGATTCACGACGACGCGGTCACGGCGGGGCAGCGCGTCGTCATCGTGGACGACCTGCTGGCGACGGGCGGCACGGCGAAGGCGACGCTCGATTTGGTGAAGGGCTCCGGCGGCATCGTGGTCGGACTCGCCTTTCTCATCGAGCTCGTCGGCCTCGACGGACGCCGGCGGTTCGCCGGCGAAAATCTCCACACGGTCCTGACGTACTGATTGACGACGATCATCGCGGCGCTCATCGTCGCCTCCGCAATCGGGGCGGGCTTCGCGCAGGTCGTCGCCGAGTTGAAGCGCCAGCGCGACGATCGGCGTCGATCCCGCCAGCTGTCGATCGCCGCGCTGTTTGCGCCGGCGATCGCATCCGCGCAGGACGATCCGCGCGTGCTGCTCACGTGGCAGCCGCTCGCGCGGACGCTGCGTCCGCTGTTTGCGGCGGAGTTCACGGCACTCGACGCCGAGTCGGGCTCGAGGTTTCCCTTCAGCGCCGATACCCTCGCGTCGGCGCACGCGCGGTGGACGGCCGACTGGCTGGCGTGGGAGAAGGCGCACGACGCGGAGTACAAGCTGAAGGCGCTGGTCGCGCAGGAAGCGCTGCGCGGCGATGTCACCTCGCCGGCGGCGCGGGCGAAGCTCGACGCCGTCGAGCGCGAGAAACTCGAGACATACCAGCGCCGGTACGAAGAGTACGTGCGCGTCGGAAAGGCGCTGCAG
>CAZOIK010000236.1:0-4834 GCA_964579765.1 uncultured Bifidobacteriaceae bacterium
GGCGTGCTCGAAATCGCATACGCTGTGGAGCAGCAGAGCGGCGACCCTGAAAGGGCCGCCCTACGTCCATAGGCCGGGCCTTTCAGGGCCGGCGAGGTCTGGCTATGAAAAAACTCGCGATTCTGTTCGTGGTGCTCTCGAGCTTCGGGCTCGCCGCGCAGGAGCCCGCCGATCGTCCGGACGGTCCGGTCGTGCCCGTGTATCACGAGCCGCATCACCGGATGCTCTTCGCTTATGGGACGACGAAGATCCTGGAGGGGCAGATTCCGCCGGGCGACATGTCGTGGTTCCACGTGCACGCGGAGCCGATTCTCTACATCACGCTCAGCGGGTCGCAGCAGCAGACGCAGATTCTGGGGCAGGACTGGAGCAGCGGCCGCGGACGCGGCAACCCGGCCGCAGGCGCCGGACGCGGCGGACCGAACGGCGCGGCACGCGGAGGCGCTCCGGCAGGACCGCCGGTCATTCGCGCGACGAGCACGACGAGCTATTACGACACGCCGGTCACGCACCGGATCCGCAACATCGGCGATCGCCTGTTCCGCTTCATGGTCGTCACCAACGCGTCGGCCGGCGACGAGCGCGCCGATACGCCCGCCGAGATGGGATTCGCCGAGACGCCGGAGCTGACGAACCGCTGGTTCCGCGCGTATCGCGTCAAGCTCGCGCCGGGTCAGGCGACGGCGATGCACCGCCACATGACCGAATCGGTCATCGTCCAGATCTCGGACGGGCAGGCGAAGGCCATCGGGCCGATGACGTGGGAGCTCGGCGAGCAGGGCCGCTGGGCGTGGTTCGACGCCGGCAAGGAGCACGAGATCCGCAACGTCGGCTCGGTGCCGTTCGAAGCGATCGAGGTCGAGGTCCGGCATCCGGCGCACTGACGGATGACGTTCCGGCTCGAGCGCGCGACCGAAGCCGATCTGCCGCTGATCCTGCGGCTCATCCAGGAGCTCGCCGACTACGAGCAGCTGTCGCACGCGGTCGTCGCGACGGAAGAGGTGCTGCGCGAGTCGCTCTTCGACAAGCGCGCCGCCGACGTCGTCATCGGCTATGCGGGTGACGAGCCCGCCGGCTTCGCGGTGTTCTTCCAGACGTTCTCGACGTTTCTCGGCGTCCCCGGAATGTATCTCGAAGACTTGTACGTGAGGCCCCGGTTCCGGCGGCACGGCCTCGGGCGGGCGCTGCTCACGCACCTGGCGGGCATTGCCGTCGAGCGCGGCTACGGCCGAGTCGAGTGGGCGGTGCTCGACTGGAACGAGCCGGCGATCGCGTTCTACAAGGCGCTCGGCGCCAGGCCGATGGACGAGTGGACGGTGTTCAGGCTGACTGGAGCGCCGCTAGCACGTCTGCCGCGTGACCGTCGATCTTGACGTTGTCCCAGCGCTTGACGACCTTCCCATCCGCCCCGATCAGATACGTCGTCCGGACGATGCCCATGAATTTGCGGCCGTAGAGCGACTTCTGCTGCCAGACGCCGTAATTCTCCGCCACGGCATGGTCGGCGTCGGCGAGGAGCGGAAAGTTGAGGTCGAACTTGTCCGCGAACTTCTTCTTGCTCGCCTCATCCAGGATGCTGACGCCGAACACGGCGGCGCGGCTCTTCTTGAACTTCGGCAGCGTGTCACGGAATTCACACGATTCCTTCGTGCATCCGGGCGTGTCGTCCTTGGGGTAGAAGTAAAGAACGACCGGGCGCCCGGCGTAATCAGAGAGACGGTGCGTCGTGCCGTCCTGATCCTTCAAGGTGAACGCCGGGGCTTTCTTGCCTTCGTCGATGAGCGCCATGGCAGCATTATGGCTCACCTGCGACTGACGATCGTCTGCGCCGCGCTGGCGATGGCGGGCGTCGTCGTCTCGGCGCAGGAGGCGACGTTTCGCGGCGCGGTGCGCACGGTGGCGGTGTATGCGACCGTCTCGGACGCCGACGGGCGCCTCGTGCCGGATCTGACGCGCGGCGACTTCTCGATTCTCGACAACGGCACGCGGCAGGATCTCACGCTGTTTGCGAACGACGTGCAGCCGATCACGGTCGTGATGCTGCTCGACCGCAGCGGCAGCATGAAGGCGAACTTCTCGCTCGTGCAGCAGGCGGCCGCGCGCTTCGTGGACGTGATGCTGCCGGCCGACAAGGCGCGCATCGGCAGCTTCTCGAATCGCATCGAAGTCGATCCGCGCGACTTCACGTCGGATCACGACGAGCTGCACGGGATTCTCGATCACGATTTGCAGGAGGAAGGGCCGACGCCGCTCTGGAACGCGGTGAACGTCGGCATCACGGCGCTGCTGCACCAGCAGGGCCGGCGCGTGATCCTCGTGTTCACGGACGGCCATGACGAGCCGTTTCCAGGGCAGTCGAACAACTCGCTCAAAGACGTCATGAAGCGCGCGGAAGAAGAAGACGTCATGGTGTACGCCATCGGCTTGAGCGGATCGAGCGGCGCTGGCGGCCGTCGTCCAGGCGGCGGGCGCCGGGGTTTCGGCGGCGGCGGCTTCGGCGGTTTCGGCGGCGGCGGTTTCGGCGGCCGCGCCCGGGCTGCCGACAAACCGGACGAGGGCCTGCCGAAGATCGCGGCGGCGACTGGCGGCGGCTACTTCGAGTTGACGTCAACGCACGACCTCGCCGAGACGTTCGCGCGGGTCGCCGACGAACTGCATCACCAGTACGCGCTCGGATTTACGCCCGGCACACTCGACGGCAAGATGCACGCGCTCGACGTGAAAGTCGGCGGCGAGGGACGCCGCGTTCGCGCGCGAACCCGGTATCTGGCCCGCCCGTCCGCGGGGGGATCGTAGCCATTTCCCCCTAGAGAAAGGCGGAAAATCCGTGAAGTTTCGTGGTACGCTCCGCCGACGCCTGTGGAGCGTCCCTCAACTAAGGAGATGGCTGTGGCCAAGAAAAAGAAGTCAGCTCGGAAACCGAATGCGGCTTTCATGAAACCCGTGACGCCGGACGCAGCGCTGTCGGCGGTCGTGGGCGCGAAGCCGATGCCGCGGACCGAAGTGACGAAGAAGCTCTGGGCCTACATCAAGAAGAACGGGCTGCAGGACAAGAAGAACAAGCGGATGATCAACTCGGACGCGGCGCTCAAACCGGTGTTCGCCGGCATGGGCACGGTCAACATGTTCGAGATGACGAAGCTGGTCAGCAAACACCTGAAGTAAGACACATCTCGGTCACGCACAAGGTTCCCTCAGGGCGGTCATGACATCGCGAAAGGTTCTGCCGGCGCTCCTGCTGCTGTTCATCGGCAGCGGGTGCGCGGCGCTCATCTACGAAATCGTCTGGTTTCAGCTGCTGCAGCTGGTGGTTGGGTCGTCGGCGATTTCGCTGGGCGTGCTGCTCGGCACGTTCATGGGCGGCATGTGTCTCGGCAGCCTCGCGTTGTCGTTCTTCGTGCCGGCGCGCCAGCATCCGCTGCGCGTCTACGCGTGCCTCGAACTGGGCATCGGGCTCATCGGGCTGCTTGCGCTCGCCGGCATGCCGCTCATCAGCAACGTCTACACGTCATGGGCGGGCCCCGGCGTCGCCGGCGTCATGCTCCGCGCCGTCATCGCCGGCATCTGTCTGCTGCCGCCGACGCTCCTCATGGGCGCGACGCTGCCGGCGATTTCACGCTGGGTCGAAGCCACGCCGGAAGGCGTGGCCTGGCTCGGCTTCTTCTACGGCGGCAACATCGGCGGCGCGGTGGTCGGCAGCGTGCTCGCCGGGTTCTATCTCCTGCGCGTGTACGACGTGTCGATCACGACCTACGTCGCCGTCGCGATCAACGTGGCGGTCGCGCTCGGCGGCCTCGGGATCGCGGCCGTCACGACCTACAAACCGGTCGATTCGATGGAGATGGATCCCGGTGTCCGCCGCGCGTCCGGCGCGGCCGCGGTGTACGTCGTGATCGCGCTCTCGGGGTTGACGGCGCTCGCCGCCGAAGTCGTCTGGACGCGCCTCCTCTCGCTGCTCTTCGGCGCGACGACGTACACGTTCTCGCTGATCCTCGCGGTGTTCCTGTTCGGCCTGGGCATCGGCAGCACGATCGGATCGGCGATGACCTCGCGCATCGCGCGTCCGCGTGCGGCGCTCGGCTGGTGCCAGGTCGGGCTGTGCGTCTGCATGGCCTGGACCGCCTACGTCGTCAGCCGGTCGCTGCCGTACTGGCCGATCAACCCGTCGGCCGTCACCAACCCGTGGATTAACTTCCAGATCGACAGCGTCCGCGCGCTGTTCGCCGTGCTGCCGGCGGCCATCCTCTGGGGCGCCAGCTTCCCGCTCGCCCTCGCGGCGGTGGCCGCGCGTGGCCAGGATCCGGCGAAGCTCGTCGGCGGCGTGTACGCCGCGAACACGGTGGGCGCCATCGTCGGGTCGCTCGGCGCGAGCCTTGTGTTCGTCGCGTGGATCGGCACCCAGCACACGCAGCAGGTGCTGATGGTCGTTGCGGCCGCGGCCGGCGGCATCCTGCTGCTCGCGCCGGCGACCGATGAAGCGGAGAAGTCGTGGTGGCCG
Organism: uncultured Bifidobacteriaceae bacterium; assembly: GCA_964579765.1. GTDB lineage: Bacteria > Acidobacteriota > Vicinamibacteria > Vicinamibacterales > CAVVIG01 > DATNBT01. Next base: position 4,499 of record CAZOIK010000236.1, read on the forward strand.
ACTCTCGCCGCCTGCGCCGCCATCATCGTCGGCGCGTTCCTCGTGCGCAACGTCCAGCGGATTCCCGACGTGATGGTCGCCTACGGGCGCTACGCCAACATGCGCGTCAACGACGAGGCGCAGTACATCTACGTCGGCGAGGGCATGACGGCCGACGTCGCCGTCTCGCGGCTCTCTGACGGCGTGCTCAACTACCACAACGCGGGCAAGGTGCAGGCCTCGAGCGAGCCGCAGGACATGCGCCTGCAGCGGATGCTCGGCCACATGACGACGCTGATTCCGCCGTCGGCCAAGCGCGTCGTCGTCATCGGCTGCGGCGCCGGCGTGACCGCGGGC
>CAZOIK010000237.1:0-3675 GCA_964579765.1 uncultured Bifidobacteriaceae bacterium
GGAGCGGCGAGTTCGCGCCGACGCGGCAGTTCACGGGCCACACGACGACGGGCGCCGGGCTTGGGGCCGCGCGGGGGACATCCGGCGGCGGCGCGCCCGGCGCCCCGGCGGGCGGCGCTGCGAAGAGCTAGGGCAGAGGGCATCATGATCGAAGCATCCGCCACATCCCGCTACATCCGCACGTCGGCCCAGAAGGCGGGGCTCGTGCTGGATCTGATTCGGGGCAAGGACGTCAACCGCGCGCTCGCGACGCTGAAGTTCACGCGCAAGGGCGTGGCGGGCGACATCGAGAAGCTGCTGCGCTCGGCCATTGCCAACGCGCAGCAGAAGGACGGGTTCAGCGGCGACGTCGACCGGCTGTTCGTCTCGGCGTGCTACGCCAACCAGGGGCCGTCGCAGAAGCGCGTGCGGCCGGCGCCGATGGGCCGCGCGTACCGCGTGCTGAAGCGCACGGCGCACCTGACGGTGCGCGTCGCGGAGCGTCCGGAAAAAGTCGCGATCGTCGCCGCGGAGCGCGCGCCCAGGGGCAAGCGCGCCAAGAACGCGGACAAGGAGTAGTCGTGGGCCAGAAAGTTCACCCGTTCGGATTCCGTCTCGGCTTCAACAAGACGTGGCGGTCGCGCTGGTACTCGGACCGCGACTACGCGAAGCTGCTGCACGAGGATCTGGCCCTGCGCCAGAGTCTGAAGAAGCGCTTCTCGCACGCCGGCGTCAGCAAGATCGAGACCGAGCGCGCGGCCAACAAGCTGAAGATCGACATCTACACGTCGCGCCCCGGCATCATCATCGGCCGCAAGGGCACCGAGGTGGACAAGCTGAAGCAGGAGATCCAGAAGCGCACGAGCCGCGAGGTCTTCATCAACATCCAGGAGATCCAGAAGCCCGAGCTCGACTCGCAGCTGATCGCCGAGTCGGTCGCGATGCAGCTCGAGAAGCGCGTCGCCTTCCGCCGCGCCATGCGCAAGGCGGTGGAGTCGGCGCTGCGCTTCGGCGCGCGCGGCATCAAGGTGCGCGTCTCGGGACGTCTGAACGGGTCGGAAATCGCGCGCTCGGAGTGGTATCTGCACGGCCAGCTCCCGCTGCAGACGCTGCGCGCGGACATCGACTACGGCTTCGCCGAAGCCAACACGACGTACGGGCAGATCGGCATCAAGGTGTGGCTCTACAAGGGCGAGCGCCTGGTGCCGCAGCGCGGACGCGAAGAGGAATACCGGGAGCGGGCCCCGCGGCGGCCCGCGGCCCGCGCGTGATCGTGAATTGAGTCGTGTGGCGATTCGGCGATTTGGCGATCGGCGGTCGCCAAATCACGACGTCCCCAACTCAGCAGATACAGGATCGCAACGATGTTGATGCCGAAGAAGGTCAAGTACCGCAAGCAGCAGCGCGGGCGCATGCGCGGCAAGGCGTGGCGCGGCGGCGCGGTCGCGTTCGGCGACTACGGGCTGAAGGCGCTCGAGCCGTGCTGGCTCACCGACCGCCAGATCGAGGCGGCGCGCGTCGCGATGACACGGTTCGTCGCGCGCGGCGGCAAGATCTGGGTGCGCGTGTTCCCCGACAAGCCGATCACGAAGAAGCCGCAGGAAACCCGCATGGGCAAGGGCAAGGGCGCGCCCGAGCAGTGGGTGGCCGTCGTCAAGCCGGGCCGCGTGCTGTTCGAGATGGAGGGCGTCACGGAGGCGTCGGCGCGCGAGGCGATGAAGCTGGCGGCGGCGAAGCTGCCGATTCTCACCAAGTTCGCCATGCGCTTCGAGCAGGAGAAGATGCTATGAAGGCCGCCGAACTGCGCGACCTCGGGGCCGACGAGCTCGGCGCGAAGGAGCGCGACCTGACGGATCAGCTGTTCCGCATGCGGATCCAGAAATCGATGGGACAGCTCGAGGCGCCGCAGAAGATCCGCGCGGTGCGCCGCGATCTGGCGCGCGTCAAGACGTTTTTGAGACAGAAGAGCAGGTAGCGCCTGCGGCCGGCCGCGAGCGGGAGCGAGCGGCTCAGCGTCAGTTCGCGGCGGGGGTGGGGCCCCGCCGCCATTGGAAAAAAGATGGCTCAGAAGAGTGAGAAGACCGGCACCGTGATCAGCAACAAGATGCAGAAGAGCATCGTCGTTGCGGTCGAGTGGCATACGCAGCACGGTCTGTACGGCAAGACCGAGCGCAAGACGTCAACGTTCATGGTGCACGACGAGAAGAACGAGGCCAAGCCCGGCGACATCGTCGAGATCGTCGAGACGCGCCCGCTCAGCCGCCGCAAGCGCTGGTCGCTCAAGCGCATCGTGCGGCAGGCGGTGGAGGTCTAGCCATGATTCAGATGCGCTCGATTCTGGACGTCGCCGACAACTCCGGCGCCCGGAAGATCGCGATCATCAACCCGATCGGCGGGTCCACCGGCCGCTATGCGCGCCTCGGCGACATCGTCACCGCGTCGGTGAAGGAAGCGACGCCGGAGGGCAACGTCAAGAAGGGGCAGGTCGTGAAGGCCGTCATCGTGCGCACCGTGAAGGAGCAGCGGCGGCGCGACGGCAGCTACATCCGGTTCGACCGGAACGCGGCCGTTCTCATCAACGATCAGGGCGAGCCCATCGGCACGCGCGTGTTCGGACCCGTGGCGCGCGAACTGCGCGAGCGCCGGTTCATGAAGATCATCTCGCTGGCGCCCGAGGTGCTGTAGGGCGGCCCTTTCAGGGCCGCCGGTTGCCGGGCCTGAAAGGCCCGGCCTACGAAGGTTGATATGTCGAGGTTAGCGACACCGATTCGGAAGAACGACAACGTGCTCGTGATCGCGGGCAAGGACCGCGGCAAGCGCGGCCGCGTCCTGCGCGTCGTGCCGGAGAAGAACCGGCTCGTCGTCGAGGGCGTGAACATGATCAAGCGCCACACGAAGCCCAACCCCGGCAAGAACGTCCAGGGCGGCATCGTCGAGCGCGAGGCGTCGCTGCACGCGTCGAACGTGCAGCTGGTCTGCCCCGAATGCGGTGTGCAGACGCGCATCGGGCACAAGATTCTCGGCGATGGCCGCAAGGTCAGGATCTGCCGCAAGTGCGAGGGAGTCGTCGACAAATGAGCGCGCGACTGAAAGACAAGTACACGAAGGAAGCCGTCCCGGCGCTGAAGAAGGAGTTCGGGTACGCCAACGTGATGGCGGTCCCGCGGATTCAGAAGGTCGTCGTCAACATGGGCCTTGGCGAGGCGACGAGCAACGCCAAGCTGGTTGACGTCGGCGCCGACGAGCTCGCGCGCATCACGGGCCAGAAGCCGGTGACGCGCCGCTCCAAGAAGTCGATCGCCGCCTTCAAGGTCCGCAAGGGCATGCCGATCGGGACGATGGTCACGCTGCGCGGCGAGCGCATGTGGGAGTTCCTCGATCGGCTGATGACGATCGCGCTGCCGCGCGTGCGCGACTTCAAGGGCGTGTCGCCGAAGGGCTTCGACGGCCGCGGCAACTACACGCTCGGGCTGCGCGACCAGCTGCTGTTCCCCGAGATCGACTACATGAAGGTGGACAAGGCGCGGGGCATGAACGTGTCGGTCGTGACCACGGCGAAGACCGACGAAGAGGCGCGAAAGCTCCTGCAGTTCATTGGAATGCCGTTCCGTCAGAGCTAGAGGAAGAGATGGCGACTACCGCGAAGATGGCGAAGGAACGCAAGACCCCGAAATACAAGATCCGGCTGCGCAACCG
>CAZOIK010000238.1:0-7704 GCA_964579765.1 uncultured Bifidobacteriaceae bacterium
TGAACATGAATCGACTGCTGGCGCTGTCTCTCTGCGCCGTTCTTCTGCCCCTCGCGTCGTCGCACGCGGCCGGACAGTCGGGCTATGTGCCGCGACGAACGCCGGATGGCCAGCCCGACGTGAGCGGCATCTGGGTCAACTTCGACCCGACGCCGTTCGAGACGGGCGGGCAGCCCGCGTTCAACGACGTCGCGCTCGGCGTGAACCCGGCCGCGAACTGGGCGGAGAATGCGCCCCCGACGAGCCGCGCGAACGCCGCCAGAAAGGCGATGGTGGTCGATCCGCCCGACGGCATCGTGCCCGTGATGCCGTGGGCCGAGGCCAGGCGCGCCTACGATCTGCAGCACGTCAACGACAACTGGGTGCACCAGACGCCGTGGGAGCGCTGCATCACGCGCGGCATTCCCGCCGGCATGTTCCCGGCCGGGTACGACAACGCCTATCGGTTCATGCAGACGCCAGGGTACGTCGTGATCGCGTACGAGATGATCCACCAGGCGCGCGTCATCCCGCTCGACGGCCGCCCGCACCTCGGCGCGCGCATCCGCCAGTGGGACGGTGACCCGCGCGGCCACTGGGACGGCAGCACCCTGGTCGTGGACACCACGAACTACAACGACAAGGGATCGATTGCCACGAGCGCGGCGACCGGGCGCATCCGCGGCATTCCGCAGAGCGAGGCGCTGCACGTCGTCGAACGCTTCAGAATCGTGGACGCGAACACCATCGACTATCAGGTGACCATCGACGACCCGAAGGTGTACACGAAGCCGTGGCGCGTCGAGATCCCGCTGACCCGGGATTCGAAATACCAGATGTACGAATACGCGTGCGCGGAAGGCAACTACGCAACGCCGAACATGCTGGCGGCGGGACGCGCCGCCGAGCACGAGGCGAAGAACGGAGCGGTCCGATGAGGGTGGACAGGTTGTGCCTGGGGGTTGCCGTTGCCGCGCTGCTGACTGTCGTCGTCGTTCCACGACAGGCCGCCGCGGCCTCGTGCGAGAGCTTGAAGTCGCTGACGCTGCCGGAGACGACGATTACGTCGGCGGAGTCGGTGGCCGCGGGCGCGTTCACGCCGCCGACGCCGGCGCGCGGCCGCGCCAACGCGGCCGAGGCCTTCGCCGGTCTCCCTGCCTTCTGCCGCGTGACGGCCGCGGTGAAGCGGCCCGGCGACACCGACGTGAAGATCGAGATCTGGATGCCCGCGCAGGGCTGGAACGGCGACTTCGAGCCCGCCGCGAGCGGCTTTGCCGGCGGCAGGATCGGCTACGGCAACCGCGAAGGCGGGATGATCGAGTTCCTCAAGCGCGGCGCCGCGACGGGCGCGACCAATCGCGGACATGACGGGGGCGGGTCGCCGCGCTGGAAGTCGTCCGACATCTCGAGCACGGCCTATCACGTGATGGTCGATCGCGGGAAGAAGATCGTCGCCGCCTTCTACGGCGCGGGCCCGAAGTTCACGCTGATGAACGAGTGCGGCGGCGCGGGCAGCCGCGACGCGCTGCAGCTCGTGCAGGACTGGCCGGCGGATCTCGACCTCGCGACGGCGATCGGGTTCACCAACTGGGGCACGCACCACGGCATCGCGCAGATGTGGGTGTATCAGGCGACGCACAAGACGCCCGAGAGCTTCATCCCGAAGAGCAAGTATCAGATCGTCCATCAGGCCGCGCTCGACGCGTGCGACGCGAAGGACGGCGTCAAGGACGGCGTCATCGAGGATCCGCCGCACTGCGCGTTCGATCCCGGCGTGTTGCTGTGCAAGGGCGCCGACGGGCCGACGTGTCTGACGGCGCCGCAGGTCGAGGCGGTCAAGACGATCTACGCCACGCCGGTGCACGCGCGCACCGGCGCGTACCTGTACGGCTCGATGCCGCCCGGCGGCGAAATGGGCTGGGAAGAGATGATCGGCGACAAGCCGTATCCGTTCGCCGTGCCGTTCTACCGCGATCAGGTGTTCAAGGACCCGAAGTGGGACTACCACACGCATCCGGTGAACTTCGACACCGACGTGGACGTGGCCGACGCGCCGGAGAACCTGCCGATCAACGCGACCAACCCGGACATCAGCAAGTTCATCGATCGCGGCGGGAAGCTGCTGCTGATGGGCGGGTGGAACGATCACACGCTCGGCCCGGGCAACAACGTCCACTACTACGAGAGCGTGGTCGCCAAGCTGGGCGAGCGCAAGGTGCGCAACTCGGTGCGCCTGTTCATGGTGCCCGGCATGGACCACTGCCTCGGCGACGCGTACGGGCCGACCGCCGAGTATCCGACCGACTACAAGGTTGACTTCGATCCCATTGCCGCGATGAAGCAGTGGAAGGCGACCGGCAAGGCGCCCGATCAAATCGTCGTGACGACGACCGGCAAGGACGTACGGAAGCGCCTGGTGTGTGCCTACCCGAAGGTGTCTCAGTACAAAGGCACGGGCAGCACGAGCGATCCGGCCAACTTCTCGTGCCGGATGCCTTAAGAGCGTTGTGAAACGGGGACCTGACATGCGTACAGCGAGAGCACTGTTCGTGGCGGCGGTCGTGTGCTGGGCCGTCGGCCTGCCGGAAACGGCGTCGGCGCAGTGGCTGCGATATCCGACCGCCAACGTGCCGAAAACCGCCGACGGCAAGCCCAATCTCACGGCGCGGGCGCCGAAAACGCCCGACGGCAAACCGGATTTCTCCGGCATCTGGCTCACGGACCACACCAACTGCAAGAGTCAGAACCAGGACACGCTGGTGTGCGAGACCGGTGAACTGCCGATGGGCAAGGAAGGGCTCGACATCGGCAACACGCTGCCGGGCGGATTGCCGTACCAACCGTGGCTGGCCGCGCTGTCGAAGGAGCGCTCGGCGAATCACGCGGAGGACGACCCGCACCTGCGCTGTTATCCAGACACCTTCGTGCGCGCCTACAACATGCCCCACATGGTGAAGTTCGTGCAGACGCCGGCGCTGCTCGTGGAGCTGGACGAGATGAACGCCAACTACCGGCAGGTGTTCATGGACGGCCGGCCGCTGCCCGACGATCCGACGCCGTCGTGGCAGGGGTACTCCACGGCGAAGTGGGAAGGCGACACGCTCGTCGTGAACTCGAACGGCTTCCGCGACGACCTGTGGCTCGACTGGAAAGGCAGCGTCCTGACGTCGGCGGCGAAGGTGCAGGAGCGCATCCGCCGGCCGGACTACGGCCACCTCGAGGTCCGCGTGACGGTGGACGATCCCAAGGCGTACACGAAGCCGTGGACCGTGATCCTGCACGAGCGCATCGCGCTCAACACCGAGCTCGTGGACGAGATCTGCCTGGAGAACGAGCACTCGGCGGGGCACATCGCAGCCGCCAAAGCCAAGCAGCAGCCGTAGCTCCTGCGGCGCGCGTTGTCGTGCAGGCCTTCAGGCCTGCCCGTCAGGCCTTCATGTACGTGAAGCCGTGCTCCTGCGCGATGCCGATGGCCATCACGTGCGCGGGCACGAGATGCACGCCGGGGTTGAAGCCGGCGATGAGCTCCGCGCGCACCTCGGCTGGCGGCATTCCGGTGGCCTGCGCCAGCTGCTGCGCGATTGCGCCGAGCGCGACGTTGCATTGCCAGAACGCCGTGCCGCGCGCGTGCAGGGCCGTGACGCTCAGCTCGCCGCCGGTCAGGAAGATGTTGCGGACGGCCGGCTGCTTCGTCACCGGGTCGGTGATCTTCCACCGCTCGCCGATCTTGTACTTCTGCCAGACGGCGTCGCCGACGTTGAGCGGGAAGCAGGCGCGCGAGATGCCGACGGCCGTGTTGACGTCGGGCGCCTGCAGGCCGAAGACGTCGCGATACGTGTCGAGGTAGTTCTTCACGAAGCGCAGCGGCCGCGCCTCGTTCGACAACTCGAACGTGCCGTAGTCGTACATCTGCTTGTGCGCGCCTTTCAGGGCGTCGAACCACGTCAGATCGAACTGGCTCGCCTGCGGACCCCGCGCCGGCGTCTGCGCGGACGCGGAGCCGTCGAGCGCCGCCAGGCCGGCAAACGACGCGAGGACAGACATGAACGATCGGCGGCCCTGAGGCAATGTCATCGTCGGCTCCCTTTCGAAGAACGCGAGGGTTAGTTTAGCGCGATTCGTCGAGCAGGTGCCCGCGGAGGAATGCGAGCACGTCGCCGATGACGCGCCGCGACGCCGGCGTGTCCTCGTCGAGATCGAAGCCGTGCGCGCCGGTCGGATGGTTGACGAGCGCCACCGGCAGATTCCGCGCGAGCGCGGCGGACACGACGCGGTCGAGCGCGGCGTTGAGGCCCTGGAACTGATCGCGTCCGGCGCGTACGAACAGCAGCGGCACGGTCGGCGGCAGATCGTCGAGCGATCGTTCAGCGCTGGCGTTGGCGAAGCCGAACTGCCTCGCGGCATCCGCCACGGCCGTGGTGCCGTCGAGATCCAGCGTATAGCCGTAGAGCAGCGCCGCACACGCCAGCGTGCGATCATTCATCAGCGTCGCCAGCGCCACCGGGGCGTTGCCCGAGGTGGCGAAGAGGCCGATGCGGCGCTCGTCGAGGCCCAGCGACGCGGCGTTGGCGCGCAGATATCCGAGCGCCTCGAGCAGATCGTCGGCCGGCGAAGCCGTCCCGAGGACGACGGCGGCGGAGCCAGAGGCGGCGATCAGCCGCGCCCAGGAGGTGATCGGGCCGAACATGCGGATGCGGCCCTCGGGATCGGGAAATCCGAACGCAATCACGGTCGCCGGAACGCGCGCGCCGCGCGGCTCGGGCGGATAGTAGACGTCCATCGGCAGCGACGCGTGATATTGGATGTCCCGTCGCACCGGCAACGCGTCCATCCCGGCGATGCGATAGACGACCTGCTTCTTCGCGATCTCCCGCAGCGCCGCGTCGCGATCCTGTTGTTCGCTCATAGCGTTCACGTTGTCCACTTCGCGCGCAGCCCCACCCCCGTCGGCGCGGGCAACGCGCCCGTCGGCGTGGGTAGCGCGCCCGTCGGCGTGGGCAGCGCGCCCGTCGGCGTGGCCAGTGTGCCCGTTGGCGTGGGCAGCGCGCTCGTCTGCGTAGGCAGTGTGCCCGTCGGCATTGGCAGCGGTCCCGTCGGCGTGGGCAGTGCGCCCGTCGTCTTAGGCAGCGTCCCCGTCGCCGTAGGCAGTGGCCTCGTCGCCATCGGCAGCGTGCCCGTCCGCGTGCGCAAAGCCTCGAAGGGCGGGTGCAACTCCCCGGAACCGGGCTACAACGTGCGTGAACGCGCCAGAATCCGCTGTCAGGCCTGTGCTTCGGCTGGCGTGCTCAGGACCCACCACGCGGCGATGCCGACAGCGGGCAGGATGGCGATGAGCCAGAACGCCTGCGACCAGAGTTTCTCGTCGAACAGCCTGCCAATCTGCGGTGAGAGGAGCGCATTGGCGAGCGACCACGATCCCGACGCGATGCCGGACATCATCGCGGCCTGCTCGCGCGGGTACGCGTACGAGCCCACCTTCAGCGCGACCATCTGGAAGCCGCCGCCGATGAACGCGGCCCACGAGATGATGCCGATCGCGATCGCGATCGACGTCGTCCACGTGGTGAAGCCGAAGGCGAGCGCGAAGACCGTGAGCAGCACGAACATGCCGACCGGACGCCGGTTCTCGGCGGCGTAGCGATCGGCGGCCCAGCCCCAGAAGAAGTAGCCGACGCCCCACGCGAGCGGCGGCATCCAGAGCACGCGTCCGAGATCGGCCTGCGAGAGGCCCATGCCGCGGCTCAGGTAGATGGGCACGAGCGTCAGAATCGGCCCGGGCGCGAGCGCCGGCAGCGCGTAGCTCGCGACGAGCGCCCAGAAGCGCCGCTCGAACGGATTCGGCCACGCCATCTTCGCGGGCTTCTGCGTGCGCGCCGGCAGGAACGGCGGACGCGCGATGGCGGTCCACAGCAGCAGCCACAGGATCCCGAGGCCGCCGGTGAAGATGAAGGCCGCGCGCCATCCGAACTTCAGCGCGATGGGGACGACGATGAGCGGCGTGAGGATGGCGCCGATCGTGCCGCCGGAGAACGACGTCGCGATGCCGCGCGCGCGGCGATCCGACGGCAGCGACTCGACCGCCGTCCGCAGCCCACCGGGGAACGTCGCGCCTTCACCGAGGCCCAGCACGGCGCGCGCGACCGCGAAGCCGGCGAACCCCGCCATCCACGCGTGCGACATGCTCGCGGCCGTCCAGATGGCGACCGCAATCAGCATCCCGGCGCGCAGGCCGACGTAGTCGAGGACCGATCCCCAGAACGGGTTCGCGATCGTGTAAGCGTAGAAGAAGAACGAGACGACGACGCCGAAGTCCTGCGCCGAGAGGCCGGTGTCTTTGAGAATTGTGGGGGAGAGAACCGCGATGACCTGGCGATCGACGAACGCCAGCCACGAGCAGAGGGCCATGCCCAGGCAGGGCACCCACTGACGCCAACCGAGTTCGCGCGAGGCGGCGACGGGAGCGGCAGTGGCCATCGGGCTTGGCCTATCTCGTGATGTGGTGATTTCGTGGTTGGATTGGGTGATCGATTCCGATCACCCAATCACCAAATCACCCAATGTTCTGATTTACGCAGGTTCCGTGGATTTCGCGACCTCGGACTTGTGCGCCGTCAGCCAGTCTTCGAACGTCTGCAGCTTCGGGTTGAGCTGACGCGTCGCCTGCTCGCTGCGCGCGCCGACGACCTGGCTTTCGAAGTCGCGGTACACCTGGAACATGTTGCCGAGCTCGTCGGCGCCGGGGAAGCCGAACCCGCGATACGCGTCCGGCTCGACGGCGTTGTACTGGACGGCGCCGGTCCCGAGAACCTTCGAGATCTTGTCGCACATCTGCTGCACGGTCAGGTTCTCGCCGACGATGCCGACCGTCTTGCCGATGTACTGCTGGCCCGCCTTGAAGATGCCGTACGCCGCGCCGCCGATGTCTTCGGCCGCGATGCCCGCCACCTTCGCGTTGCCCATCGGCAGCGTCCAACTGAGCTTCCCGTCGGCGCCCTTCTTCGGACCGAGGCCGAACAGGTAGAAGTTGTTCCAGTAGAACGAGGTCACGAGATACGTCACCGGCAGGCCGGCGAAGTACCCGTTCGCTTCGGCCTTCGCGTCGAAGTGCGGGACGCGGTACTTCTCCTGCAGCATCGGCATCCGCTTGTCGTCGGCCTTCATCAGGCTGCGCGTGTCTTCGAGCGTTGACCAGATGACGTGCTTCACGCCGGCGGCGCGCGCCGCGTCGGCGATGTTCTTGGCCTGCACCTTCTCCTTCTCGCCGGAGAAGTGCTCCCAGAAGTTCGTGACGGCGTAGACGCCGTACGCGCCCGCGAACGCCTTCTTCAGGCTCTCGACGTCGTCGATGTCGGCCTTGACGACTTCGGCGCCGCGCGCGGCGAGCGCCTTCGCCTTGTCGCTGTCCGGTTTGCGCGTGATGGCGCGCACGCCGAACCCGCCGTTGGGATCGTTGAGGATCGCGTTGGCGAGCCCGCCGCCCTGCGATCCGGTCGAGCCGACGATGGCGATGATCTTCTTGTCAGCCATGGTTACTTCGCTCCGATCTCTTTGCGGACGATGGCCGCGCCGTCAGCCAGCGCCTTGAGCTTCATCTTGGCGACCATGCGCGCGAGCGGCTTCATGCCGCAGTCGGTGCTGAGCGTCACCTTGTCGGCCGGCACGGACTTGAGCACCTTGCGGATGCGCGCGGCGATCACGTCCGGCGTCTCGATGGCGTTGGTGCGG
>CAZOIK010000239.1:0-2049 GCA_964579765.1 uncultured Bifidobacteriaceae bacterium
ATACAGGCCGGGCATCGACGTCCGGCCCCACAGGTCGGTGTCCACGCCGCCCATGATGTAGTGCGCGGCGGGGCCGACCGGAATCGGATCGCGCGCGAGATCGAGGCCGACCTGCCGGCACATGTCCGCGATCGTCGGAAACCGCTCGACGACGTAGGCCGCGTCGAGGTGCGCGAGCGACAGGCACACGGGTCCGCCGGTCGAGTCCATTTCGCGCACGATGCTGCGCGCGACGACGTCGCGCGGGGCGAGGTCGCCGTCCGGATGATAGCGGCGCATGAAGGCGTCGCCGCGGCCGTTGACCAGGCGCGCGCCGTCGCCGCGGAGCGCCTCGGAGATCAGGAAGCGCGGCGCGCCGGGGACGTTGAGCGCGGTCGGGTGAAACTGGACGAACTCGAGATCGGCGACGCGGGCGCCGGCGTGAAACGCCAGCGCGACGCCGTCGCCGGTGGCGACGGGAGGATTCGTCGTTTCGCGGAAGACGCGGCCGGCGACGCACGTCGCGAGCAGCGTCGCGCGTGCCCGCGCCTCGCGCGGAAAGCCCTGCTGATCGTAGAAGCGCACGCCGGCGACGCGGCCGTCCTCGACGAGGAGGCCCGTGACGAGCGCGTTGGTCGCGGTTTCAACGGACGCGAGCGCGCTCGCGCGGCCCCAGAGCACGCGCGCGATCTCGCGGCCGGTCGCGTCGCCCGCGTGCAGCACGCGCCGGACGCTGTGAGCCGCCTCTCGGCCGCGCGCCAGCCCGCCGCCGGCGTCGCGATCGAAGCGCGTGCCCCACGCGATCAGCTCGCGCACGTCCGGCGGCCCGTGCTCGACGAGCACGCGCACCGCGGCCTCGTCGCAGAGGCCGTCGCCCGCCTTGATCGTGTCTGCCGCGTGGAGATCCGGGCTGTCGTCGTCGCCGAGCGCGACGGCGATGCCGCCCTGCGCGTAGCCGGTGTTGCTCTCGGTCGGCTCGGCTTTCGTGAGAATCAAAACGCGGCCGACCGGCGCCAGGGCGATCGCCGCGCGCAGGCCGGCGATGCCGCTGCCGATGACCACGAAATCCGGCGAGAGGAGCACGGAGTGTTATCCTACCATCCGGTCTTCGCGCACATCCTTCATGCCGCCCCTCCGCATCGACGTCGCCACGCCGTCGCGCAGCTACTCGGTCCTGCTCGAGGACGGCCTGCTCGATCGTCTCGGCGCGCTGCTCGACGAGTTGAAGCTGCCGGCGCGGCGCTTTCTCGTCTCGAGTCCGATGATCTGGCGCCTGCACGGCGCGCGCGTCGCGCGCGGGGCGCGGCGGCTCGAGCCGATCCTCGTGCCCGACGGCGAGCGCAACAAGCAGCTCGCGACCGTCTCGCGCGTCTACGACGCGCTCGTCAAGGCCACGGCCGACCGCAGCTCCACGGTCGTCACGTTCGGCGGCGGCGTCATCGGCGACATGGCGGGCTTCGCCGCGTCCACGTATCTGCGCGGCGTGCCGCTCGTGCACGTGCCGACGACGCTGCTCGCGCAGGTGGACAGCTCGATCGGCGGCAAGGTCGGCGTCAACCACCCGCTCGGGAAGAATTTGATCGGATCGTTCTACCAGCCGCACGCCGTCCTGATCGATCCGTCGGTGCTGGCGACGCTGCCGCGGCGTGAGTTCCGGGCCGGGCTCTACGAAGTGATCAAGTACGGGATGACGTCGAGCGCCTCGCTGTTCGATCGCGTCGCCCGCGATCGCAAGGCGATTTTCGATCGCGACTCCGCGGCGCTGACGCCGATCATCGCCGAGTCGTGCCGGATCAAGGCGTCGGTCGTGTCGCAGGACGAGAAGGAGTCGGGCATCCGCCGCATCCTGAACTTCGGCCACACGGCGGGCCACGCCATCGAAGCGGTCACGAAGTACAAGCGCTTCCGCCACGGCGAAGCGGTCGCGTACGGCATGCTCGTCGCCGCGCAGATCAGCGTGACGCGCGGCGCGCTCGCCGAAACCGCCCGCCAGGCGCTCGCCGATCTCGTCGCGAGCCTCGGGCCGCTGCCTCCGCTCGGCGACCTGTCGGCCGCGCAGATGCTCGAGGC
>CAZOIK010000240.1:0-28617 GCA_964579765.1 uncultured Bifidobacteriaceae bacterium
GCGTTTCCGAACACGTACTGGGTTGGCATGTCCAACCTGGGCTTCCAGACGGTCTACCGCCTCTTCAACGCGCAGGACGATGTCGTCTGCGAGCGCGTGTTCCTGCCGCCGAAGCAGGAGCTCGCCGAGCTGAGGGCGAGCCGCGCGCCGCTCGTCACGCTCGAATCGCAGTCGCCGGTCGGCGACTGCGACGTGCTCGCGTTCTCCGTGTCGTTCGAGTGGGACTACGTCAACGTCCTCACGCTGCTGCGGCTCGCCGGGATCCCGCTGCACGCGGCCGAGCGCACCGCGCGCCACCCGCTCATCGTCATCGGCGGCGCGGTGACGTTCGTCAACCCCGAGCCGCTCGCGCCGTTCGCCGACGTGATCGCCGCCGGCGAGGGCGAAGTGCTCGTCCCGGCGCTCGATCGCGCGTGTCGCGAGGCGACGAGCCGGACCGAACTGCTGCGTGCCTTGTCGCGCGAGCGCGGTTTCTATATCCCATCGTTCTACGAGCCGCAGTACGCCTCCGACGGCAGCCTCAGCGGCTACGCCACGGTGCGCGACGCAGACGACGCGCCGAACCCCGTCCGGAAGGCTGCGCTGAAGACGACCGAAGCGGTGGATCCGCCGGCGACCGGGATTTTCACGCCGGACACCGAGTTCGGATCGCGCTTCCTGGTCGAAGTCGTGCGCGGCTGCGCCAACCTCTGCCGCTTCTGCTGGGCCGGCTACAACTACCTGCCGGTCCGGGCGTTCCCGGCCGATCGGATTCTCCAGCTCGCCGAGCAGGCGAAGCCGCATGCCAGCCGCGCCGGGCTTGTTTCCATCGCGCTGTGCGACCATCCCGAGATCGAGCGCATCCTCGCCCGGCTGCACGAGATGGGCTACGGCATCAGCCCCGCGTCGCTCCGACTGGACGATCTCACCGAGCCCATCGTCCGCGTCCTGCGCGCGAGCGGCGAGAAGACGATCACCATCGCGCCCGAGACCGGATCCGATCGCCTACGGCGGGTCATCAACAAGACGGTGACCAACGACGAAATCCTCGACCGCGCCGACCTGATCTTCGCGAGCGGCATCGAGAACCTGAAGCTCTACTACATGATCGGCCTCCCCACCGAGACGGACGAGGACCTCGTTGCCATTCGCGAGCTGACGCTGGCGCTGCGCGAGCGCATGCTGAAACACGCGAAACCGCGAGGGACCGTCGGCCGCATCATCGGCAGCGTCAACCCGCTGATCCCGAAACCCGGGACCGCCTACCAGTGGCTCCCGATGGAAGCCGACGCTGTCGTCGATCGCCGGATCAAACAGCTGCGCGCGCTGACGGCCGGCATCGACAACGTGTACTTCAACATCAAATCAGAGCGGCACTCCTACTATCAGGCGCTGCTCTCGCTCGGCGACCGCCGCGTCGCCCCAGTGATCGCCGCGGCCGAGCGCAACGGGCTGAACTGGCGAGCCGCGGTTGCCGAGACGGACGTCGACGCGGACTTCTACATCTTCCGTGACCGCAGCCGTGACGCCGTGCTGCCCTGGGACATCATCGACGGCGGCATGAAGTCGTCGTTCTTTCACGCCGAATACGAGAAGTCGCTCCGCGAAGAATGGACGCTGCCCCCGAAGCGCGCGCAGGAGAACGCGAAGCTGCTGCCGATGCTCGGCTAGGCGCTAGGTGGCGACCGCCGCCTGCTGTTCCCATTCGGCGTACGCATCGAGAATGAGTTCGCGCAGCCGGCCCTGCGCCGTGGTGTCTACGATCGGACGAAGCAGCGCGAAGCTGCGGCGCTCGCCGTTGACGGCGTACTGGCGGGCGGGGAACGTGACGTTTCGGCCGCCGGCCGCGCCGCGCCGCGACTCCCAGACCGCAAACCCAATCAGCTTGAGTCCATCGAGAGGTCCCTCGCTGAAGTGCAGCTCGGCATCGGCGAGCTTGCCCGGCGGGTTGCCTTTGTCGTTTGGCGTAATCTTGACCGTCACGGCGACTGCTCCTTCTGCGCTGGGGCGAAAACACCTGGAAGGATTTCAATCGCGATGCCGACGCCGGGAGGTCAGGCCGTTGTTGGATGGCACTGCGGAAGCGGCCGTTAGAGGCGGGGCGTTCGCGAGTGAGACAGCAGTGTGACGAACCGCGAGAGAAAGGCCAACTCGCGTTGCCTGTCCGGCCTGTGCGTTCAATCGCCGAGGAGAATCACCTGCGCGAAAGCCAGGGCATCCGAATGTGTGATCGTGAGTTGCGACGATCGGCCGCCGATTTTCGCGAAGCGCCGCGCCGCGCCGCCGTGCAACCGGAGTTGCGGCGGGCCTCCCGGCTGCCGCACGACCTCGACATCGCGCCAGAGGACGCCCTGCGAATGGCCGGTGCCGAGCGCTTTCATCGCCGCTTCCTTCGACGCGAAGCGGCCCGCGAAATGAATCGCCGGATCGTGGCGCCGCATGCAGTAGGCGACTTCGGCCTCGGTGAAGATGCGATGCGTGAAGCGCTCGCCGTATCGCTCGATGGTCGCGGCGATGCGCGGGATGTCGGTAGCGTCGAGCCCGAGGCCGATGATGTTCACGTATCCCAAGCCTAGCGGCGGCTTCCGCTGGGTGCAACTGGCGGCTGGCCCCGCGCTCGTCTGCGACGGGCTCGAGCCGTACGCCGCGCACTTCTTCACGACGCGCCCGTGGAAGCTTGGCGAGCGTACCCCTGACTCCGCAGACGGATGGTTCGACGTCGCCCGCGGTGCGGGTGTCGGCATAGATCATCTTGGCCGGCTGCATCAGGTGCACGGTGCCGAGGCGATCACATACAAGAAAGGGCAGTCGGGGCCAGACGGGTCGATGCCTCGCGCGGACATCGCGCTCACGGACGATCCCGGGATCGCGGTGGCGATTCAGACCGCCGATTGCCTGCCGATTCTCATCGCCGATCGCAGGACGTCCGCCGTGGCGGCGGCGCACGCCGGCTGGCGCGGCCTGGCCGCGCGCGCGCCGAGTGTCGCCGTCGAGCGGCTCGTTTCGGATCTCGCGAGCCGTCCCGACGATCTCGTGGTCGCCGCCGGGCCTGCGATCGGCGCCTGCTGTTACGAGGTGGGCGAGGACGTGCGCGCACGGTTCGCGCAGGAGCGGCTTGCGGCGGCTCGACTCGAGCGATGGTTTCTGCGCGCGCCGCGGAGGCTGACCGCCAACCCGCCGATGCCGTCGCTTGCGCCGGCACGACGCGCCGGTCACTGGTTCTTCGACGCATGGGCATGCCTGTGCGACCAGCTCGTCTCAGCAGGCGTCCCGCCTGATCAGATCTTCGTCGCGGAGTTGTGCACGGCGAGTCACCCGGAGCCGTTCTGCTCGTAT
Source organism: uncultured Bifidobacteriaceae bacterium (assembly GCA_964579765.1). Taxonomy (GTDB): domain Bacteria; phylum Acidobacteriota; class Vicinamibacteria; order Vicinamibacterales; family CAVVIG01; genus DATNBT01. The sequence continues at coordinate 3,316 of CAZOIK010000240.1, forward strand.
CGCCGTGACGGTGCTGTGGCGGGCAGACTTGCCGCGGTCATTCGACCCCGTCCATCGCCGCGTTAGCGAGGCGGTCGGCGTGCGCGTTCTTCTCGCGGCGGACGTGCTCGAACGTGACGCGGCCGACCTCGTGCGCCAGCAGCCGGGCCCTGGCGTGCAGCGGCTGCAGCCCGGCGTTCTTGACCTTGTAGTGGCCGAGCATCTGCTGCACGAGCAGCAGCGAGTCGGAGCGCACGTGCAGGACGCGCGCGCCGTGCGCTTTCGCCCACTCGAGCGCCGCCAGCAGCCCGCGGTATTCGGCGACGTTGTTGGTGGCCACGCCGATCGCTTCGGAGAATTCCTCGACCAGCGTACCGTCCGGCTGTTCGATCCGGACGCCGAAGCCGGCGGGGCCGGGATTGCCGCGGGCTCCGCCGTCGATGTAAGCGACGAGTGCGCCGACGGTCACTGCGACGGCTGGGCGGTCGCGTCAGGCGCGGCCGCGGCGGGTGGCGGGGGCACGAAGTAGAGAATCCGGTTGCAGCTGTCGCACTGGATGATCTGATCGTTCTTGCGGACGTTGTTGAACACCTGCGGCCGCATGCGGACGTGGCAGATGGTGCAGATGCCGTCGCGCGCCTCCGCGATCGCGACGCCGTTGCGCCGCTTCGCGACCATTTCGAACGTCGCCAGCGCCTGCGGCGTGAGCGACGCGACGACGCCGGCGCGTTCGGCGGCGAGCGCCTCGAGCGCGGCCGTCATCGCGGCGGCGTCGGCCGCCATCGCCTTGCGATCGGCGTCGACGCTCTTCTGTTCGGCCGTGAGATCCGCCTCCGCGCGCTTGACGGCGGCGGTCAGGTCGTCGCCCTCGAGCATCCGTTCGAGGACGGCGTCTTCGGCCGCCTTCATCTCGGACTGCGCGAATTCGATCTCCTTCTGGATCGCGTGGTACTCCTGGTTCGTCTTCACGGCCATCGCCTGCTCGCGGAACTTCGAGAGGCGTCCCTGGTGCAGCGCGACGGTCTTCTCGTGCTCGCGCCGCGCGCCCTGGCTGTCGGCGAGCCGCGCCTTGGCGTCGGCGACGGCGTCGCGCGCGGCGGACAGCCGCGCCTCGAGGGCGTTCTCGCGCTCGGGCGCTTCGGCGAGCCGCCGTTGCGCGTCGTGTGCGGCAGAGTCGAGGCGCTGCAGCACGATCAGTTTTTCGAGATCAGCGTTCATAAAAGAAAAAAGCCCCGGCGCTCGCGCACCGGGGCTTCATTCAACTCCTGCCGTCCTGTGATTCCGTCGTCCTGCGATTCATGATCGAATGTGGTGGGCCCACCAGGATTCGAACCTGGAACGGGCCGGTTATGAGCCGGCGGCTCTAACCGTTGAGCTATGGGCCCGCACCAGTGTAACTCCATTAGCTGGTACGTCCTTCGAGGAATGCCCGCAGCTTGCGGCTGCGCGACGGGTGGCGCAGCTTCCGCAGCGCTTTCGCCTCGATCTGCCGGATGCGCTCGCGTGTGACGGCGAAGCTCTGGCCGACTTCCTCGAGCGTGTGCTCGCTGCCGTCGCCGACGCCGAACCGCATCTTGATGACCTTCTCCTCGCGCGGCGTGAGCGTCTTGAGCACCGACTCGGTCTGTTCCTTCAGGTTCAGGTTGATGACCGCTTCGGCCGGCGAGACGACCTGGCGATCCTCGATGAAGTCGCCCAGATGCGAGTCTTCCTCTTCGCCGATCGGCGTTTCGAGCGAGATCGGCTCCTGCGCGATCTTGAGCACCTTGCGGACCTTGCTGACGGGGATGTCCATCCGCTTGGCGATCTCTTCGGACGTCGGCTCGCGGCCCAGCTCCTGCACGAGCGCGCGCGAGGTGCGGATCAGCTTGTTGATCGTCTCGATCATGTGCACCGGGATGCGGATGGTGCGCGCCTGGTCGGCGATCGCGCGGGTGATGGCCTGACGGATCCACCACGTCGCGTACGTCGAGAACTTGTAGCCGCGCCGATACTCGAATTTGTCCACGGCCTTCATCAGGCCGATGTTGCCTTCCTGAATCAGATCGAGGAACTGCAGTCCGCGGTTCGTGTACTTCTTCGCGATGGAGACGACCAGGCGGAGGTTGGCCTCGACGAGCTCCTTCTTCGCCTGTTCGGCCTGGTACTCGCCGCGCAGAATCGTGTCGAGCGTCTGCTTCAGCTCGTTCGGCTCCTGTTCGAGCGCGTCGGTCATCGCCTTCAGCTTGACGCGCTGCTCCTTGATCATGCGCTGCAGGTTCTTCTTGTCCTCCTCGCGCAGCTTCTGCTTCTTGTTCTTCGGGTTGAGCGTGCGCTCGAGCGCGTCGATCTCGCGCTGCACCGCCTTCACCGATTCGACGGCGTCCTTCATCTCGTCGATGAGCCGCCGCTTGACGGCCTCGGTGAACTCGATGACGCGAATGGCGTTGGACACCTCGATGAGGGCGCGCTTGGCGGCCCACCACGCGCGGCGGTACTTCCGGCGCTCGCGGGTCTCCTTGCCCTTGGGCGTCTCCTGGAGCTTCTGATCGAGCTTCTCGTAGTTGGCCCGCGTCCGGCGGACGGCGTCGATCTGCTTCTGGACCTGCTTGGCGCGCTCGGCGATGCGCTCGTCGGTGATCTCCTCGTCGTTGAAGATCACGAGCTCGCGGATCGTGCGCTCGCCGGCGTGGAGCTGGTCGCCCAGCTGGATGACCTTCTTCGCGATGAGCGGGGTCCGGGAGATCGACTTGATGACGGCCAGCTTGCCGCGCTCGATGCGCCGCGCGATTTCGACTTCGCCCTCGCGCGTCAGCAGCGGGACGGTGCCCATCTCGCGGAGGTACATCCGGACCGGGTCGTTGGTTTTGTCGAGCGCGCCCGGCGTCAGATCGAGCTCGATCTCTTCGGCGCCTTCGCCCGTCCGATCGATGGGCTTCTCGTCGCGGGCGTATTTCTGGTCCGAGTCGATGACCTCGATGCCCGCGCTGCCGAACGTGTTGAAGAGATCGTCCAGTTCCTCGGAGGACGTGATCTCGGTGGGCAGCAGCTCGTTCACCTCGTCGTAGAGAAGGTAGCCCTTCTCCTTGCCGATGCTGATGAGCTGGCGGACTTCGTCGTACTTTTCTTCGAGCGCGAGCGGTTCTCGTTTATTGGTGGTCAAGACGTCAATTCCTCGATGCGCTGTGCCAGCGTGCGCTTTTGGTTCAAGAGCAGGTCGAGCTCGTCTCCGTGTGTCGTGGATCCCAGCCCCTGCAGCCGGTCGATTTCGCGTTGAATCGCGGCGCGCTCGCGTTCGCAGCGCAGCCGCTTCAAGATCCGGGCACATTCGGCGAGGTCCCCTGGGCCGGTGACCGGCGCCGTCGCCTCTCCGGCGATGCCCGTGACAAGCTGAACGTTCATTGTACTTAGACGCCGGAGCAGCTCGGAAGGTAAGAGTTCGACCGGCTCGGACGTCAGACTCCGGGCCGCCTCGAAGATCTCCTGCCCCGCCAGATACTCCAGATCGCCCGGCTCCAGCTCGGCCAGCGCCGCCCGGGCTTCGTCAGTTTTGTGAAAGAGCCCCCAGATCAGCCCTCTTTCCGCCGGTTTGAGCTGTCCGCCCGCCACCCCCGCCGGGAGCTCCCGGGCTGTGACCGCCGTCTTGCGGCTCACGGCCGCCTTCCTGATTTCGGCCCGAACCACCTCTTCCGTAATGCGCGCTTTATGCGCGACGCGATCCGCGAACTGATCGCGCGCGGCGGCGTCGGGAATCCGGGCGGCGACGGCCAGCATCTTGTTGAGGAACTCTCGCCGTTTGTCACCGTGCCCGAAATCGACGCCGGCCGACGCCTGATCGAGCAGGTACTCTAAATACGGCCGCGAGCTGCGCAATCTTTCACGATAGCGCGCGGCGCCTTTGTGTCTGATGAAGGTATCGGGATCTTCGCCGTTGTCCAGCACCACCACGTTGACGTCGAAGCCCTCGGCCACCAGCAGCTCGCACGATCGGATCGCGGCACCCTGGCCGGCGGCGTCCGGGTCGAAGCTCAGCACGATCTTGGACGTGAATCGCCGCAGCAGCTGCGCCTGCTGAGGCGTCAGGGCCGTGCCGCACGAGGCGACGACCGGCGCCGCCTCGCTACGGAACAGCTGCGCGAAGTCGAAGTAGCCCTCCACCAGCACGGCGAATCCGAGCGTCCGGATTGCGGCTTTCGACAGGTTGAGCCCGTACAGCGTGCGGCCCTTCGAGTAGATCGGCGTCTCGGGCGAGTTCAGATACTTGGGCACCTGGTCGGCGTCCATGGCACGACCACCAAAAGCAATCACCGATCCGGTATCCCGACAGATCGGGATCATCAGGCGGTTCCGAAAGCGGTCGATCGCCTCGCCCCCTCTGGACTCGTCGCGCTGCAGCACGAGCCCGCTCTGCAGCAGCAGCGGCAGGGCGAAGCCCTGCTGCACGAGCCGCGACTTCAGGCCGTCGCGCGAGTTCGGAGCAAACCCGAGGCCGAGCTGCTCGACGGTCTGCGCCGGCACCTCGCGTTCGGCGAGCTGCTGCCGCGCGCGCGCGCCGGCCGGGCTCGCGAGCATCTCGCGGAAGTACGCCGCCGCCAGTTCGTGGATCTTGAGCAGCGCCTCGCGGTTCTTGGCGTCCTCGTCGGATCCCTCGCTTCGCTCCGGAAGCGTCATCCCCGCTTTCTGGGCGAGCAGCCGCACCGCGTCGGCGAAGCCGACCTTCTCGTGCAGCTCGATGAACTTGAAGACGTCGCCGCCGACGCCGCATCCGAAGCAGTGGAAGAAGCCCTTGTCGGGATGCACGTGAAACGAGGGCGTCTTCTCTGAATGAAACGGGCACAGCCCCTTCCACGACACCCCGAGCTTCTTGAGCGGGACGTATTCCTGCACGACCTGCAGGATGTTGACCTGCAGCCGGAGGTCGTCGATGAACTGCTGCGGGAACAAGCCCATTACATGTGCCCATCAGGCGATTCGGCGATGTGGCGATCGCCAGGTCGCTGAATCACCCAATGATTCAATCCTTCAACTCCACAACCGTCACGCCGCCGCCGCCCTGATCCGGCGGCGCGGCGTCGAACCTCGCCACCAGCGGGTGTTGCTGCAGAAAACCTGCCAGCGCGCGCTTCAACTGGCCAGTGCCGTAGCCGTGAATCAGCCGCACCGTCCGCTGATCCGTCAGCAGCGACTCGTCGAGAAACCGTTCGGCGCGCGACAACGCCTCGTCCACCGTGCAGCCGACGACGTTCAGATCCGCGCGGGCCGTGTCGTGCGGCTGCAGCGCCACGTGCACGTCAACACGCGCGGGTCCGACCGGCTTCGGTCCACCCACGACGCGGAGATCGCGGACGCTCGCGCGCATCCGCTTGCCGCGGACGTCGAGCTCCGCCGTACCGTCGTGCACCGCAGTGACGACGCCTTCGAGTCCGAGTGCGCCGAGCACGACCCGATCGCCGACGGCCGGCCCGGCGCCCGGCGCGCCCGATGCGGGCGCCGGCGGCGACGGTTCCGTGTACTGTCTGACAATCGTGTCAACGGCCCCGCGCGCGTCGGCGCGCATGCCGCCCGTGTCGCCGGTCGTAATCGTCTGCCGCTCGTACGCGGCCTCCGCCTGACGCGCCGCGGCGGCCGTCTTCGTCTTCAACTCCGCAATCACGTCGTCGATCCGCTTGCGCGCCTCGCGGCGCTCGTGCTCGAGCTCCTCCTGCAGGCGGCGGCGGAACGTCTCTTCGCGCTGACGCAGCGCGTCTTCCCGCTCGCGCATGCGGGCGTCGGCCTGGCTGAGCGTCTCGCGCTCGTGCGCGACGAGCCGCTGTTCGTGCTGGAGCGCGCGCATGTCTTTGTCGATTCGAGCGAGGTGCTCGGCCAGCTGCGCTTCGCGGGCGCTCAGGTTCTGCCGCGCGGCGCTGACGATCGACGGGGCCAGGCCGAGTCGTGTGGCGATTTCGAGCGCGAGGCTGCGGCCGGGCGATCCGTAGACGAGCTGATAGGTCGGCGCGAACGTCTCGGCGTCGAAGCCGAAGGCCGCGCACTCGACGCCGTCGGTCGTGGACGCATACGTCTTGAGCGCGTCGTAATGGCTCGTCGCCATGACCGTCGCCCCGCGGCGGCGGAAATGATCGACGACCGCCACGCCGAGCGCGCCGCCTTCGATCGGGTCGGTGCCCGAGCCGATTTCGTCGAGCAGCACCAGCGCGGGCGTGTGAAGGGCGCGATCCATGCCCGCGATGTTCGTGATGTGGCCGGAGAACGTGCTCAGGCTCGCGTCGATCGACTGCTCGTCGCCGATATCCGCGAAGACCGAGCGGAACACAGGCAGCCGCGATCCGGAGGCCGCGGGAATTCGCAGGCCGCTCTGCGCCATCACGGCGAGCAGTCCCGCCGTCTTGAGCGCGACCGTCTTGCCGCCGGTGTTGGGACCGGTAATCAGCAGACAGGTCGCCGGCGGGACGATCTTGATCGTCACCGGCACGGCGTTCCTGACGAGCGGGTGCCGGGCCGCCTGCAGCTCGAACGCGCCGTCGTCGGACAGCGCCGGCTCGACGCCGTCCACCGACTCGGAAATGCGCGCGCGCGCCTGCAGCACGTCCAGCTCTGTCGCGACGTCGATCGTCTTCACCAGGTCGGCCGCCCGCGCCCGGAACGCGTTCGACAAGGCGAGCAGGATGCGCCGGATCTCGGCGGTCTCCTGCTCCTCGAGCGCGACGATGTCGTTGTTGATCTCGACGGTGCTGAGCGGCTCGAGAAACAGGCTCGCGCCGCTCGTCGATGCGCCGTGCACGATGCCCGGAATCGAGGTGCGATGCTCGGCCTTGACGACGATCACGTAGCGGCCGTTGCGCTCGGTGACGACCTGATCCTGCAGGTACTTCGCGGTCTCCTTGCCGCGCAGGTACGACTCGAGGGTGCCGCGCAGCCGCGCCCGCTGCTTGCGCAGCCGCTCGCGAATCGACTTGAGCTCGGGGCTCGCCGTGTCAACGACGTCTCCGGCCTCGTCGATCTTCTCGCGCACCTGCGCGGATTCCTGCTTGAACGAGGCGGCGCCGCCGCTGGCTGCCTCGAGCCGCGCAAACGATCCGGGCGCGCGCCGGATTGCCGCCACCGCCTCGTCAACCGAGACGAGGAACGTCGCCAGCGCCAGCAGGCGCGGCGCCTCGATCGGGCGGCCTTCGACCGCCAGCGCGGCGAGCGTCTGCGGGATGTCGCCGGCGGCGCGCAGCGGGAACAGGCCGTTCGACTGGAGGTACCGCGCCGTCTCGCTCGTCGCCGCCAGCAGTTGCGCCACTTTCTGCGGATCGGCCGAGGGGGCCAGGCGGCCGAGCCGCTCGTCGCCCATCGGAGTCGTGGCGAAGCCGCGAACCATCTCGACGACGCGATCGAACTCGAGCGCACGCAGCACGGCAGGTTGCATCGGCGGAATCGGAATCCTAGCGTACGCGCCGCTAGATGTGATTGATCAAACTCGCGATATTTCCTGCGCCAAAACCGTTATCGATGTTCACGACCGACACGCCCGACGCGCAGCTGTTGAGCATCCCGAGCAGCGCCGCGACACCGCCGAAGCTCGCGCCGTAGCCCACGCTCGTCGGAACGGCGACGACCGGGGCGGCGACCAGGCCGGACACGACGCTCGGCAGGGCGCCTTCCATCCCGGCGACGACCACGATCACGCGTGCGGCCTCGAGGCGCGCCCGCTCGCCGAGCAGGCGGTGCAGGCCGGCGACGCCGACGTCATAGAGCCGTTCGACGCGGTTGCCCATCAGCTCGGCGGTCACCGCAGCTTCTTCGGCCACCGGCAGATCCGCCGTCCCCGCCGCCGCGACGACGATCGTGCCCTTGCCCGGCGTAATGTCCTGCTGGCGGAGGGCGATAACGCGCGCCGTCTCGAAGTACTCCGCGTCGGGGGCGACCGAGCGGACCGCTTCGTACGCGTCGGGCGTCGCGCGCGTGACGAGCAACGTCGATCCGCGGCCGACGATTTGCTTGGCGATGCCTGCGATCTGCTGCGGGGTCTTGCTGAGGCCGAGGACGACTTCAGGAAAGCCCTGCCGGATGGCGCGGTGGTGGTCGATGCGCGCAAAGCCCAGGTCCTCGAACGGGCTGGCGCGCAGCGCGCCGACCAGCTGTTCGAGGGCCGACGCGACGTCTGTCGTCCCGTCGGCGACGCGATCGAGCAGATCCTTGAGTACTTTGTTTGACGTCATTCTGACCCAACAGTAATATTAAACTGCTGATTTTCGGACGATGACGCTCTCCGAGACCCTCACCCTCGCCACGTACTTTTTCGTCGTGATCGTCCTGGCCGTCTACGGGTGGCATCGCTACTACCTCGTGTACGTCTACATGCGGAACCGCGACAAGGAGCCGAAGGCGACCGCGCCGCTCGATCCGATGCCGGTCGTGACGATCCAGCTTCCGCTGTACAACGAGATGTACGTGGCCGAGCGCCTGATCGAGTCCGTGTGCGCGATCGAATATCCGCGCGCGCTGCTCGAAATCCAGGTGCTCGACGACTCGACCGACGAAACGCGTGAGATCGCGGAGCTGGCGGTACGGCGGTTTGCGGCGCAGGGCCGCGACATCAAGTACCTCCATCGCGCGAACCGCGTCGGCTACAAGGCGGGCGCGCTCGAAGCAGGCCTGCAGACCGCGCGCGGCGAGTTCATCGCGATCTTCGACGCCGATTTCATTCCGACGGCCGACTTCCTCGTCCGCCTCATGCCGCACTTCGGCGACCCGAACGTCGGGATGGTTCAGGCGCGGTGGGGCCATATCAACCAGGACTATTCGCTGCTGACGAAGATCCAGTCGATTCTGCTCGACGGGCACTTCGTGCTCGAGCACGGCGGGCGCAACCGCGCGGGGCACTTCTTCAACTTCAACGGCACGGCGGGCGTGTGGCGTCGCGCCGTCATCGCCGACGCCGGCGGCTGGCAGCACGACACGCTGACCGAGGACCTCGACCTCAGCTACCGCGCGCAGCTCCGCGGCTGGCGGTTCGTGTTCGTCTCCGACGTCATCGCGCCGGCCGAGGTGCCGGTCGAGATGAACTCGTTCAAGTCGCAGCAGCACCGCTGGGCGAAGGGCTCGATCCAGACCTGCCGCAAGCTCCTGCCCGACATTCTGCGCGCGGACGTGCCGCTCGGCGTCAAGGTCGAGGCGTTCTTCCACCTGACGGCCAATTTCAACTACCCGCTGATGGTCGTGTTGTCGATCCTCATCTTTCCGTCCATGGTCATCCGCTACAACATGGGCTGGTACGAGATGCTGCTGATAGACGTGCCGCTGTTCTTCGCGGCCACCTTCTCGGTCTGCAACTTCTACATGGTCTGCCAGCGCGAGATCCACAAAGACTGGATCGCGCGCATCAAGTACCTGCCGTTTCTGATGTCGATTGGCATCGGCCTGTCGATCAACAACTCGCGCGCGGTCTTCGAGGCGATGTTCAACAAGGAGTCCGAGTTCACCCGGACGCCGAAGTACCGCATCGAGGGCAGCGGCGACGACTGGATCGGCAAGAAGTACCACACGACGGTGGCCATCCAGCCGCTCATCGAGCTTGCGCTCGGTCTCTATTTCACGGCGACGGTCTTCTACGCGCTCGCGAACCAGATCTACGGCACGCTCCCGTTCCTCGTGCTGTTCCAGATCGGCTTCCTCTACACCGGTCTCGTGTCGATCGTGCAGCAGTACGCCGGCGAATCCGACGCCGTCGCCGAGCTGCCGGTGTCTTCGCGCATCCAGTAGCTTTTCGCCAGCCGCACGCGTAGTATTCGGCGCACCTGAACGGAGGAGTGCGCCATGAACTACACCCGCATTGTGCTCGCGGCGGCGGCGGCGACGATCGTGGACGCGATCTACGGGTTCATCGTCTGGGGCCATGTCTTCCAGGGGGAGTTCTCGAGATATCCAGAGATCTACCGCGAAGGCAATGACCTGCCGGACATGCTGCTGATGTTCGCCGGCGTGTTCGTCGCGATGTGCGTGGCGAGCTGGATCTACACCAAGGGCTACGAAGGTCGCGGCGGCCTCACCGAAGGTCTCACGTTCGGCATCGTCATGGGGCTGTTGCTCGGCGCGTACTTCTCCGGCGTGAGCTACGGGATCATGCGCATCGGGAAGAAACTCGCGCTGGCGTATGCGATCGGCGAGTTCGGCGAGTGGTTTGTCGCCGGGTTGACCATCGGCCTCGTCTCCCGGCCGGCGGCGGCGGTCAAGCGCACGGCGGGAGTATGATTGCTTTGATATGACCACGGCCGAGAAGCCCAAAGCCGGACTCGAAGACACCGTCGCGACCTCGTCCGCCATTTGCTATCTCGACGGCGACCGGGGAGTGCTCGCGTACTGCGGATACGACATCCACGATCTCGCGCGGCACGCGACGTTCGAGGAAGTCTGCTACCTGCTCTGGCATCGCCGGCTTCCCACCCGCGCCGAGCTCGGAGATCTCCAGTCGCAGCTCGCCGCCGGTCGTCCGCTGCCGGAGCCGGTGCTGCGGCTGATGCGGTCGCTGCCGGCCGGCAATGGCATGGACATGCTGCGGACGCTGACGTCCGCGCTCGGCCAGTACGATCCCGACGCGGCCGACAACTCGCCCGCGGCGAACTATCGCAAGGCCGTGCGGCTCACGGCGCAAATCGGATCGCTCGTCGCGACCATGGGCCGGCTCGAGAGCGGCGGCGGCCCGATCGAGCCCGACCCGGTGCTCGGCCACGCGGCCAACTTCCTGTACATGCTCACGGGCCAGCGCCCCGGCGGGCTCGAGACGCGCGCGTTCGACGTCGCGCTGATCCTGCACGCCGACCACGAGCTCAACGCCTCGACGTTCGCGGCGCGCGTCGCGGCCGCGACGCTCACCGACATCCACTCGGCCGTCGTCGGCGCGATTGGCGCCCTCAAGGGACCGTTGCACGGGGGCGCGAACGCCGACGTCATGCGGATGCTGCTCGACATCGGCCCCGAGGCCGGGCCCGACAGGGCCGTCGAGATCGTGCGCGCGAAGCTCGCGCGCAAGGAGAAGATTCCCGGCTTCGGCCACCGCGTCTATCACACCGAAGACCCGCGCGCGACGCACCTGCGGCAGATGTCGCGCGACCTGGGCCAGCGCACCGGGCAGCCGATCTGGTTCGAGATGTCGGAGCGGATCGAGGCGTTCGTGAAGAACGAGAAGAAGCTCAACGCGAACGTCGATTTCTACTCGGCGTCCACGTATCACTCGCTCGGCATCGCGACGGATCTGTTCACGCCGATCTTCGCGGTCAGCCGCATCTCCGGATGGACGGCGCACGTGCTCGAGCAGTACGCCAACAACCGGCTCATCCGCCCGCGGGCGGAATACATCGGCCCGGAGTACCCGCAGCGTTACGTGCCCGTCGAATCGCGATAGACCTTGGACCCGCAGAAGATTCGAAATTTCTCCGTGATCGCGCACATCGATCACGGCAAATCCACGCTCGCCGACCGCTTCCTCGAACAGACCGGTGCGCTCCAGGCGCGTGAGATGGAGGCGCAGGTGCTCGACGCGATGGATCTCGAGCGCGAGCGCGGCATCACCATCAAGGCGCACCCGGTCCGGCTGAACTACACGGCGAAGTCGGGGGAGAAGTACGTCCTCAACCTCATCGACACACCGGGGCACGTGGACTTCTCGTACGAAGTGACGCGCTCGCTCGCGGCGTGCGAAGGCGCGCTGCTGCTCGTGGACGCGTCGCAGGGCGTCGAGGCCCAGACGCTCGCCAACGCGTATCTCGCGGTTGACAACAGCCTCGAGATCATCCCCGTCATCAACAAGATCGATCTGCCGAGCGCGCAGCCCGAGGAAGCGCGCCGCCAGATCCAGGACATCGTCGGCCTCGACGGCGCCGGGGCGATTCTGGCGAGCGCGAAGACCGGCGCGGGCGTGCCGGACATCCTGGAGGCGATCGTCGATCGCCTGCCGCCGCCGGCAGGCGTGCCCGACGCGCCGCTCAAGGCGTTGATCTTCGACTCGTGGTTCGACTCGTACCGGGGCGTCGTCATCGTGATCCGTGTGATCGACGGCGTCATCAGGCCCGGCATGAAGATCCGGCTGATGGCGACCGGCCAGGACTACGAGGCGCTCCAGCTGGGCGTGTTCAACCCGAAGGCGGCCGAGGTGGGCGAGCTCGGTGTCGGCGAGGTGGGCTTTCTCGTCGCCAACATCAAGAACGTCGGCGACGCCAAGATCGGCGACACCATCACCGAGAGCGCGCGTCCGACGAAGGAGCCGTTTCCGGGATTCAAGGAGCTCAAGCCGATGGTCTTCGCCGGTCTGTATCCGGTCGAGAGCCATCAGTACGGCGAGCTGCGGGAGGCGCTCGAGAAGCTGCGGTTGAACGACGCGTCGTTCTTCTACGAGCCGGAAACGTCGGCGGCCCTCGGCTTCGGTTTTCGCTGCGGCTTCCTGGGCCTGCTCCACATGGAGATCGTGCAGGAGCGTCTCGAGCGCGAGTACAACATGGACCTGGTCACGACGGCGCCAGGCGTGCTGTATCGTGTGACCACGACGGACGGGGTGACGCGGGAGATCGACAGCCCGTCGAAGCTGCCGGATCCGGGCGTCATCAAGGTCATCGAAGAACCCGTCATCACCGCCATGATCCTGACGCCGTCCACGCACGTCGGCGGCATCCTGCAGTTGTGCCAGGACAAGCGGGGCGTTCAGAAATCGATCGAGTACGTCTCGTCGGACCGCGTGCTCATCACGTACGAGCTTCCGTTCAACGAGGTCGTCCTCGACTTCTACGACAAGCTCAAGACCATCTCGCGCGGCTATGCGTCGCTCGACTATCATGTGACCGGCTACTGGCCGTCGCCGCTCGTGAAGCTCGACATTCTCGTCAACGGCGATCCGGTGGACGCGCTGTCGATCATCGTGCACCGCGACATGGCGTACGACCGCGGCCGGGCGCTCGCCTCGAAGATGCGCGAGCTGATCCCGCGCCAGATGTTCGAGGTCGCGATTCAGGCGGCGATCGGCGGCCGCATCATCGCGCGCGAGTCGGTGAAGGCGATGCGAAAGAACGTCCTCGCCAAGTGCTACGGCGGCGACATCACGCGCAAGCGGAAGCTGCTCGAGAAGCAGAAGGAAGGCAAGAAGCGCATGAAGCGGGTCGGAAAGGTCGAGATCCCGCAGGAAGCGTTTCTCGCCGTGCTCCGCATGGGGACGGAAAGCGAAGAATAGGACCGATGGCGCAGCCTTTCAGGAAATCGACCGCCCGCGAGTACTTCGAGTCGATCGTCATCGCCGTCATCCTCGCGCTCTTCGTGCGGACGTTCGTGCTGCAGGCGTTCAAGATCCCGACGGGCTCCATGGAGAACAACCTGCTCATCGGCGATCACCTGCTCGTGAACAAGTTCGTGTTCGGGCCGACGGCCGCACCGCTCGAGCGCGCGCTGCTGCCGATCGGCGAGATCAGGCGGGGCGACGTGCTCGTGTTCAAGTACCCGGTCGAGCCCGATCGCGACTTCATCAAACGCGTCGTCGGCCTTCCCGGCGAGACGCTCCAGATGAAGGAGAAGAAGATCTACATCAACGGGAAGCCGCTCGACGAGCCGTACGTCCACTTCCTCGAGCCGCCGGGCGGCGTCTCGGAGCTGGCCGAGGTCACCTCGTCCGACGTGCGCGAGAACTACGGGCCGGTCACCGTCCCGCCCGATCAGTACTTCATGATGGGCGACAACCGCGACAACTCGGCCGACAGCCGCTACTGGGGCTTCATGCCGCGCGACTACGTCAAGGGCCGGGCGCTGCTGATCTACTGGTCGTACGAGTCGGACCGGGAAGACTACGAAGACGAGTCGGCGAGCGCCACCGTGAAGGGCCTGGCGTCCGTGTTCATGCACTTCTTCACCAAGACGCGCTGGGACCGCATCGGCCACGTCATCCACTGAGTACGTCGATGATCAAGGCGCTCGTCAAACTCGTCGTCGCGGTGCTGATCGCGAATGCGATCTGGCGGATTGGCTCCGCATACATGTCGTACTACCGGTTCAAGGACGCCGTCGCCGACACCGCGGTCAACAGCAAGGAGAAGACCGACGAGGAGCTGCGCGACAGGGTGCTGGAGCTCGCCGCGGCGTACGACGAGCCGGTGACCTCAGAGGCGCTCACGATTCGTCGGGAGCCGCAGCATACCTACATCGAAGCGGCGTACACGAAGCCGATTACCGTGCTGCCCGGCTATGAGTACCAGTGGCCGTTCTCGCTGAACGTTGACGGGTTCGTGATTGTCCCCGTCAAGCTCGGCGATCTAGCGAACCCGCAGTAGCCGTTCGGCGTCGGCGGCCGCCATTTCGGCGCGCTCGGCCAGCGTCCTGAATTCTTCTCTGATGGTCTCGACGTACATCGCGTCAGCGAGCGCGCCGAGATTGGCGTCGATCGTCAGCCGCGCGCCCTCGATGGCGCCGCGCAGCAGCGCGACGGCGACCGCGATGTCGCCGACGGTCGAACGGCGCGCGTGCGCCGCGACCTCCGTCGCCTCGTACAGCGCCGACGCGGACAGCCGCATGATGCTCAGCGGCACCTCGGTGGCGCCGCGCAGCGCGAGCTGGATGGCCGCCGTACGCAGGCCGCGCTCCTCGGGCGTGTCGTGCGGCTGCCGCTGCGCGGTAATCACGTAGCGATACGCCGCCGCGTCGGCGTCGATGGCGTCGATCAGGTTCTCTTCGATGCGCAGCAGTGACGCCGGATCGACGCCCCCGATCGCGGCCGCCATGCGCAGCAGCGCCGTGGCGAGCGCCGCGGCGGCCGCGCACGCCGATCCGCCGCCCGGCGTCGGCGACGCCGATCCGAAGGCGGCGAGTACCTCACGAAGGGACTTGTCAGCGATGGAGGCCATGGATCACCGCGCGCGCCGACTCGGCGCTGACGCCGTCGAGCGCCACGCGCTTCTTTCGCCCGTGACGGCCCGAGACAACGCGGACGGCGCCGCGCGGAACGCCGAACAGGCCGGCGAGATATCGACGGAGCTCCTCGTTGGCCTCGTCGTCCACGGGCGGAGCCGCCACGCGGACGAGAACGGCGCCGTCACGCTCGCCGTCGAGGCCGGTGCGGGGGCTCCGTGGAATGACGCGGACATCGATTTCGGCGCCGGCGCTCGTGGAACGGATCAACCCGCGTCAGACGCCCTGGCGCGCCGCGCCTCGATCGGCTCGGCGGGCTGTTCGGCGTGCCGCGGGCGGTGCAGCAGGATGCGGTCGTCGCGGTCGCGCTGATCCTGCTCGCGCACGTAGTCGAGCGTGTTGCGCAGCGTCTGGATCGTCGATTCGATGGTCGTCTCGACGTCGCGCCGCTTGAGCTTCATGCCGTCGATTTCGCGCTGCACGTCCTCGAGGCGCGCCTGCGTCTTGTCGAGAATCAGCTGCGCGCGGCTTTCGGCCTCGCGGATGATGCGCTCGGCCTCCTTCTCGGCCGTGCCCTTGAGGTCCTCGGACAGCTTCTGCGCCGTCATGAGCGTGGCGCGGAGGTTCTGCTCGTGTTCCCGGTGCTCGGCGAGGATGGCTTCCATGCGCGCCAGGTCCTGACGGAGCCTGTCCGTCTCGCGGAGCGCCTGTTCGTAGTCGTCGGCCACGGCGGCCAGGAACGACGTGACCTCGATCCGGTCGAAGCCGCGGAACCGTGATTTGAAGTTCTGCTGGCGAAGGTCGAGCGGGCTCACATTCATGCGCGTGATTCTCCGGTTTGGCTTATCGGACGGACGCGCGACGGACGTTAGGGAGACGTGCGGCCGCCGAAAATCGCGGTGCCGACGCGCACCATTGTGGCGCCTTCTTCGACCGCCACCTCGAAATCGTGGCTCATGCCCATCGACAGCTCCGTCAGCTGACCGGCATCGACGCCCTGGCGCGCGAGCCCGTCGCGGAGCGCGCGCAGCTGTTTGAACCACGGGCGTGCGTCCTCGGGATCGTCAACGGCGGGCGGGATGATCATCAGGCCCGACATCTGCACGGCGGCGCGACCGGCGGCCGCCTCGAAGATCGACGGCAGCTCGTCTTCGCGCGCGCCGAATTTCGTCGCCTCACGGGCCAGATCCACCTGCGCGAGCAGCCTGATCCGCCGTCCCGCGGCCGCCGCCGCCCCGTCGATCTTCCGGACGAGATCGGCGCTGTCGATCGAATGGATGACGTCGAACTCCTCGGCCGCTTTTCGTGCCTTGTTCGACTGCAGATGTCCGATGAGGTGCCAGACGAGTCGCAAATCGCGCGTCGCCGTTTGCTTGAGGGCGGCTTCCTGGACCTTGTTCTCTCCGAAGTCGAGTTGTCCGTTCGCGGCGGCCTCACGCACGGCGTCGGCGCCGAACGTTTTCGACACCGCGATGAGTCTGACCTGAGACGGGTCGCGCCCGGCCCGGACGGCGGCGCGCGCGATGCGATCGCGGACGTCCGCCAGCCGGGCGCGGAGCGCGGCGGGGTCGGGCACTCCTACTTCGGCAGCTGCGCGAGCAGGGCCTTCGCCGTCGCCGCGTTGGCACCGTCGGGCGACAGTTTGAGGTACGTGCTGAACTGCTCGCCGGCTTCCTTCAGCTTGCCTCCGTTCACGAGCGCCATCCCGAGCTGATAGTGCGACTCGGCGTGATTCGGGTTGGCGGCAATCGCCGCCTCGAACTTCGCCTGCGCGTCGGCGATCTTGCCGCCGTTCCACAGGATGACGCCTTCGTTGTAGAGGGCGTCGGCGTTGCCGCCCTGCAGCGCGCCCGGCGCGCTGGCGCTCAGCTCGGACGCCTTCTTGCTCGCTTCGGCCGCCTGGTCGAACTTGCGCTGCGCGTTGTAGATGTTCGCGAGCCCGTTGTACGCCTCGGCGTAGTCGGGCTTCACCTCGAGCGCCTTCTTGTAGTTCTCTTCGGCCTTGTCGTAGTCCTTCTTCTGCGAGTACGCGAAGCCGATGTTGTAGTAGCAGTCCTGGCACTTCGGGTTGAGCGCGAGCGCCTTGTTGAACTCCTCCACCGATTCGTCGTACTTGCCCGCGCGGCTCAACGTGACGCCGTCGTCGAACGCCTTGCGCAGCTCGGCCGTCTTCGCGGCGACCGCGGCGTCGTTGCCCGCGCCGCCGCCCAGGATGAGGCGCACGTTCGACGCTCCGCGCTGGCTCACGCGCGTCGTCGCGGTGGCCGTGCCTTCCTTGCCCTCGGCCGTCACCTTGAACGTTGACGTTTGCAAGCCGATCTGGATGAACTCGCCCTTCTTGTCGCTCTTGGTTTCGAACTTGCGGTTGACGCCGTCTTGCTGCTCGATCGTGATCTTGGCGTCGGCGACGGGATCGCCTTTGGCGTTCACGACCTTGCCCGTGATCATGCCCTGCGCGGCGCTCGGCAGAGCGAACCCCAAGACGACGACGCCGGCCAGAACCAACTGCCAGGCGAGCCGGCTAGAGATGCGGCGGATCATTGCGGAACCCTCCTGAAATACGGTGTTTCAGCACGAAACAGTCTACACGAGATTCGCGGACATGAAGGCCGAGAGCGCCTCGATCTCGTGCACGACCGGCGCGGGCGGCAGCGACGCCAGGAAGCGCCGGCCGTAGCCCTTCGTCCGCAGGCGCGGATCGAGCACCGCCAGGACGCCGCGATCGGTGCGGTGTCGAATCAGGCGGCCGAGTCCCTGCTGCAGCGCGAGGATGGCCAGCGGCACCTGATACTCCTCGAACGGCTCGCCGCCGCGCGCGCGAATCGCGTCGATGCGCGCCGCCGTAATCGGATCGGCGGGCGACGCGAACGGCAGCTTGTCAACAATCACGCAGCTCAACGCCTCGCCCACGACGTCCACGCCCTGCCAGAAGCTCGAGGTGGCGAGCAGCACCGAGTGCGGCGTTTCCCGGAACTGCGCGAGGAGCTGCGATCGCGGCGCCGTCCCCTGCACGAAGATCGGGTAGTCGAGCGCCATCTCGGCGATCGCCTGCACCGCCCGCAGCGACGCGTAGCTCGTGAACAGCACGAACGCGCGGCCGTGCGTCCGCTTCAGAATCTCGATCACCTGGCGTCCCGCCGCGCCCGCGAAGTCGGGCGATCGCGGATCGGGCATGCGCGGCGGCAGGTAGAGCACGGCCTGCCGCTCGAAGTTGAACTCGGAGGGGAGCCGGATCTCGTCCGCGCGGCGGACACCGAGGCGCTCCTTGATGTACTCGAAGCGGCCCTCCACCGTCAGCGTGGCCGACGTCAGCACGGCCGTCCGCATCTTGTCGAGGACGACGTCGCGCATGATGGCCGAGACGTCGATCGGCGAGGCGCGCAGAAAGACGCCGCGTCCACGGAACTCGACGAAGTAGACGTACTCGATTTCGCTGGCGCGCATCAGGAAGCGGAGGTCGGATCGAAGCTCCTCCGCGCGCCTGGCCAGGGCGGCCGGCTGCTCCTGCGACTCCTCGGTCGCATCCTGTTCCGGCTTCGCGGTCTTCAGCGCCGTCTCGACGAGGTCGAGCGCCCCGGCGAGCAGCGCGGCGCCTTCCGCGGCCTGCGCGAGCGAGGACGGCGTCGCGCGCACGCGTTCTTCGCTCCGCGCCCGATCTCCGCCGCGGTGGGCGTACGCGATCTCGTTGAAGAAGGTGCGCCCGCAATCGCGCAGCTTCTGGATTGCCTTCTCCGTCGCGGCGATCCCGAGGCGCTCGACGTCGAGCGCGAGATCCTCGACGCGGTATGTGCTGAGGCTGACGCCGAAGTACTGCGTGGCGACGTCCTCGAGCTGATGTGCTTCGTCCAGGACGGCGTGACTGCAGGCGGGAATCACCTCGCCGAACGCGTTCTGCCGTACGGCCGCGTCCGCGCACAGCAGGTGATGGTTGACGATGACGACGTCCGACTCGGCCGCTCGCTGGCGCATGCGCGTGACGAAGCATTCCTCGTAGCGGCCGCATTCGGTGCCCAGGCACGTTTCGGCAGTGGCCGAGACGTCGCTCCAGAACGGCGCGTCCTCGGGCAGGTCCACGAGTTCGGCGCGGTCGCCGGTTTCCGTCTGCTTCGACCACTCGCGCACGATCGGCAGAAAGACGTCAAAGGACGCCGGGCCGCCCTGCTCGTCGATCTGATCGAGGCGATGGAGGCAGAGATAGTTCGCGCGGCCTTTCATGCACGTCGCGGTGAACGGCACGTCGAGCGCGCCGCGGAGCGCCGGAATGTCCTTGAAGAAGATCTGCTCCTGGAGGTTCTTGGTACCGGTCGAAACGAGGACGCGCTGGCCGCTCAGGATTGCGGGGACCAAATACGCGAGGGTCTTGCCGGTGCCGGTGCCGGCTTCCGCCAGCAGCACGCCGCCGTGCTCGAAGGTCTGCGCGACGGCCTCGGCCATCGCACGCTGACCCTCGCGGGCCTCGAAGCCCGGAATGCTCCGCGCGAGCGGGCCGTCGGGCGCGAAGACCGCGTCAACCCTGACGGTCAGTCCGGATAGAGGGGGAACTTCTGGCACAGCGCTTCGACCTCGGCGCGGATCATGCCGAGCGCGCGATCGTCTTCCGGGCTCTTCAGCGCGCGCGTGATGAACTCCGCAATCGTGTTCATCTCCGCTTCCTTCATCCCCCGCGTCGTCACCGCCGGCGTGCCGACGCGGATGCCGCTCGCGACCATCGGAGGGTTCTGATCGAAGGGAATCGCGTTCTTGTTCACCGTGATGCCGGCCTTGCCGAGCGCAGACTCCGCGAGCTTGCCGGTGATGCCTTTCGAGAAGACGTCCACGAGCATCAGGTGGTTGTCGGTGCCGCCGCTGACGAGCCGGAACCCGGCGCTCGAGAGCGCGCCGGAGAGCTGCTTCGCGTTCGCGAGGATCTGCTGCTGATACTGCGCGAACGCGGGCTCGGAGGCTTCCTTGAAGCAGACGGCCTTGGCCGCGATGATGTGCACCAGCGGGCCGCCCTGGAGTCCGGGAAAGACGGCCTTGTCGAGATCCTTCGCGTACTGCTGCGTGCACAGCACCATGCCGGATCGCGGTCCCCGCAGTGTCTTGTGCGTCGTCGTCGTGACGAAGTCGGAGTGCGGGACTGGGCTCGGATGGAAGCCCGTCGCGACCAGGCCCGCGATGTGCGCCATGTCCGTGCACATGACCGCGCCGACTCGTTTGGCCGCGGCGCGGATTCGAGCGAAGTCGATGATGCGCGGATAAGCGCTCGCGCCGACCATGATCATCCGCGGCTTGTGCTCGTCGGCGAGCCGATCGATCTCGTCGTAGTCGATCCGCTCGTCGTCTTTCTTCACGCCGTACGGGACGACCTTGTAGAGCATTCCCGAGAAGTTCAAGGGGTGGCCGTGCGTGAGGTGGCCGCCGTGCGCGAGGTTGAGGCCGAGCACCGTGTCGCCCGGCTTCATGACGGCGAAATACACGGCCATGTTGGCCGGCGCGCCCGCGTGCGGCTGGACGTTGGCGTGATCGGCCTTGAAGAGCGCCTTCGCGCGCGCGATGGCGAGGCTCTCGACGACGTCCACGTACTCGCAGCCGCCATAGTAGCGGCGCCCCGGATAGCCTTCGGCGTACTTGTTCGTGAACACGGAGCCGGCCGCTTCGAGAATCGCGCGGCTGACGAAATTTTCAGAGGCGATCAGCTCGAGGCCGGACGACTGCCGGTTGAGCTCGTCGCGAATCGCCTTCGCGACGTCGGGGTCGGTCTGCTGCAGCAGGCGCCAATGCGACGCCATCGGATTGGACATGACTATCGTTTCTCCGCCGCGCTGATCTGATCGATCCGGCGCTGGTGGCGTCCGCCCTCGAACGCCGTGTTGAGCCAGAGCGTCAGGATCTCGTCCGCAAGCCCGAACGCGACGATGCGTCCGCCCATCGACAGGACGTTCGCGTCGTTGTGCTCGCGCGAGAGGCGAGCCGTATAGAGATCGTTGCAGAGCGCGGCGCGGACGCCTGGCACCTTGTTGGCGGCGATCTGCTCGCCCTGGCCGCTGCCGCCGAGGACGATTCCGCGATCGGCGCGCTGTTCGGCGACCGCGCGCCCGACGCTGAGGCAGATGGGCGGGTAATCGACCGACGCTTCACTGTGCGTGCCGTGATCGTCCACGGCGTGGCCGAGCCCGGCGAGCGTCTGTTTCAGATGTTCCTTGAGAAGAAAGCCGGCGTGATCGGCGCCGATCGCAATTCGCACGGCTCACGATTGTACTATGAAGGTTCGATGAATCCGACCGTCACCATCTCCGCGCGCGGCGAGGAACGGCTGCGGTCCGGCCATCCGTGGATCTACCGCGCCGACGTCAAGGACGCGAACGCCGGCGCCGGAGACCGTGTGATCGTGAGGAGCGCGCGCGGCGGCGCGCCGCTCGGCTGGGCGTTCTACAGCGATCGATCGCAGATCTCGCTGCGGATGCTCACGCGCGGCGACGTCCCGGCCGACGACGGGCTGATCCGGACGCGGATCGAAAACGCGATCGCCTTCAGGCGCTCGCTCGCCATCGACGCGACGGCGTATCGCGTCATCCACGGCGAGGCCGATCTGCTCCCGTCGGTGGTCGTCGATCGCTACGCCGACTGTCTGGTCGTGCAGACGCTGTCGCAGGGTGCGGACCGGCTGCAGCCGCTCGTCGTGTCGATCCTGCAGGAGACCCTGGCGCCCGCGGGCATCCTGGCGCGCAACGACCCGCGCACGCGCGCGCTCGAAGGGCTCGAGCAGCACGTCGAGGTCGTGGCCGGCGACGTGCCCGACGCGATCGGAGTGACCGAGAACGGCGTCCGCTACGACGTCGATGTCCGGCGCGGGCAGAAGACCGGCTTGTTCCTCGATCAGCGCGAGAACCGCGCCGCCGCCGCGCAGTACGCGCACGGCCGGCTGCTCGACTGCTTCAGCTACAACGGCGGGTTTGCGCTGACGCTCGCGCCGAAGTGCGCCGAGACGATCGCGATCGACGTGTCCGCGGACGCGATCGAGCGAGTCAGGATCAACGCCGCTGCCAACGCCGTGACGATCGACGCGCGCGTGGGCAATGTCTTCGACGAGCTGCGCGGACTCGAGCGGCTCGGCCAGCGGTTCGACACCATCGTCCTCGACCCGCCGGCGTTCGCGAAGAACAAGGCGTCGATCCCCAACGCGCGCGCCGGCTACAAGGAGATCAACCTGCGCGCGTTGAAGCTGCTGAACCACGGTGGCATCCTCGTGACCTGCAGCTGCTCGTACAACGTCAACGAGGCGATGTTCGCCGAGATCGTCTACGACGCCGCTGTTGACGCCATGGCCGACGTCACCGTCGTCGAGAAGCGGATGCAGGGACGCGATCATCCCGTGCTGCTCGGCGTCCCCGAGACGTACTACCTCAAGTGTTTCATCCTCAGAAAACTGTAGCCGGGGCGGCGATGGCGGCGAAACGCGAGCTCACGAAGCTGGCCCGCCCGACGGCCGGCTTCGACGCGAGCCGCTACTTCCGCGGCGATCATGGGCTCGGGTTCTACAACGCCGGATCCGGGCATGTGCGCGCGCTTTCGCGCGAGATCTACCGCGCGCAGCGCGATCGGTGGACGCTGCGGGATGCGCTGTCGTTCGCCGATGCGCTGATGCCGGATCGCTATCTCGAAGCGAAGGCCGTCGGGATCGAGGTCGTCGCGCGCTATCGCACGGACTTCACGCCGCAGGTGCTGAGGCGCTGCAAGCGCTGGCTGGCGAAGAACCACTCGGCCAACTGGGCGACCACTGACGAGATCTGCGGCGAGATCATCGGACCGCTCCTGACCAGGCATCCTGCGCTCATCCCGCAACTGCGCGCCTGGGCGGCGCACAGAAGCCTGTGGGTGCGGCGCGCGTCGATTGTCGGCCTGCTCAAGGCCATGCGCGTCGGCGGCACGATTGATCAGGTGTACGCCACCGCGAAACGGCTGCATGGGGATCCGCACGATCTCATTCACAAAGCCGTCGGCTGGGCGCTCCGCGAAGCCGGCAAAGTCGATGCGGCCAGGCTCGACCGCTACCTCCGCGCCAACGTCGGCATCATCCCGCGGACGACATTCCGGTACGCGATCGAGCGTTTCAGCGAGCGGAAGCGGCGACAACTGCTCGCCCTTCGCCCCTGATCTGCGCGCCCGGCCGTCTGCCGGCAGCGCTGGACCGTCTGCCATTGGCGCTGGACTGTCTGCCGGCGGCTCCGAGCCGTCTGACTGCCGCGCTTGGCCGTCTGCCATCGATACTTGGCCGTCTGTCGACTGCACGCGGCTATCTGCCGACTGCACGCGGCTATCTGCCGACTGCGCGCGGCTATCTGCCGACTGCGCGCGGCTGTCTGCCAACTGCGCGCGGCTGTCTGCCGACTGCGCCGGCCCATCTGCCGGCCGCGCTCGGCCATCTGCCCTTTGCCCTCTGCTCTCTGCCCTTGCTATAGTCGCTCTTTCACCCGCCAGGGGTATCCCTCTTAACGGGATTGAGAGCACACCCTTGGAACTTGGTCTCCCGCGGGAGACGAAGGAGAGCGGTCGATGTCAGCGTTCGAGTCCGCCTATCCCAACTCAACGAAAGTCTTCGTGGAGGGCCCGCAGGGCGTCCGCGTGCCGATGCGCGAGATTGCGCTCGAGCAGGGCCGGTCGTCGGTCCGCCTCTACGACACGAGCGGTCCGCAGGGGCACGACGTGACCGCCGGTCTGCCGAAGCTTCGCGAGAAGTGGGTCGGCTGCAGGAAGACGGACGACTGCGTCACGCAGCTGCACTACGCGAAGAAGGGCGAGATTACGCCAGAGATGGAGTTCATCGCGATTCGCGAAGGCCTGCCGGCGGACTTCGTTCGCGACGAAGTGGCCCGCGGCCGCGCGATCATTCCGGCGAACGTCAACCACCTGGAACTCGAGCCGATGATCATCGGGCGCAACTTCCTGGTGAAGATCAACGCCAACATCGGCAATTCCGCGGTGACCTCGTCGATCGAGGACGAAGTCGAGAAGCTGCGATGGGCGACGCTCTGGGGCGCGGACACGGTCATGGACCTGTCCACGGGGAAGAACATCCACGAGACGCGCGAGTGGATCGTCCGCAACGCCGCCGTGCCGATCGGCACTGTGCCGATTTACCAGGCACTCGAAAAGGTCGGCGGACGCCCCGAGGACCTGACGTGGGAGATCTACCGCGACACGCTCGTCGAGCAGTGCGAGCAGGGCGTTGACTACTTCACGGTGCACGCCGGCGTGCTCCTGCGCTACGTCCCGATGACCGCGCGCCGCGTCACGGGCATCGTGTCGCGCGGAGGGTCGATCATGGCGAAGTGGTGCCTCGCGCATCACCAGGAGAACTTCACCTATACGCACTTCCGCGAGATCTGCGAGATCATGCGCGCCTACGACGTCTCGTTCTCGCTCGGCGACGGTCTGAGGCCGGGCTCGATCGCCGACGCGAACGACGAAGCGCAGTTCGCCGAGCTCAAGACGCAGGGCGAGCTGACGAAGATCGCGTGGGAGTACGACGTGCAGGTGATGAACGAAGGGCCGGGCCACGTTCCCATGCATCTGATCAAAGAGAACATGGAGAAGCAGCTCGAATGGTGCGCCGAAGCGCCGTTCTACACGCTGGGCCCGCTGACGACGGACATCGCGCCCGGATACGACCACATCACGTCCGCCATCGGTGCCGCGATGATCGGCTGGTACGGGACCGCGATGCTCTGCTACGTCACGCCCAAGGAGCATCTCGGGCTGCCGAACCGCGACGACGTGAAGGCCGGCGTCGTCGCGTACAAGATCGCGGCGCACGCCGCTGATCTCGCGAAGGGCCATCCGCGCGCCCGCGAGTGGGACGACGCGCTGTCGAAGGCGCGGTTCGAATTCCGCTGGGAGGATCAGTTCAACCTGGCGCTCGATCCGGTCACGGCGCGCGCGTTCCACGACGAGACGATGCCGGCCGACGGCGCGAAGGTGGCGCACTTCTGCTCGATGTGCGGTCCGAAGTTCTGCTCGATGGAGCTGACACAGCAGGTGCGCGACGAGGCCGCGCGCGGGATGGAGGAGAAGTCGCTCGAGTTCCGCCGCAAGGGCGAGATCTACGTCGAGCACGCATAGGCAGCGCCCGACGTCGGCGGGCCCGAAAGGCCCGCCCTACCTTTGCGGAACGGGCACGATCTGAATGATCGTCGGGAACCGGGCGGGCTGGCCGCCCGGTTTCGGGTTCGGATAGCCCTGCGAGACGTCCGACTGGAAGTCCTTGATGACCACACCCGGCGGAAACGCCATCCGATCTTCGTCGAACTTGCCGACGTCGAACTCGTGCGTCGCCGGCACCTCATACGTAAGCTCGCCGCGCTGCTTGAGCGTCGCCCGGTAGTAGTTGACGAGGTCGACGAAGGACGCGGCGGTGCCGAAGATGTAGTAGCGCTGGCCGCGCCCGGCGTAGTATGACGTGATGAACTGGGCGTTGGGAAAGACCGGCACGCCGAGCATCGCTTC
>CAZOIK010000241.1:0-1602 GCA_964579765.1 uncultured Bifidobacteriaceae bacterium
CGCCTGCGCGACCGGCTCGCGTCGCTCGGCGAGATGGCGGCGGGCATCGCGCACGAGCTGAAGAACCCGCTCGCGGGCATCGAAGTGATGACGGGGCTGCTGCGGCGACAGGTGCCGGACAAGAAGGACGCGCAGGCGATCCTCGCCGACATCATCAGCGAAGCGAAGCTCGCCAACGCGATCGTCGTCGAGATGCTGGAGTTCGTCCGGCCGGTGCGGCTGCAGGTGGAGCGCACGGCGATTGCCGACGTCCTCCATCAGGCGGTGCTGCTGGCCGAGTCGAAGGCCGCCCGCGGCAACGTGATGGTGACGATGGACGTGCCGAACGGGCTGCCGATGATCGAGGGCGATCAGCATCAGCTCTGTCAGGTGTTCACCAATCTGATCGCGAACGCCTTCGAGGCGCTCGAGGGCCGGGGCACGATTGCGATTGCCGCGTCGATGGGCGAGATCGAGCCCGATCCGGAATTCGGCGTCGCGCCCAAGCTCGCGCCGACGATCGTCGTCGACGTCGCCGACACCGGGCCCGGCGTGCCGCCCGAGCTGAGCGACCGGATCTACGATCCGTTCTTCACGACGAAGGTCAAGGGCACGGGGCTCGGACTCGGCATCGTGAGAAAGATTGTCGACGCGCACGACGGCCGCATCGACCTGAACAGCAGTCCGGACACCGGCACCCGGTTCAGGGTGACCCTGCCCGTCGCGAGCGCCGCCGCACCCTTCAAATAGAGGAAGACATGGGACGCATTCTCATCGCCGACGATCACGACGCCATCCGCCGCGGGCTCGTCCGCGGTCTGACCGAAGCCGGCCACGACGTGGAGGAAGCCAGCAACGGCAACCAGGCCATCGAGCGCCTGCACGACAACTACTTCGACGTCGTGCTGAGCGATCTCAAGATGGGAGGCAGCGACGGCATGGACGTGCTGCGCACCACGCGGGCGCTCCATCCGACGACGGCCGTGATCCTGATGACGGCGTTCGGCACCGTGAACACCGCGGTCGAGGCGATGAAGATCGGCGCGTTCGACTACGTGCAGAAGCCGTTCGAGATCGAGGAGATGGAGGTCAAGATCGAGAAGGCGCTCGAGGTGAAGCGCCTGAAGAACGAGATCGAGTACCTCCGCGACGCGCAGCAGGATCGCTACGACTTCGACCGCATCATCGGCACGAGCCCCGCGCTGCAGCGCGTGCTCGACATCGTCCGCAAGGTGGCCAAGAGCAACACGACGGTGCTCGTCCGCGGCGAAACCGGGACCGGCAAGGAGCTGATCGCCGGCGCCATCCACCACAACTCGCTGCGGACGACGCGCAACTTCGTCAAGGTGAACTGCGCGGCGCTGCAGGAGAACCTGCTGGAGTCGGAGCTCTTCGGCCACGAGAAGGGCGCGTTCACCGGCGCCGACAAGCAGCGCGTCGGCCGCTTCGAGCAGGCCGACGGCGGCACCCTGTTCCTGGACGAGGTCGGCGACATGAGCGCCAACACGCAGGCGAAGATCCTGCGCGTGCTCCAGGAGCACGAATTCGAGCGGCTGGGCGGCACGCGCACGATCAAGGTGGACGTCCGGCTGATCGCGGCGACCAACCGCGACCTGCCGTCGA
>CAZOIK010000242.1:0-28358 GCA_964579765.1 uncultured Bifidobacteriaceae bacterium
CGCTGCTGTGGCAGCACCTGTTCTGGTTCCTCGCGCATCCCGAGGTGTACGTCCTGATCCTCCCGGCGATGGGCATCGTCGGGGAGATCATCGCCAACAACACACGGAAGCCGCTGTGGGGGTACAAGGCGCTGATCTACGCCGTGATCTTCCTCGGCTTCATGTCGTTCATCGTCTGGGCGCACCACATGTTCATGACGGGCATGGGGACGACCATCAGCGCGTTCTTCCAGACGACGACGATGATCATCTCGATTCCGTCCGTGATCATCCTGACGGCGCTGCTCCTGTCGCTGTGGGGCGCGTCGATCCGGTTCACGACGCCGATGCTCTTCGCGCTGGCGTTCCTGCCGATGTTCGGCATCGGCGGTCTGACGGGCCTGCCGCTCGGCCTGGCGCCCTCGGATATCCACCTGCACGACACCTACTACGTCATCGGCCACTTCCACTACGTCGTCGCGCCGGGGACGATCTTCGCGCTGTTCGCCGGCGTGTACTACTGGTTCCCGAAGGCGACCGGCCGGAAGATGAACGACCTGCTCGGCAAGATTCACTTCTGGGGATCGATCATCTGCATCAACTTCGTGTTCATGCCGATGTTCATCCAGGGCCTCGGCGGCATGAATCGCCGCATGTATGACGGCGGCATGCAGTACGCGCACAATGCCGGCCTCCTGAAGTGGAATTACGTGATTGGCTTCGCGGCGTGGGGCCTCGGGCTCTTCCAGCTGCCGTTCATCGTCAATTTCTTCACCAGCATCAAGTGGGGCGCGCTCGTCGACAAGAACCCGTGGGAGGCGACGACGCTCGAGTGGTCGGCGCCCTCGCCGCCCGGACACGGCAACTTCGTCACCGAGCCGATCGTCTATCGCGGCCCGTACGAATACAGCGTGCCGGGTGCGGCGACCGACTTCACGCCCCAATTCGAACCGGAGCGCGCGTAGATGGAGATCCCGTATACCGTCGAACCCCGGCCCGACTCCGGGCTTCCCAACGGGAAGCTCGGCGTCTGGCTGTTTCTCGCGTCGGAAGTCATGCTCTTCGGCGCGCTCTTCTCGACCTACATCCTGCTTCGAGTCGGCGCGATCGAATGGCCGCACGGCGAGTTGAACATCACGCTCGGCGCGATCAACACCGTCATCCTGATTTGTTCGTCGGTCACGATGGTGCTGGCGTGGGCGCAGTTGAAGCTGAACAACTTCAAGAAGGGCCGCCTGCTCCTGTTCGTCACGATCGTCCTGGCGGCGATCTTCCTCGTGAACAAGTATTTCGAATACGCCGAGCACTTCTCGAAGGGCGAAGGCCCGTGGCACAGCACGTTCTTCGCCATCTACTTCACGCTCACCGGCCTGCACGCGCTGCACATCATCGGCGGCATCGTCGTGATGCTGTATCTGGCTGGGCCGGGCGCGCGGCTGTGGACGCGCAATCCGGATCAGTTCACGAACCGCGTGGAGTACACCGGCCTCTACTGGCACTTCGTGGACCTGGTGTGGATCTTCCTGTTTCCGGTCCTCTATCTGTTGTAGGAGACATCGTGTCAACGCACTCCGATCCGGCCGTCCTCCAGAAGGCCATCCGCAAGTACTACACGATCGGCGTCGTGCTGCTCATCTGCACGGTGCTGACGGTCGCGGCGAACAAGCTGCATCTGGCCGTCGGCCTCGCCATCACGGTCGCGCTCGCCATTGCGATTACCAAGGGCTCGATGGTCGCCGCGGTGTTCATGCACCTGAGCGACGAGAAGAAGTGGATTTACGGCGCGCTGATCCTGACGGTCATCTTCTTCATCGCCGTCATGCTGCTGCCGAATCTGACCGTGGCCGACTCGATCGGCACGCCGCTCATGCAGGCCCGCTAGCGGAGGAGTCGTCGCGATGTCGCTGAAAGCGTTTCACCTGTTCTTCATCTCGCTGTCGGCCGTGATGGCCGCGTTCTGCTCGGCGTGGGCGTTCTCGGCGTTCCGTGCCGACCATCGGTTGATCTACGCCGCCGGGTCGGCGGTGTCGGCGCTGTCGGTCGCGGGCCTCGCGATGTACGGCGCGGCGTTTCAGCGGAAGGCGAGGAGTCTGTAGCCATGCACGCGCTGATTCTTGCCTGCTCGGTGTGCTTCGGTCAGAGCGACTCGCCGCTCGCCCAGGGCACGAACATGGGCATTTTCTTCATGCTGGGCATCACCGGGGTCATGCTGGCGGCGTTCGCCGGCTTCATGATCTATCTCAACCGCCGGAAGCGGCTGTTCGCTGACGACGTGATCGACGGCGTGCCTGCGCACGAGAGGACTGCGTAATGCTGAATCTGTTGGGGCTGCCCGCCGAAGCGTCGGCGCACGCCGCCGAAATCGACCAGATGATCGTGCTCGTCCACTGGCTGATGCTCGTCCTGTTCGTCGGCTGGGGCGCGTTTTTCGTCTTCGTCCTCGTCCGGTTCCGCAAGGGCGCGAACCCGAAGGCGAGCTACGTCGGCGCGAAGGGCAAGTTCGCGAAGAGCACGGAAGTGGCGGTGGCGCTCATCGAAGTCATCCTGCTCGTGTTCTACGCGATCCCCGCGTGGGCCAAGCGCGTGACGAATTTCCCCGGCGGCAGCGACGCGGTCATCGTGCGCGTCGTCGGCGAACAGTTCGCGTGGAACGTCCAGTATCCGGGCGCCGACGGCAAGTTCGGCCGCACCGACATCAAGCTCGTGTCGGCGGACAACCCGCTGGGCCTCGATCGCAGCGACCCGGACGCGAAAGACGACATCACGACCATCAACCAGCTGAACGTGCCCGTCGGCCATCCGGTGCTCGTGCACCTCTCGAGCAAGGACGTCATCCACAGCTTCGGCCTCTACGAGATGCGCATCAAGCAGGACGCGGTCCCCGGCCTCGAGTTTCCGGTGTGGTTCGTCCCGACCGTCACGACCGACGCCATGCGGGCGAAGCTGAAGAACCCGACGTTCGACTACGAAATCACCTGCTCGCAGCTGTGCGGCCTCGGCCACTACCGCATGCGCGGATTCGTCACCGTGCAGACCGACGCCGAGTACAAGCAGTGGATGGCCGATCAGGTCAAAGCGCTCAAGGCTCAGTAACGATCATTCGCACGATTGACGCGCACGCGGCCGCCGGGCCGCTGCGCCTCGTCGTGGACGGGTTTCCCGCGCCCCGCGGGAAAACCATGCTCGAGAAGCGCACCTGGGCCGCGCGGCACGCCGACCATCTCCGCCAATCGCTCGTCCTCGAACCGCGCGGACACGCCGACCTGTCCGGCGCCGTGCTCACCGAGCCGGCGCTGCCGGGCGCGCACGCCGGCATCCTGTTCTTCGACGCGGCCGGCTTCGGCGTCATGTCGGGTCACGGCGTCATCGCCGCGGCCACCATTGCCGTCGAACGCGGCCTCGTGATGCCGGGCGGCGACGGCCGGACGATCGTCTTCGACACGCCGGCGGGCACCGTGCGGGCCGTGGCTGACGTGACCGACGGGCACGTGGACCGCGTGACGTTCACCAACGTGCCGGCGTTCGTGCTGCACGCCGGCCTGCCGGTCCAGCTCGCCGGCCGTCATCTTCGCGCGGACGTCGCGTACGGCGGCGTCTTCTACGCCATCGTGGACGCCGAAGCGGCGGGCCTGTCCCTCGACGTCGAGCACGCGCCCGAGCTGCGGCGCGCGGGACTCGCGATTCGGGACGCCGTCGAACGCACGCGCGAGATCGCGCATCCGTCGCAGCCGGCGCTTGTCGGATTGGCCGGCACGGTGTTCACCGGGCCGCCGCACGGCGGCGACGCGGACCTGAGGAGCACGGCGGTGCGAGCCGGCGGAGCGGTCGATCGCTCGCCGTCGGGAACGGCGACGTCCGCCGTCATGGCCGTGATTGACGCGATGGGGCTGCTTGGCGACGACCGGCCCTTCGTGCACGAGGGCCTCGTCGGCACCCGCTTCGAGGGGCGCGTCACCGGCCGGAGCACCGTGGGCGACGACGAGGCGATCGTCACCGACGTCTCGGGCTCCGCGTGGATCACCGGCGACCACGCGTTCGTCATCGACGAGCGCGATCCGTTGAAGCGCGGATTCAGTGTGTAGTGCCGAGGAATTCCTTCGTCAGCCGCACGAGGAACGCGGACAGTGGCTCGCCGTTGAGCGCGAAGGCGTTCGCCTCTGGCGCCCACGAGAGCTTGTAGCCGCGCGACATCGCCGACACCCAGATCTGCTTGACGGGCGCGTTCGGGCTGACGACGAAGCGGGCTTCGGAGGGTTCGTCGAACAGCAGGTTCAGCGTGCCGTCCGAGAACTCGACTTCGAAGCCTTCCTGATCGGCGAGCGGCACGAGCGCGCGCCGCGCGTGCTCGAGCGCTTCGTCGCTCTTCATCCTGAAGTCCTGATCCGACAGTGTCGTCATGAATTCGTCTTGTTCGCCGCGGCCAGATAGCTGCGCCGTGCGCGCGCGGTCATGCCCGGCTTCATGACGCGCACCACCAGCTTGTGCACTTTGCCGTCGAGCACGGTCGGGGTGAAGCCGAGAACGTACTGGCTGTGCAGCTCTTGCGCGACGCGCGTGAAGGTCGGCGCCAGGTCGGCCGTCTTCTGGAGCTCGAAATAGCCGCCGCCGGTCTCGTCGGCGACCTTGCGCAGCCCGCTGTCCGGCTTGCTCCGGACCATGCGCTGGCCGTCGAAGTAGCGGCTCTCGAGGCCGATGGCGTAGATCATCACTTCTTCCGCGCGCGCGCGATCGATCACCTTGCCGAGGCTGGCGTGGTGGCTCTCCGTGTCGTCGCCGTCGGTGAAGACCAGAACGACCTTCCGCCCGTCAACGCCCTTCAGCTCGTCCTCGCTCGCGGCGAGCGCATCCCACAGACGCGTGCCGTTGCCGTAGTCGAGGTCCTTGATGTCGGTGACGAGTTGATCGCGATCGTTGATGAACTCGAGGCCCTTGATCTGGATCTTGTCGTTGAAGGCGCCCACCTTCGCTTTGTCGGCCGGCAGCAGCCGCAGCACGAACTGTTCGGCGGCCTCGCGCAAAAGGTCGAGCGTCAGCGTCATGCTGCCGCTGGTGTCGAGCATCACGACGACGGTGATCGGCTGGACTTCGTTCTGGAAGAACACCAGCGGCTGCGGCTTGTCGTTGTCGAAAACCTCGAAATCGGCCTGCTCGAGATCCGGGACGAGCCGTTTCTGGGCGTCGGTGACGGTGGCGAACAGCGAGACGACCTGGGTTCCGGCCCGGAACGTCGGCTGTTGTGCGAGGACGAGCGTGGAGAGCGCGCCAATCGCCGCGAGCGACGACGCAACGAGCAGGGCGGGAAAGCGGGTCGTCACGTTCCCAGCTTATCGCACTCGAGAATGGAGACTTGACCGGTCGGATTTGCCGGAAGTAAACTCACCTTGAGATTCTGAGACTCATTCTCACTTCTATAAGGGCAGTCCGGGCATCATGCTGCAAGCGTTTGTCATCACCCTCCGCGAAGGACTCGAAGCCTTTCTGATCGTCGCCATCAGCCTGGCGTATCTGCGTAAGAGCGGACGCAGCGAGCTGGCGAAAGGTGTCCACTGGGGCATCGTCGTCGCCGTCGCGGCCAGCGCCATTGGCGGGTACGTGTTGTTCCACGCGGCGAACCAGGAGTGGCTCGAGGGGCCGCTGGCGCTCGTGGCCGCCGTCTCCGTGCTGACGCTCACCGTGCACATGTGGCGCGCCGGACGGCAGATTAAGGGCGAGATCGAAGGGCACCTGCGATCGTCGGCGGAGCGCGCCGGGCTCGCGGCGCTCGTGGGCGTGTTCCTCTTCACGCTGCTGATGATTGGCCGGGAGGGCGTCGAGACGGCGCTGCTGCTGATGCAGCTGCACGCCACGCCGCACCTGGCCGTGGGGGCGACGATCGGCGTCCTCGCGGCCGCGTCGGTCGCCTGGGCCTGGTCGCGATTCGGCCACCGGTTGAACCTCGGGCTGTTCTTCCAGACCACCGCGATCTTCCTGTTCGTCTTCGTCGTGCAGCTCCTGATTCAGGGCGTGCACGAGACGGCGGAGCAGGGCTATCTGCCGTTCAGCGAGGCGATTCACGCCGCGACCGAAGCGTGGGGCCCGGACAGCCCGTTCGGCCACCTGCTGACGTACCTGCTCGTGATTCTGCCGCTCGCCTGGCTGCTCGTTCGCGGCTTCAGTTCCTCGTTCAAGGCGTCGAAACCGCTGCCGCAGCACAGCTCGGCCCGCTGAGTCCGCCGGGCCGACGATGAGCAAGCCGCCCGTTGTCGCCGACCTGATATGGACGGGCGATCTGACGTTCAGCGGCACGTCTGCGAAGACGTCCATCACGCTCGACGGCAACAGCACGGCCGGACCCTCGCCGGTGCAGGCGCTGGCGTTCGCCCTGGCCGGCTGCATGGCCGCCGACGTCGTGCACATCCTGACGAAGGGACGGCATCCGCTGCGCGGCCTGCGCGCACATCTGGTGGCGGAGCGCGCCCAGCAGGATCCCCATCGTGTCCTGAACGTGGACCTGCATTTCGACGTGGACGGCGCCGTCCCGCAGGAGGCCGCGGACCGCGCGGTCGCGCTCTCGCGCGAGAAGTACTGCTCCGTCTATCATTCGCTCAACCCGGACATCGACCTTCGCGTGACGTGTGACATCCACGCCGACGCCTGAGCGCCGGCGCGCCGCCTACATCGACTGGACGCGCGGCCTCGCCGTCCTGCTCATGATCGAGGCGCACACGGTTGACTCGTGGACGCGGCTGTCGTCGCGTGGATCGACCGCGTACTCGGACGCCGTCATGCTCGCCGGCTTTGCCGCGCCGCTCTTCCTCTGGCTGGCGGGGCTGTCGATTCCGCTGGCCGGCGCATCGGGTCTGCGTCGCGGGTTGTCGCGCCGATCGGCCGCCGAAGCCGTCTGCCGGCGCGGCCTCGAGATCTTCATCCTCGCTTTTCTTTTCCGCCTGCAGGCGTTCGTGCTGAGCCCTGGCGCGCATCCGGTGACGCTCTTTCGCGTGGACATCCTCAACATCATGGGGCCCGCGATCGTCGCGGCCGCGCTGCTGTGGTGGCTCGTAGCATCGACGCCTGCCCTCGTCGTCGGCTTTTCGCTGCTGGCGACCGCGGTTGCGATGGCGACACCACTCGTGAGGACGTGGCGAACGGTCGGCCTGCTGCCGATCTGGCTGCAGTGGTACGTCCGGCCGGCGGCGGACAACACGACGTTCACGTCCTTCCCGTGGATCGGGTTCGTCTTTGCAGGCGCGGCTGTCGGTGTGCTCGTGGCGGCCGTTCGCGAGCCGCGCGTGCAGCGGCGGCTGCTCGGTGCCGTCGGGATCGCGGGCGCCGTCGTCATCGTCGGCGGCTTCTACGCGGCCTCGCGGCCCTCGATCTACGCCGATTCGTCGTTCTGGACGACCTCGCCGTCCTGGTTTGCGATCCGGCTGGGGGTGCTGATGGCGACGCTGGCTGTGGCGTTCGCGGCGGAGCGGCTCGTCGCGCCCGGCCGTGCGCTCGACATGCTGGCGCGCTTCGGGCGCAGTTCGCTGTTCGTGTACTGGATCCACGTCGAGCTGGTGTACGGCTACGCGGCGTGGGCGATCCGGCGGCACCTGCCGCTCTGGGGTACTGCCATCGCGTATGTGCTGTTCACGCTCGCGATGTACGGGGTGGTGGTGCTGCGCGACCGCGCCGTCGGCTGGTGGCGCAGGCGCAATACACAGATAGCTTTTCAGTACAAAGCCGAGGCCGTATGATTCCGCCCGTGCGGACCCTGCTCCGCGGCGTCTGCTGGCTCACCCTGGCCGCCTCTGTCTGGCTCGCCACGATGTTCGTCGTTCTGCACCACGCTGGATACGGACGAGGCGTGCTCATGGCCGTGCTGTTCGGCCTGCAGAGCGTCCTGACGATAGCGGTCGTGGAGGGGCGCGTGCCGGCATGGCCGTTTCGGCCTATCAGCGTGGCGGGCGCCGTCGCCCTGGCCGTTGCTGGGGTTGCGGCCGTGCTGACCAACCTCAACCGTGCGCACTTCGAAGGCTATGCGCTCGTCATCGGCGCGCTCCTGGTTTTCCAGGGCGCCCTCACCTGCCTCCCCCTCTCGGTCCTCCCAAGCTCATCGTCAAAAGTGCACCCATTTGTCGATTGACCTAGCGGAATGAGTTATCTGATAACTATCTGACCTGCAAACGATTAGGTCTGATAGACGGCCCGGTAAGTGTCGTTGTGCGGGTCGAAAAAATCATTGAGATGGCTGCCGCTCGGTCAGTACAATTCGCCTCTTACTATGATCAACGTTGCCGCCATCCGCATGCAGCAGTTCGGGGTGCAGTTTTATCAGGCATCCCTGACCGCCAGCGACATCGACAAGCTCGTTCGCTTCGAAGTCCTCAACTACGGTGAAAACCAGGCCGGTGTTCGTGGCGGAAAGCAGAAGCCGGGCATGGGTCAGCCGTCGAAGGTCAATTGGGACTTGCTGGAACGCCGCATCGCGTCGAGCGAGAAGGCGTATCAACGCCAGATCATCCGCCGCAAGATCGACGAGCTCGTGCAGTACTACGAGCAGTGCCGGCAGGCGCGGGATCTGCCGTCGATTCCCGGCGCCGTGATCATCTCGTGCGACGAGAAGCTGTCGTTCCAGCCGGCGACCGACGATGGGCGGCTGGGCGTGTTGAAGGTGCCGGAGCGCGAAGGCATCCTGCGTGCGATTGACGGGCAGCACCGACTGCTCGCGCTGCATGCCGACATCGACCGCTTCCAGGGCGAGGACTTCACGGTGCCGGCCATCATCTTCGACCGGCTCCCGGAGGATCACGTCGTCCAGATGTTCGTGACGATCAACGCGAAGCACACGCGGCTCAACGCGTCGCACCTCGTCAGCCTCTCGGGCCGGCAGCTCTATCGCGACGAGAACCTCGCCACGGCGCACGACGTCGTGCGCGCGCTCAACGACCGCGAGGACTCGCCGCTGTATGACGAGATCAAGCTGCTTGGCGTCGGGCGGGGGCGGGTGGCGCAGGCGCCGCTCGCGCAGGAGCTCAAGAAGCTGTTCTCCGCCGGCACGTTCGGAGGCCGCAAGGCGGCCGACATGCACGAGGACGCGAAGAAGTTCTTCGTCAACTACTTCAAGCAGATCGCGCTCGTGTTCGGCGGCGCGTGGAACGGCCGCAAGTACAGCATCCGTTCGGCCTCCGCGCTGCGCGCCTTCATCCGGGTTGCCCCCGACGTCGTCCGCCGGCTCGACCAGGAGCATGCCGACCGCGGCGACTTCCGCGCCATCGGCCGCGTGATCGCGCCGTGGGGCCGCCGCATCGGCGACCTGCGGTTCGAGACCGACGGCGCGTGGAAGCGCAGCGGCACGACCGTCGATTCGCTCGCGAAGGAGTTGCGTCTGGCCCTGCAGTATCCGGAGGGAGCCTCCGTCTAGGCAGTGGCCACGCTGCTCATCACGGGAGGAGCCGGCTTCATCGGCTCCAACCTCGTCCACTACGCGCTCGCGCACACCGCCGATCGCATCGTCATCGTTGACAAGCTGACATACGCGGGGAGCCTGCTCAACCTCGAGGGGGCGCTCGACGATCCGCGTGTGCGTTTCGTTCGCGCCGACATCGCCGACGCCGACGCGATGGGGCGCGTGTTTGCCGAGGACGCGCCGGACGCGGTGCTGAACCTCGCCGCGGAAACGCACGTCGATCGGTCGATCGACAGCCCGCGTCCGTTCGTTGACACGAACGTCGTCGGGACGCTGGTGCTGCTCGAGGCGGCACGCGCGCACCTGGCCGCGCGTCCAGCCGCGGCGAGAGACGCGTTCCGCTTTCTGCACGTCTCGACCGACGAGGTGTACGGCACGCTCGGCGAGGACGGGCTGTTCAGCGAGGAGACGCCGTACGCGCCCAACTCGCCGTATGCGGCGAGCAAGGCGTCGGCCGATCATCTCGTGCGCGCGTACTTCCACACGTACGGGATGCCCGTCCTCATCACGAACTGCTCGAACAACTACGGGCCGCGTCAGTTTCCCGAGAAGCTGATCCCGCTGATGATCCTCAACGCCGTGGACGGCCGGCCGCTGCCGATCTACGGGGACGGCGGCAACGTGCGCGACTGGCTGCACGTCGCCGATCACTGCGCGGGGCTGCTGCTCGTGCTTGCGAAGGGGCGGGTGGGCGAGAAGTACAACATCGGCGGCGGCAGTGAGCGCACGAACCTGCAGGTCGTTGACGCGCTCTGCGGCGCGCTCGACGCGCTGCGCCCGAGAGCCGGCGGATACCGAGCACTCAAGACGTTCGTGCCCGATCGCCCCGGTCACGACCGCCGCTACGCGATTGACGCCTCGAAGATCCGGCGCGAGCTCGGATGGACGCCGCGCCACGTCTTCGAGCAGGGCCTGAAGGAGACAGCGCTGTGGTATCTCGAACACCGTGACTGGTGTGACGGTGTGCAGCAGGGCCGGTACAATCGCGAGCGTCTGGGCACAGGGGGCCAGATGTAGCGTCCGCCTTCAGGCGGACCGGGCCGGCTGAAGCCGGCCACCACGTGACTATGTTGAAGGGCATCATCCTCGCCGGCGGCACGGGATCGCGGCTGCATCCGCTGACGCGCGCAGTCAGCAAGCAGCTGATGCCGATCTACAACAAGCCGATGATCTACTACCCGATGTCCACACTGATGCTCGCCGGCATCAGGGACGTCCTCGTGATCACGACGCCGCACGAGCAGGACGGATTCCGTCGGCTGCTGGGCGACGGATCCGAAATCGGCCTTCACGTCGAGTACGCCGCGCAGCCGAGCCCCGATGGGCTCGCGCAGGCGTTTCTCATCGGGCGCGCGTTCATCGGCCGCGATCGCGTCGCGCTCGCGCTCGGCGACAACATCTTCTACGGCGCGCACTTCACCGACTATCTCCGCGCCGCGGCGGCGCGCGAAACCGGCGCGACCGTGTTCGGGTATCAGGTGCGCGATCCGGAGCGCTACGGCGTGGTGGAGCTTGACGCCAGCGGCCGCCCCGTCAGCCTCGAGGAGAAGCCGCAGAAGCCGAAGTCGTCGCTGGCTGTCACGGGCCTGTATTTCTATGACAACCAGGTCGTGGACATCGCCTCCGGCCTGAAGCCGTCCGCGCGCGGCGAGCTCGAAATCACGGACGTCAACCGCACGTACCTCGAGCGCCGGCAGCTGTTCGTCGAGCGGCTGGCGCGCGGCATCGCCTGGCTCGACACCGGCACGCACGAGTCGCTGATGCAGGCGGCCAACTACATTCAGGCGATCGAAGATCGCCAGGGCCTCATGGTCGCCTGTCTCGAGGAAATCGCGTTCCGCCTCGGCTACATCACGGCCGACGATGTGCTGCGTCTGGCGGCGCCGATGGCGTCGAGCGCGTACGGCGGCTACCTGCGCGCGCTCGTCGAGCACGAGGCGTAACGTGCGGTTCCTGCCCGCGGAGATTCCCGGGGTGATCGTCATCGAGCCCGACGTGCACCAGGACGTCCGCGGCTTCTTTCTCGAGACCTATCACGCCGGCAAGTACCGCGCGGGCGGCGTCACGGACGTGTTCGTGCAGGACAACCACTCGCGCTCGACCGGTGGCACGATTCGCGGCCTGCACCTGCAGCTGCGGCATCCGCAGGGCAAGCTGATTCGCGTCATCGAGGGGGAGATCTTCGACGTCGCCGTTGACGTCCGGCGCGGATCGCCCACGTTCGGCAAGTGGGTGGGCGTGGCGCTGTCGGCCGAGAACTTCCGCCAGTGCTACATCCCGAAAGGCTTCGCGCACGGCTTCGCTGTCGTCAGCGCCGTCGCGCAGGTCGAGTACAAGTGCACGGACGTCTACGACGCGCCGAGCGAAATCGGCATCGCCTGGGACGATCCGGCGATCGGCATCGCGTGGCCCGTCCGCAATCCCGTGCTGTCTGAACGCGACAAGCGCCATCCGCGCCTCGCGGACGTCGCCGAGCTGCCCGCGTTGTGACGTTCGCCGTCGCCGCCGTCCTGTTCGTGGCGACCATCGTGCGATCGACGTTCGGATTCGGCGAAGCGCTGATCGCGGTGCCGCTGCTCGCGCTCGCGGTCCCCGTCAAGACGGCCGCACCCGTGGCGGCGCTCGTGTCCATCACCGTGGCCGCGGCCGTCGTCGCGCGGGACTGGCGGCACGTGCACTTCGGCAGCGCGGCTCGTCTGATCGTGTCCACGCTCTTCGGCATTCCGATCGGGCTGCTGCTGCTGACGCGCGTGGCCGAGCCGATCGTCAAGAGCGTGCTCGCGCTCATCATCATCGGCTTCTCGCTGTATGCCATCCGTGCGCATACGTGGCGTCTGGCGGGCGATCGGCTCGCCTGGTTGTTCGGACTCCTCGCCGGCGTCCTTGGCGGCGCGTACGGCATGAACGGCCCTCCGCTGGCGATTTACGGTTCGCTCCGCGGCTGGTCGCCTCGCGAGTTCCGCGCGACGCTGCAGGGATACTTCCTGCCGGGAAGCGCCGTCGTGATGTTCGGGTACTGGTCCACGGGCCTCTGGACGCCGGCCGTGACGCACTTCTACCTGGCGTCGCTGCCCGGCGTGATTGTCGCCATCGGCGTCGGTCACATGCTCAACCGGCGAATCAGTCCGCGGCGCTTCGTCATCGCCGTCTACATCGCGCTCATCGTCGTCGGCAGCGTGCTGCTCGTCCAGGCCGCGCGTACAGCGCGCTGACGGTTCTGTAACTGCGGCGACAGCTTCGTCATCGAGACGCCCTGCGGGAGGTCGCGAAAGACGCGAATTTCCGAGACTTTCTATCGGGCATGGCCATTGCCTAATAGACGGGCGAATCGCCGGTCTGATTACGGCAGGGCGCCGTAAATTGCTGGGGGAGCCAGACCGGCGGAGCAGAGGGGCACCGCAATAACGCGGTGCCCTTTTGTTTTGTACACTGCAGCGGTTGCGCATCGACATCAATGCCGATGTCGGCGAGTCGTTCGGGGCCTACGCCATCGGCCACGACCCCGAGCTGATGAAGTCGATCACCTCGGCCAACGTGGCCGCGGGCTTCCACGCCGGCGATCCGTCCGTCCTGCGCGCGACGATCCGCCGCGCCAAACTGCACGGCGTCGCCGTCGGTGCCCATCCGAGCTTTCCCGACCTCACCGGGTTCGGCCGCCGCGAGATGCACTTTTCGCCACACGAAGCCGAGGATCTCGTTCTCTATCAGATTGCCGCCGTCGGCGGCGTCGCGCACGCCGAGGGCGTGCCGCTGCAGCACGTCAAGCCGCACGGCGCCCTCTACAACATGGCGGCGCACGACCCGGCGCTGGCGGGCGCCATCGCGCGCGCGGTCGCGGCCTACAGCCGCTCGCTGATTCTCTTCGGCCTGCCCGGGTCGGAGTTGTTGAGCGCCGGCGCGGCCCTTGGGCTGCGTGTCGCGGCGGAGGTCTTCGCCGACCGCGCCTTCGAGCCGGACGGTTCCCTGGTCGCACGCAAGAAGCACGGCGCCGTCATCCACGCCCCCGACGTCGTCGCCGCGCGGGCGGTGCAGATGGTGAAGGCAGGCACCGTCTCCGCGATCGACGGAACGGTGTTGCAGCTGCGAGCGGAGACGATCTGCGTGCACAGCGACACGCCCGGCGCGGACGAGCTCGCGGCGAAGCTGCGCGCGGCGCTTGAGGCCGCAGGCGTCGCTGTCAGGCCGATTGGCCTGGCGTGACCGAGTCGCGCAGCGCCCGTCTCAGCACCTTGCCGACCATCGTTTTCGGCAGATCCGTCCGGAATTCGACGCGCGTGGGCACTTTGTAGTGCGAGAGCCGCTCGCGGCAGAACGATCGCAGATCCTGTTCGGTCGCCGACTGGCCCGCGCGCAGCACCACCCACGCATGCACGACCTCGCCCTTGACGGGGTCGCTCACGCCGGCGACGCCGACTTCGGCGACGGCCGGATGTGCCGCGAGCACTTCTTCGACTTCACGCGGCCACACCTGGAAGCCGCTTGTCTTGATCATGTCTTTCTTGCGATCGACGATGAAGACGTAACCGTCCTCGTCGAGGTAGCCGAGATCGCCGGTGTGCAGCCAGCGGCGCGTGCCGTCGGCGTCGGCATGCTCGCGCAACGCAATCGCCGTCTCGTCCGGGCGGTTCCAGTAGCCGTGCATCAGCTGCGGTCCCGCGATCGCGATCTCGCCGACCTCGTGCGCGCCGAGGATCCGCGTCCCCTCGTCGGTGTCGTAGATGCGCACGAGAACGTCAGGCAGCGGCATGCCGACCGAGCCCAGCTTGTTCACGCCCGCCGCCGGGTTGACGCACAGCGCCATCATCGCCTCGGTCAGCGAATAGCCTTCGACGATGCGTCCTCCGGTCAGCGATTCGAACCGCTGTTTCGTCTCGGCGAGCAGCGCCGACGCGCCGGAGAAGCAGATGCGGATCGACTTGAAATCGACTGTGCCGCGCTGGACGTCCGGGTGGTTGATGAGGGCGATGAAGAGCGTCGGCACGCCGCTGAAGAACGCGGGCTTCACGCGGCGGATGGTGGCGAGCAGATCCTTCAGGTCGCGCGGGTTCGGCACGAGCGCCATCGTGCTGCCGTTGACGAAGGCAAGCGACTGGATGCCCACGTTCGCGTACACATGGAACATCGGCAGCGGCACGAAACAGACGTCTTCGGGCCCTCGCAGCACGGACGCGTTCCAGTTCCTGATC
Organism: uncultured Bifidobacteriaceae bacterium; assembly: GCA_964579765.1. Taxonomy (GTDB): domain Bacteria; phylum Acidobacteriota; class Vicinamibacteria; order Vicinamibacterales; family CAVVIG01; genus DATNBT01. The sequence goes on from CAZOIK010000242.1 coordinate 14,596, forward strand.
TGCAGGCCCGTGAACGTGTACGCGCTGTGCCCGCCAATCGCGGCCTTCGGCGTGCCGGTGGTGCCGCCGCTCATGAGCAGGATCGCCGGATCCTCGGGCCGAAGCGTCGCGCGTACGTGCGGGACCGCGTCCCGGTGCCGCGCCAGCAGCGACGCGAAATCACGGTCGCCCTCGCGCAGCGAGACGCGGTCGCCGTCTCGCCGCTCGCGGAACAGCGTGAAGAGCAGCTTCAGTACCGGCGGAAAGTGCTCTTTGATGTTCGTCATGATGACGTGCCGGAGCCGCGTCCGCGGCTGCACGTGCTTGACGCGCTCGTAGTAGCGCGTCAACGCCACGATGGCCGTCGCCCCGCTCTCGTGCAGCGCCGTTTCGAGCTCGCCTTCGGCGTACAGCGGGTTCAGGGGCGCGACGATCGCGCCGATCTTCCACGCGCCGAGCTCGGCGATGACGAACTGCGGGCAGTTGGGCAGCAACAGCGACACGCGATCGCCGCGGCCGATGCCCAGTGAGGCGAATGCCGCCGCGCATGCGTCGCTCAGCCGCTCGAGCGCGCCGTACGTGAGCGTCGATCCCTTGAACAGGATCGCCGGATGGTCCGGATTGCGCGCCGCCCACTCGGAGATGTAGTCGAGAAGGGTGCGGTCTGGATAGGGCGCAAGCGTAGCCGCAACGCCGGGGTCGTAGTGCCCCAGCCACGGCGTTCCCTGGTTCATCGCTCCGGCGCGATTATACGCGGGCCGGTGCGAGGAGCATGAGGAGTAGCGCTTTCTGGCAGTGGAGGCGGTTCTCGGCCTGATCGAAGACGACCGCCGCGGGCGACTCGAACACCTCGGCCGTGACTTCTTCGCCGCGGTGCGCCGGCAGGCAGTGCATGAACAGCGCGTCGGGCCGCGCCTGGCCCATCAGCGCCGCGTTGACCTGGTACGGCGCGAAGGCGGCGCGGCGCACGTCGGCTTCCGCCTCCTGGCCCATCGACGTCCAGGTGTCCGTATACACGGCGTCGGCGCCGGCGACCGCGTCGGCCGCGTCGGCGAAGAGCCGCAGCCGCGCGCCGTGGCGGGCGACGCCCGTGGCCTGCTGGACGACCGAGTGGGGCAGCTGATAGCCGTCGGCGCTCGCGACGTGGACGTTGACGCCGAGCATCGCGCCCGCATGCGCCACCGACGCCGCGACGTTGTTGCCGTCGCCGATGAACGCAATCGTGCGGCCGCGCACCGTGCCCCAGCGCTCCTGCAGCGTGAGGAAGTCCGCAATCGCCTGACACGGGTGCTGCTCGTCGGTGAGCGCGTTGATGACGCGCAGCCGCGGCGCGGCTTTCGCGAACTGCTCCAGCGTCTTCTGCGAGAACGTGCGGATGACGACGCCGTCCACCCAGCGTTCGAGATTGCGCGCCACGTCCTCCACGGGCTCGCGCGCGCCGAGCGCGACGTTCGACTCGAGCGCCATCACGTGGCCGCCGAGCTCGCGCACGGCGATCTCGAACGTCGAACGCGTCCGGAGCGACGGCTTCTCGAAGAGCAGCGCGATGTGCCGTCCGTCGAGCGCGTCGGCGGCGGGCGCCTGACGGCCGAGTGGCCGGTCCGCCTTCAGCCGCGCGGCGATCTGCAGGCAGCGCTCGAGATCCGTCGCGTCGAAGTCGAGAATCGAGAGGAAATCTTTTCGTGTGCTACGTTCGATACTCGGCATTGATCTTCACGTACTCGGCGGACAGATCGCAGGTCCAGACCGTCGCCGCCGCGGAGCCCACGCCGAGATCGACGCCCACCGAGACGTCGGTCGCTTGCAGATAGTCGGACGCCTGGGACGCGCGGTCATCATACGGCCGTCCGTTCTCAAAAAGCACGATCGATCCGATGGTCACTTTCGCGCGCCGTTCGTCGAAGCCCACGCCGGCGCGTCCGGCGACGGCGAGCAGCCGGCCCCAGTTCGGATCCCCGCCGTGGAGGGCCGTCTTCACGAGCAGCGACGTCCCAATCGCTTTGGCCGTGGTCCTGGCCTCCGCCACTGAGGCGGCGCCCGAGACGGTGATGGTCACGAGCTTGGTCGCGCCCTCGCCCCCGCGCACGATGCCGAGCGCAAGCTCGAGGCAGACGGCGCGGAGCGCGCCGACGAACGGCGCGTAGTCGGCCTCGCCGATCGTCACACCGCTGGCGCCGTTGGCGAGCAGCATCACGGTGTCGTTGGTGGACGTGTCGCCGTCCACGGTGATGGCGTTGAACGTCTCGTCCACGACCTCGACGAGCGCGCGGCGGAGGAGCGGCTGCGCGACCTTCGCATCTGTCGTAACGAACGCCAGCATCGTCGCGTGCGGCGCCATGTTCGGCCCGATCATGCCCGAGCCCTTCGCCATGCCGCCGACGGTGACGGTGTGTCCGCCGACCGTCAGCGTCGCCGCGGTCTCCTTCGGAAACGGATCGGTCGTCATGATCGCCTGCGCGGCCTGGGAGCCGTCGGAGGAGGCCAGCGCGGCGAACGCCTGAGGGATGCCGCTCTTGAGTTTGTCCATCGGCAGGTTGACGCCGATGACGCCCGTCGAGGCCACCAGCACCTGCTCGGCCGGGCAGCCGACCAGCCGCGCCGCCTCTGCCGCCATCGCCCGCGCGTCGGCCATGCCGACGTCGCCTGTGCACGCGTTCGCACAGCCGCTGTTGACGACGATCGCCTGAACGACGCCGCCCGACGTCTCGAGGTGTTCCTTCGAGACCAGCACCGGAGCCGCCTGCACTTTGTTCAACGTGAACACGGCCGCAGCGGTCGCCGGCCTGTCGGACACCAGCAGCGCCAGATCCAGCTTCTTCGTGGCCTTGATCCCCGCGCTGATGCCCGCTGCCCGGAATCCCTTCGCCGTCGCGACGCCGCCCGAGGTGGTCCCGACGGCGCTCATGCGTGACGGGCGAGCGAGACGGCGACCGGGTGTTCGACGGCCGGCGCCGCGTCGAGAGGCGCGACCATCGCGTACTTCCCGCAGCGCCGGAAGAGCGGGCACTTCACGCAGTCCGTGAAGATCTTCTCCTGCATCCAGACGTGCGGGACGATCGAGAAGCCCATCTGGCTGAAGTAGCCGGCGGCGTGCGTGAACGCCGAGATCGTCTCGAACCCCTCGTCGTGCGCGCGCTGCCGAAGCGTCTCCACGAGCATCGCGCCGACGCCGTTGCCGCGTTCCCTCGCGTCCACGGCGAGCGATCGGACTTCGGCGACCTGCGCGCTCAGCGGCGCCAGCTCGGCGCACCCGACGAGGCGGCGTCCGCGCCGGACCAGGGTGAACCGTGCCGCGTGGAGCGCGACGTCCTCGAGCGAACGCGGCAGCAGATGGCCGTCCTCGAGGTTGGCGGTGATAAGCGCGTGCACCGCGGCGGCGTGCGTCGCGTCGCCGCGGGTGATTGTCAGCTTCGCTCGAGTCATGCGGCAGCTCCAGCGGCGCCGAGCGCCGCGTCCAGCCGGGTGATGGCTTCGTGCGCCTCGGCTTCGGTGATGGTCAGCGGCGGCAGCAGGCGGACCACCGTATCCGCCGTCCGGTTGACGATGACACCGTTCGCGAGGCCGGCGGGCACGATGAACCCGGCGTCGCGCGCGAGGTCGAGGCCCCAGATGAGGCCAAGCCCGCGGACCTCCTTGACGAGGCCGCCATACTTCTTCGCCAGGCCGTGCAGCCGTTCGTCGAAGATCTTGCCCACGCGCGCGACGTTCTGCATGACGCCGTTATCGACCAGTTCCGTCAGGAACGTCAGCGCGGCTCGGCACGCCAGCAGGTTGCCGCCGTAGGTGCTCCCATGGTCGCCGTACGAGATCGTCTTCGCGACCTCGTCGCTGATGAGCGCGGCGCCGATCGGCACGCCCGCGCCGAGCGCTTTGCCGAGCGACACGACGTGCGGCGTGAGGCCGAGCGTCTGGAAGTGGAACGGCACGCCCGTCCGTCCGAGCCCGCCCTGTACCTCGTCGGCGATGAACAGCGCGCCGGTCTTCGCGCACGCCTCGCGGTTGCCGGCCGCGAACGCCGGCGACCGCGGCCGCACGCCGCCCTCGCCCTGTATCGGCTCGGCGATGATCGCCGCGGTCTTCGTCGAGACCGCGGCGAGAAGCGCGGCGGGATCGCTGTTCGACACGAACTTCACGGTCGGCAGCAGCGGCTCAAACGGCGCCCGATAGTGCTCGTCGGAGGTGACCGACAGCGCGCCGAACGTGCGGCCGTGGAACGATTCCTCGAGCGCGACGAACTCGGCGCGCGGCTCGCCTTTCGTGTACCAGTAGCGGCGCGCGAACTTGAGGCAGGCCTCGACCGCCTCGGCGCCGCTGTTGCAGAAGAACGTGCGGGGCAGCCCCGAGAGCGACGCCAGCCGCTCGGCGACCTGTCCCTGCAGCGGATGGAAAAACAGATTCGACGTGTGGAGCAGCTTCGTCGCCTGGTCCGCGATCGCGCGCGCAATCGCCGGGTTCGCGTGGCCGAGCGAGGCGACGCCGATGCCGGAGAGCAGGTCGTAATACTCGCGGCCTTCCGTGTCGAACAGCCGCACGCCCTGGCCGCGCTCGAAGCTGATCGGGTTGCGGCGATATGTCTGGAGGACGTGCTTCGCCTCGCGCGCCTGAATGTCGTCGAACCCCGCCGCTGATGTCGTCGTCATGATCGTGTCCCCACCGTCGTCACGATGCGCGTCGCCGTCGCGGGCACCGCGCCGGCCGCCGCCGCGCGCAGCGCATCGCCGTCGCGGCCATCGACGATGACCACGTCGTCAACGCCGCGGGCGAGGGCGTCTTCACACGCGCGAAGCTTCGCGATCATGCCCGCGGTCGCGGTCCCGCCGCTGACCAGCCTGGCAATCGCCGTCGGGTCGAGCGCCGCGACGGTCGTGCCCGCGTCGTCGAGCACGCCCGCCGTCGAGCCGGCAATCACGAGGCGACGTGCATGCAGCGCGCCAGCGACGTGTCCGGCCATCGTGTCGGCGTTCACGTTCAGCAGCGCGCCGTCCGTGGTGGCGCCGATGCTGCACAGGACCGGCACGAAGCCGCCAGTGAGCAGCGTCTGCAGCAGACGAGCCTCCGATGCGCGGCTCGGAAGTCCGACGCGACCGAGCGCCACCGACCGGCCGTCAACCGTGACATGCGGCGGCGCGACGTCGGCCAGCCCGCACCGGCCGTCCGCGCCGGTCAGGCCGACGGCGGCAACTCCGGCCGCCGACAGCGCCGCCACGAAGCGCGTATTCACGGCGCCGGCCAGCACCGCGACCACGACGTCGAGCGTCAGCTCGTCGGTGATCCGCAGGCCTTCGACCTGCCGCTTCTGGATGCCGGCGACCTTGAGCGCCGCGTCAATCTCTTTGCCGCCGCCGTGGACAATCGCGATGGGCGTGCCGGACGCCGCCACTTGCGCAATCGACGCGACGACGCCGCTCATGCGCGACGGATCTTCCAGCAGCTCGCCGCCGAACTTGAGGACGACGGGCGGTGTCACAGCAGCCCGGTCGTCTGGTCGAGGCCGAGCATGACGTTCATGTTCTGCACGGCCTGGCCCGAGGCGCCCTTGAGCAGGTTGTCGATGACCGACACGAGGACGGCGCGGCCCGACGGATCGACACGCCAGCCGATGTCGCAGAAATTGGTGTGCGCGACGTGCTTGATTTCCGGCAGCGCCGCGCCTGTGAGGCGAATGAACGGCTCTCCGGCATACGCGCGGCCGTAGACGGCGGCGAGCGCGTCTTCGGTCGTCCCGGGCGTCAGGCGCACATAAATCGTGGACAGGATGCCGCGATCGAGCGGCATCAGATGCGGCACGAAATTCACCGCGCAGCCGGCGCGCTCTTCGATCTCCGCGCCGTGCCGGTGGCCGAACACGCCGTACGCCGACACGCTGCCGTGGACCTCGGAGAAATGCGTGCGTTCGCTCGGCGTCTTGCCCGCGCCGGATACGCCCGACTTCGCATCGACCACGATGTCGGCGCCGGGGGCGATGAGGCCGGCGGCGACGAGCGGCTGCAGCGCGAGCAGCGTCGCGGTCGGGTAGCAGCCCGGGTTGGCGACCATCTGCGCGGACTCGACGGCGCGGCGCTCGAGCTCGGTGAGGCCGTACGCCAGCCCCGGCGGCAGCGCGCGCGTTTCCGGATACCAGCGCGTGCGCTGCGCGTCGTCGCGCAGCCGGAACGCGCCCGACAGGTCGATGACGCGGACGCCGGCCTCGACGAGCGCGGGTGCCAGCTCGGCGGCCGCCTTGTCGGGAAGCGCGAGGAACACGACGTCGGCCTGCCGCGCGAGCGACGCCTGATCGAGCGGCGTGATCTCGCCCGTGAAGACGTGCGCGAGGGCGGGCAGCTTGCGCGCGGCGGTGGCGCCCGACGACGTCGCGGCGGCAATCGTGACGGCGGCGTGCCGCGACAGGATGCGGAGCAGCTCCTGCCCCGTGTATCCCGTGGCGCCGGCGACCGCCACCCTGACGGCCTTCGCGGCGCCAGGCTTCGATTGCGCGACGCCGGGTTGTTCGGCTGTATGCATCTGAAAGCATAGTTATACAGGCTCAGCGCGGCAGAATCAACAGAATTCGATGAATAGTCGCGTCAGCACGGCGCGAGATCGTGTATTCTTGCGGAGCCAGGTTCTCCGATGAAATCCCGCCGCCAAGCCGTCATCCTCGAGGTCGTGGACCACGAAGCGCTGCACAGCCAGGAAGAGCTCCGGCGACGCCTGCGCCAGCGGGGCATCGACGCGACGCAGGCGACGCTCTCGCGCGACATCGCCGAGCTCGGGCTCGTCAAGCGCGCCGGCGACGGCGCGTATCAGCGGCCCGGCCTCGAGTCAACCAGCCCCGAGCTCGCGCGCACGGCGCTCGAGCGCGCCGCCTCGTCGTTCCTGCGCACCGTGCAGCGCGTTCAGCAGCTCATCGTCCTCCGCACCGGGCGCGGTCAGGCGCAGGCGCTCGCCGAGGCGCTCGACCGCGCGCAGCTGCACGAGGCGGTCGGCACGATCGCCGGCGACGACACCATCCTCGTCATCGCACGCGACAGCCGGCGCGCGGCCGCGCTCGTCAAGCGGCTCGAAGGCTACATGGAGGCGTGTCGTGGAGCGGATCGTGCTTGCATTCACCGGCGGGCTCGACACGTCCGTTGCGATTCCGTGGCTAAGGGAACGCCATAAGGCCGACGTGGTCACGGTGACGCTCGATCTCGGGCAGGGGCGCGCGCTCGAAGAGGTGCGCGGCCGCGCACTCGCCGCAGGCGCGCTGCGCGCGCACGTGCTCGACGTTCGTGACGAGTTCGCGTCCGGCTTCATCGTCCCGGCGCTCAAGGCGGATGCGGTGTACGAAGACCGCTACCCGATGGCGACGGCGCTCGGGCGTCCGTTGATCGCCCGAAAGCTGGTGGACATCGCAGCCATCGAAGCGGCGGCGGCCGTGGCGCACGGCGGGACGGCCGGCGGCAACGACCAGGTGCGGATCGACGCAGGCGTTCGCGCGCTGAATCCGGCATTGAATGTGCTGGCCCCGGCAGAAGAGTGGGACATGACGGCGTCCGAGAAGATCGACTTCGCACGCACGCGCGGCATTGCCGTGGCGGCCGAGGACGGCCCCTACAGCGTGGATGCCAATCTCTGGGGACGCGCGATCCAGTACGGCGTGCTCGAGGACGCGTGGACCGAGGCGCCGGAAGACGTCTACCGGCTGACCAAAGCGCCGGGCGAGTGTCCAGACGAAGCGGCGTACGTCGAGATCTCCTTCGAGCGCGGCGCGCCGGTGGCCATCAACGGCGTCGAAATGCCCATCCTGGATCTCGTCGGCAGCCTGGGGATCATCGCGGGCGCGCATGGTGTCGGCCGCATCGACATGGTCGAGAACCGGCTGGCCGGACAGAAGGGGCGCGAAATCTACGAGGCGCCTGCCGCGGTCGTGCTCCACGCCGCGCACAAGGAACTGCAGAAGATGGTCGTCACCACCGGTGTGGATCGCTTCTCGCGGGCTGTCAGCCTGCAGTACGCCGATACCATCTACAATGGCCTCTGGTTCGCGCCGTTGCGCGAGGCGCTCGACGCCTTCATCGAGAAGGTGCAGGAGCGCGTCACCGGTGTCATCCGCATGAAACTGTTCAAAGGCGATTGCCGTGTCGTCGGCCGGAAGTCGCCGTTCGCCCTCTACGACACCGCCTCGGCGGCCGTCGCGACCTTATGACGACGCTCTGGTCAGGACGCTTCGACGCCGCCCCCGATCCGGCGGCTTTTGAATTCGGCAAGTCGTTCCGTTTCGATCGCCGGCTGTTCGACGAGGACGTCGCGGGCAGCATCGCGTGGGCGCGCGCGCTCGGCCGCGCGGGCGTGCTGCCGGTCGCCGAGGCCGACCAGATCGAGAACGCGCTCAAGGACATCCGCGAGCGCGGCCGCTCCGATCCGGCGTTCGTCGCCGGCGCCGACGAGGACGTGCACAGCTTCGTCGAGCGCGTGCTCGTCGAGCGCGTCGGCGACGCCGGCCGGCGTCTCCACACCGGCCGGTCGCGCAACGAGCAGGTGTCGCTCGACTTGCGCCTCTACCTGATGGCGCGGATTCCCGTCCTGCAGCGCGCGGTCGCGTCGGCGATTGCCTCGCTCGTCGCGCAGGCTATCTCGGCCGGCGACGCGCTGATGCCGGCGTTCACGCATTTCCGCGCCGCCCAGCCCGTGCTCGTCGCGCACTTCTTCCTCGCGCACGTCGCCGGCCTGCGGCGCGACTACGACCGTCTCGCTGGCGCCCGCGCGGAAGCCGACGCACTTACGCTCGGCTCTGGTGCGATTGCGGGCACAAGTTACGGCATCGACGTCGAGACGCTCGCTCGCGACCTCGGTTTCTCGCGCGTCGTCGCCAACAGCATCGACGCGTCGTCGGATCGCGATTTCGCGGCGACGTTCCACTACGCTAGCGCGATGACGATGGTGCACCTGAGCCGGATCGCCGAGGACCTCATCATCCTCTGCGGCGAGGGCCATCGGTTCTTCGAGCTGTCCGACGCGCTGAGCACGGGCAGCAGCATGATGCCGCAGAAGAAGAATCCCGACCCGCTCGAGCTCGTGCGCGGCAAGACCGGCCGCAGCATCGGCCATCTGGTGGCGCTGCTTACGGCGATGAAGGGCCTGCCGAGCGGCTACAACAAGGATCTGCAGGAGGACAAGGAAGCGATCTTCGACGCGGAGGACACGCTGGCGGGATGTCTCGCCGCCGTCCGCGCCATTGTGGACGGGCTGACGCTCAATCGCGCCGAGGCGGAAACCGCGGCCACCGGCATGCTGCTCGCGACCGACGTCGCCGACTATCTCGTACGGCGCGGCCTGCCGTTCCGCCGCGCCCACGAGGTCACGGGCGCCCTCGTGCGGAAGCTTGTCGCCGAACGGCGCGAGTTCGACTCCCTGTCGCTCGCCGAGTGGCGCGCCGCCAGCGAGCTGTTCGGCGAGGACATCGCCGATCACATCACGGCCCGAGCGTCAGTCGGGGCCAAACGGACACCGCAGTCCACGGCGCCGCCCGCAGTGGCGCGCGCGCTCGACGAGGCGCGGTCGTGGTTGAGCGGCGCGACCGGGTAGTGCTACCATGGCCGCACCTTCGCACTTTCTTACCTGCCCTGCGAGGATTCGTTAGACGTTCTGTTCGGGAGTTCTGATGCAGCAGCGCCAGCTTCGGCTTGGTGACGTTCTGGACGACTATTGCCCGCGTGAGCGCCGGCTTACCAACCATGTCGTCGTCGCGATGATCGGGGACGACGTGAAGCAGACGCGGTGCACGACATGCGACGCGGAGCACGAATACAAACAGGCGAAGCTGCCGCGGCTGCGGCGCAAGACCGAGTCGCCGGCGGCCTTGGCCGCCCAGGGGTTCGGCCCCCCGAAACTGCACGATCACGTGTCCAGGCCGGCCCACGACGAGGAGCCGGCCGTCACCGCGACACCTGAGGCGCCGGGCGCGCACTTCGACGACGACACGCTGGCAGCGGCGCCCGAGACCGAGGACGCCGGACACGAGACGGACATGGAACCGCAGCCGGCCGACGAAGGTCCGGTCCACAGGCGTTTGATACGCGCCTCGCTTCCGCGCATCGAAGGTCAGGCCCCGCCGACACGTCCCAATCCTGAATTCACGATTCGCCAGCCGAACAACCGTCAGAATCGATTCCGCCCGCGGCAGGGACGCGGCGGCCCGATGCAGGCCAACGGCAACCGTTCCTTCGGCGGCGGCTATCCGCAGCAGCAGCAGCGGCAGCACGGCGGGCATCAGCGTCGCCGCAACCGGTCGAAGTGAGTGCGCTCGCCGGCAAGACCGGCCTGATCGTCGGCGTCGCCAACAAACGATCGATTTCCTGGGCCATCGCGCAGGCGGCCGCCGCCGCGGGCGCGCGCCTGGCGCTGACCTATCCGAGCGAGCGCCTCGAAGAGAACGTGCGCGAGCTCGCGGCCACGCTGGAGAATCCGCTGATTCTGCCGTGCGACGTGACGAGCGATCAGCAGATCGACGACCTGGCGGCGTCGGTCGGCGACGCGTTCGGCGGTCTGGATTTCCTGCTGCACGGCGCCGCGTTCGCGCCGAAAGACGAGCTCAACAACCCGTTCGTGCAGACGTCCCGCGAGGGATTCCGCGTCGCGCTCGACGTCAGCGCCTATTCGCTCATCGGACTGACCCGCACGGTCGTGCCGCTCATGAAGCAGCGCGGCGGCGGCAGCGTGTTGACGCTGACCTACCTCGGCAGCCAGCGCGTGTTCACCAACTACAACGTCATGGGCGTGGCGAAAGCCGCGCTCGAGGCCTCGGTGCGCTACCTGGCCAGCGATCTCGGCCCCTACAACATCCGCGTCAACGCCATCTCGGCGGGTCCGATCAAGACGCTCGCGGCGATGGGGATCAAGGACTTCTCGAGCATCCGCGACATCTACAAAGAGCGCACGCCGCTACGCCGCAACGTCGAGCTCGACGACGTCGCCGAGGCGGCGATGTTCCTGCTCGGCTCCGGCTCGCGCGGCGTCACCGGCGAGATCCTCATGGTGGATGCCGGCTATCACATCACCGGCGGCTGAGAGCCTCGTGTCGTGCAGGCCGTCAGGCCTGCGCGTGCGGCGGACCTGAAGGTCCGCACTTACGCGGAGCCGAGCGACCCGAACTTACTCTTGAAGTAGAGCAGCGGACGGCTGTCCGGCTCGAAGCTGCAATCGACGACCTGGCCGATGAAGATGGAGTGATCGCCGCCGGGGAAGCGCTCGTGCACGTCGCAGACGAAGTGCGCGATGGCGCTCTTGATGACGGGCAGCTCGAATTCGGTCCGTAACTCGAGTCCTGCGAACCGATCGGCGACCGGCATCGCGAAGCGCATCGCCAGCTCGCCGTCGCCCTCGCCGAGCACGTTGACGACGAACTTCTGGCTGTGCTCGATGGCTTCGTGCGTCGCGATCTTGTTCGAGATGCACACGAGCAGCAGGATCGGCTCGAGCGAGAGGGACGCGACCGCGCTCGCGGTCATGCCGACGGGCTTGCCGTCTTTCATCGTCGTGATGATCGTGACGCCCGTGGCAAAGTGCGAGATGGCCTCGCGGTAGCGCTTCGTGTCCACGGCGCTATGCTATCTCACATGGCCTCGCCTCGCCGCGTCCGCGGCGCGCTGCTTCGCCTGGTCCGACGCCGCGGGCTGTCGATGACGATTGGCGCCGCGCTGATCATCCCCGCCGCGTGGATTGAATTCGGCGGCCACTACTCGTCGTGGTTCGTCGAAGGCGGCGCGCTCGTCGTCGGCGCTACCGGTCTGGCGCTGTTCTGGACCGGGTTGACGGGACTGAGTCCGGACTGGGTTGAATAGTCTCCAGACTACAGAATTCCCTGTGCGGATCGTTTCAGATCCACGTCGGAGAGGCTCGCTGTCGGCGAGGTCGCGCGCGGCGGCTGTGAGTCGCGGGGCTCGACGCCGAGCTGGCGCTTGCGGCGGGTCTTGTCGCGATACATGCGGCTGTCGGCCGTCGCGAGCAGCGTTTCGTACGAATCGCCGTCGTGCGGGAAGATCGCCGCGCCGATGCTGATGGCGAGCGGCAGCGCCTTGCCGGGACGCGCGTCGAACTGAATCTGGTCAACGGCGGTTTGCAGCTCGAGGCGCTTCCGTTCCGCCTCCTCGCCGCCGCACCCCGAGAGGACGACGATGAATTCGTCGCCGGCGTACCGCACGCAGATGTCGTACGGCCGGATGCCGCCGCGCAGCACCTGCGCCACCTCGCGCAGCGCGCGATCGCCGACGTGGTGGCCGTAGGTGTCGTTGATGTCCTTGAAGCTGTCGAGGTCCATCACGAGCAGCGAGACCTCGGTCTTGAGACGCTCGGCGCGCGCGAGCTCGCGTGTCAGGTGCATGAACATGAAGCGCGTATTCGGGAGGCCTGTGAGCGGGTCGGTGAGCGAGTCCTCCTGCGTCTGTTCGAACACAATCGAGTTGTAGATCACGGCGGCCGCCTGCTCAGAGATGCGATCGAGCAGCCGCCGGTGATCGTCCGTGTACACGGAATGATCGACGTGGTAAACGGCGATCGTCCCGATGAAGCGCTCGTTGAACACCAGCGGGCAGACGAGCGCTGCCTGCAGCGCGGTCTGCGTGGGCACGCCGGCGGCTTCGAAGTCGGCGCTCGGCCGCGCGTTGACGAGCGGCCGGCGGTTGCGGGCGACCCAGCCGGTCAGGCCGTGGCCGTTGCGGATCGTCAGCTGCTGAATCGTTTCGGCCTCGACGCCCGTCGCGAACCGGCAGCGCAGCGTCTCCGTGTCGTCGCTGTAGAGGAACAGCGCGCAGCACGAGAAGGGGACGATGTTGCTGAGCTTCGACGAGATGAGCGCCATCGTATCGGCCACGCCGAGGCTGCTGCCCATCGCCTGCGCGATCTCGTAGAGCGCGTAGATCTCGCGGTGCGCGAGCGCGATGTCCTCGAACACGTTCTTACGCGTGGGCGATTCGCTGACGAGGCCGACCGCAGGAGCCGCCGCGGGCGCCGACGAGGCGACGCGCGTCAGCTTGCGCGCGGGCTCCTGGCTCGCGTCGGCTTCGGCCGCGAGCGCGGGATACATCTCGATGAACATCTGCACGACACGCGGGTCGAGCGCCTTGCCGCTCTCCTGGCGCAGCAGCCCGATCGCGGCGTCGAAGCTCATCGCCTTGTGGTACGGCCGCTCTGACATCAGCGCGTCGAAGTAGTCAACCACCGACAGAATCCGCGCGCCGAGCGGGATGTCGTCGGCCTTGAGGCCAGCTGGGTAGCCTTTGCCGTCGAAGCGCTCGTGATGGCTGAGGATGAGCGGCGCGACCGGATAGGGAAACGGCACGCCGCTGATGATTTCGGCGCCGACCTGTGGGTGGATGCGGATTTTCTGAAACTCTTCCTGCGTGAGCGGTCCCGGCTTCGACAGGATGTGCTCCGGCACGGCGAGCTTGCCGATGTCGTGCAGCAGCGCCGCCGTTTTCACGCCCTGGATTTCGTTGTCCGACATGCCCAGCGCGCGCGCCAGCCCAGCAGCGTACACCTGGACGCGGCGGATGTGGCTTTGCGCCGTCTGATCCTTGGCGTCAATGGCAAGCGCCAGCGCCTCGATGGTCGCGAGGTGGAGATCCGAAACCTCGCGCACGTGCCGCTGTTCGTCCTGCACGCGGCCGAGGTACACCTTGTACGTCCGGTAGAGCAGGTAGACCGGCATCGCCGTCAGCCAGGCCGTCGCGTAGCCGCCGCGCTGGATCACCCACGCCGCGGCCGCCGCCGCGAGCGCGCCGACGAAGTAGCTGGGCGCACTCCACAGGAAGTTCTCGTTCCAGACC
>CAZOIK010000243.1:0-8084 GCA_964579765.1 uncultured Bifidobacteriaceae bacterium
GGATCTCGACGCCGTCGCGGCAGCCGGCGAGGTCGTCTGGGTCGGCGTCGAGCCACTCGGCGATCGCGACGGACGGATTGCGCTGTATCTGGCGGACAGCCTGACGACATTGCTGCCGGTCCGGCTGAAGCCGGACACTTCAGGTGCCCGTAGTGTCCGCCTTCAGGCGGACCACGACCGGGGCGTGGAGGATCCACGCGAGCGCGCGATCCTCGATCACCTCGCTACGAACGGCGCGTCGTTCTTCGGTCCGCTTCACGACGCGGCGGGCGGCGGCTATCCGGCAGAGACCGTGAACGCGCTGTGGTCGCTCGTCTGGCAGGGCCTGGTCACCAACGACACGTTCCACGCGCTGCGCGCGTTCGCCGAGACGCGCGCGCCGCGGCGGCGTCAGCGCGCGCCCGTCGAGCAGGCGTTTCGATCGCGGCGCAGTGTTCCGCCGTCCGCGGAGGGACGATGGGTGCTCGTAGGGCGACCCTTTCAGGGCCGCCAAGGCGACGCGACGAAATGGGCCGCGGCGTGGGCGCAGCAGCTCCTCGCGCGCCACGGCGTCCTCACGCGCGAGGCCGTCGCCTCGGAGAGCGTCGGCGGCGGCTTCGGCGCCGTGTATCCGGTGCTGAAGGCGATGGAAGAGGCCGGGCGCATCCGCCGCGGCTACTTCGTCGCCGGTCTCGGCGCCACGCAGTTCGCGCTGCCCGGTGCGCTCGATCTGCTCCGCTCGCTGCGCACGCCAACCTCCGAGGAGACGGAGACCGAGGTCGTGACGCTGTCGGCCACCGATCCCGCCAATCCGTACGGAGCGGCGATTCGGTGGCCCGCCTCCACCGCTGACGCGGCTTCGGCCGGGCGTGGTCCGACGCGATCGGTCGGTGCGACCGTGATCCTCGTCAACGGCGCGCTCGCGGCCTACCTCGCGCGCGGTGACCGCCAGCTGTTGACGTTTCTCCCCGACGCCGAACCGCTGCGCTCGAAATTCGCCAGGGCGATCGCGCGCGCGCTGCGCGAGCGGTCGCGAATGCCCGTCGGAGAGGATCAGTCGCCGAGAGGGATGTTGATCGAGGAGATCGACGGCGTGCCGCCCTCCGCGCACGCGCTCGCGCCGTATCTCGCGAAGACTGGATTTCAAACCGGCGCCATGGGAGTCAGTGCCCACTGAGGAGACGCTTGACGACCTCACCGCGACGATGCCATCGCTCCTCGAGCATCTCTCACGAAACGGCGAGATGTAGTGCAGGCCTTCAGGCCTGCCGCGTCCGGCGGACCTGAAGGTCCGCACTACAGTCGATCATCGAGGCGTCAGCTGCTGCTCGGTCGTGACCTCGAAGCGGCGGAAGCGGCTGTAGGTCGCCACGCCGGTCACCGACGAGTCGCCAACCGGATAGGCTTCGCGCATCTCGGCGGGCACGTCGATCTGCAGCGCGTCGTCACGCGCGAACGACGTGGTCACTGAATCGGATCCTCCGACGACCAGTTCGGTCCTCACGATCCGGCCCGTGGACGCCTCGACCCACACGCGTCCTGAGGCCGGCAGATCGTGGTTGTCGGGCGTGCGGAGCACGGTCGGACGCTTGCGTTCGCGGTAGGCCATCGCCACGACGTCCGGCCCGACTTTGCGGTCCGCACCGCGCAGCGAAAACGAGAAGCGCTCGCGGAAAACCCGCTGCAGCAGCGTGAGCGCCTGCAGCGGATGGTTGACCGTGCGGAGCGGCTGGAGATTGTAGCGGGCGCTCTCGAGCGCGATCTGCTGCGCCTGCGAGATGGCGAACGACTCCGGCTGCAGGAAGAGCGCCGTCAACCGTTCCTGTCGATCGCGCACGTCACGGCCGTCCACGGAGAACACGTCCCTGAACGCGTACCACGTGCTCGAGTCGGGCGCGCGGACGAGGAGATAGTCCGACACGAGCTCGCGCCTCACCGGCGTGGACGGCACGAACGACGCGGAGAAGCCCGACCCGACGACGTGCGGCGCGCCCTCCGATTGCTGAAGGTACCGTTCCTCCGCGACCACGCTCGAAAACTGCTGGACGAACTGCTCGACGTAGGCCGTCGTGCGCGACAGGAGGTCGGGGAGCTTGACCGTCTGCGCGGACGCGGGGATCGCGTGCAGGATGCCCGCGGCGAGAACAACGCCTGTCAGTCTTCCCTGACCCACTTGTCGAGCCCGTGACGGCGCACGACCGCGCCGTAGACGTTGCCCTGCGGATCGACGCCGACGCCCTCGGCGCCGCTGTGATCAGGACGCGTGGATTCGGGATCCTCGATGAAGTCGATCGGCACGCCGTCGCGCGCGCTGCCGATGCGAAAGCCCTTGCGCCAGCCGGGATTGTCGGGGCCCGACTCGGAATCGGCGACGTACATCATGTCGTCCTTCGTGATCCAGATGCCGCTCGGCCGGCCGAACTGCTTCCACGTGTCGAGCAGCGTGCCGTTCTGATCGAAGATCTTGATCCGGTTGTTCTCGCGATCGCCGACGAAGAGCCGTCCCTGCGAGTCGATCGCGATTGTGTGCGGCTCGCTGATCTCGTCGGGGCCGTGGCCCTTCATCCCCCACTCTGTGATGTACGTGCCGTCTTTCGAGAACTTCACGATGCGGCTGTTCGGCGAGCCGCGATGCCCGTCGGCGACGAAGACGTCGCCGTTCGGCGCGACGACCACGTCGGTGGGCATGTTGAACGTGTCGTGGCCGTTGCCGGCGACGCCCGGCTTGCCGAGCGTCATCAGCAGCTTCCCGTCGCCGCTGAACTTGTAGACGACGTGGCCCCTGCCGTTGGCGCCGCGGGAATCGGTCGTCCAGTAGTTGCCCTCGCGATCGAGATGCGCGCCGTGCGGGAAGACGAACATGCCTTCACCCCACGCCTTGAGCAGCTTGCCCTGCCTGTCGAACTTGAGGATCGCCGGCTCGTGGTCGCGGCCGATGCAGCCGTTGTTGTCTTTGGCGAAGCACCGCGAGAGGACGAACACCGTGCCGTCCGGCGCGATGTCAACCGAGGTCACTTCGCCCCAGGTCTTGCCGGGCGGAAGCTGTCCCCAGTCGGTCGTGCGGCGATAGTGATGGCGCTGCGCGCCGAGGGACGACGCGCTCAGCGCGACGGCGAAGGCGACAAGGACGGCTGTTCGCATAGCAGCGCGACGGCGGAGCGCGGGAGCGGATCGAGCCCGGCGCCGCCCTTCTCCTTGTAGTAGGCGATCATCTCGCGGCGCATCCGCGGATCCCAGTAGCGCCGGATGTGGTTCGCCACGCTCTTCGCCGCCTCGGTCTTGTCCGGCTCTGAGGCGAAGAAGTGGCCGATGTCGTTGGCCATCGAGACCAGGCGTTCGGCTCTCACGCGTGTGTGACCTCGCGCCCCTTCAGCAGCTGGAGCTGGCGTTCCGTGAACTCGTGGAACCGCTTCTGCCACTCGGACGGGTGATTCACCTTGACGATCTCGACGGCCGTCACCTTGTACTCCGGACAGTTCGTCGCCCAGTCCGAGTTTTCCGTCGTCACGACGTTGGCGCCCGACTCGGGGAAGTGGAACGTCGTGTAGACGACGCCGGGACGGACGCGGTCGGTGACGTCGGCCGGCAGCACGATCTCGCCGGAGCGGCTGGTGAGGCCGACCATGTCGCCGGTCTTGATGCCGCGGACCTCCGCGTCGTGCGGATGAATCTCGAGGACGTCGGCCGACGCCCATGTGACGTTGCCGGTACGGCGCGTCTGCGCGCCGACGTTGTACTGCGACAGGATGCGTCCGGTCGTCAGCAGCAGCGGGAACCGGCGCGTCGCCCGCTCGTCGGTCGGCACGTACTCGGTGACGAAGAACTTGCCCTTGCCGCGCACGAAGTGGCCGACGTGCATCGTCGGCGTGCCTTCGGGCGCCTCGTCGTTGCACGGCCACTGCACGCTGCCGAGCCGATCGAGCTTCTCGTACGTGATGCCCGCGAAGGTCGGCGTCAGCCGCGCGATCTCGTCCATGATCTCGGACGGATGGCGGTACTGCATCGGATAGCCGAGCGCGTTCGACAGCAGCACCGTCACTTCCCAGTCGGCGAAGCCGGCGCGCGGCTCGATGACCTTGCGCACGCGCGAGCACCGCCGCTCGGCGTTGATGAACGTGCCGTCCTTCTCGAGGAACGACGATCCGGGCAGGAAGACGTGCGCGTACTTCGCCGTCTCGTTCAGGAACAGATCCTGGACGACGACGCACTCCATCGCCTTGAAGGCGGCGGTGACGTGCTGCGTGTCGGGGTCCGACTGCGCCGGATCTTCACCCTGCACGTACATGCCCTTGAAGCTGCCGTCGAGCGCCGCCTCGAACATGTTCGGAATGCGAAGGCCAGGCTCCGGATTGAGCGTCACGCCCCAGTCCTTCTCGAACTCGGCGCGCACGACGTTGTCCGACACGTGACGATAGGCGCTGAACTCGTGCGGGAACGAGCCCATGTCGCAGCTGCCCTGCACGTTGTTCTGACCGCGCAGCGGGTTGATGCCGACGCCCTCGCGGCCGACGTTGCCGGTCGCCATCGCCAGGTTCGCGATGCACATCACCATCGTCGAGCCCTGGCTGTGTTCGGTGACGCCGAGGCCGTAGTAAATGGCGCCGTTGCCCGCCTTCGCGAACAGCCGCGCGGCCGCGCGCACGAGCTCGGGCTTCACGCCCGTGGACGCCGCGGTGGTCTCAGGCGAATTCCGCTCCTCGGCGACGAACGCCTTCCACTTGTCGAACGAGTCGATCTCGCAGCGCTCGGCGACGTACTGCTCTTTCGTCAGGCCTTCGGTGACGATGACGTGCGAGATCGCGTTGAACAGCGCGACGTTCGTGCCCGGACGCACCGGCAGGTGATAGTCGGCCTTGACGTGCGGCGTCTTGACGAGCGAGATCTCGCGCGGGTCGATCACGATGAGCTTCGTGCCCTTCCGGATCGCCTGCTTCATGCGCGAGGCGAACACCGGATGGCCTTCGGTGGGATTCGCGCCGACGACGATGACCACGTCGGACTTCATGACCGAGTCGAAGTTCTGCGTGCCGGCCGATTCGCCGATGGTGTTCTTCAGGCCGTAGCCGGTCGGCGAGTGGCAGACGCGCGCGCACGTGTCCACGTTGTTGTTGCCGAACGCCGCGCGGACCATCTTCTGCACGAGGAACGTCTCTTCGTTGGTGCAGCGCGAGGAGGTGATGCCGCCAATAGCATCGCGTCCGTACTTCGCCTGGATGCGCTTGAACTCGCTCGCGGCGTGGTTGATGGCTTCGTCCCAGCTGACCTCGCGCCACGGCTCGTCGATCGACGCGCGGATCATCGGCGTCGTGATGCGATCCGGGTGCGTCGCATACCCGTACGCGAAGCGGCCCTTGACGCAGGCATGGCCGTGGTTGGCGTGGCCGTCCCGGTTGGGCGCCATGCGAACCACGGTTCCGTTCTTCGACTCCGCGTTGAACGAGCAGCCCACGCCGCAGTACGCGCACGTCGTCGTCGTGACCTTCGTCGGCGCGCCGAGCTGAATGAGCGACTTCTCCATCAGCGCTTCGGTGGGGCACGCTTCGACGCATGCGCCGCACGAGACGCATTCGGACGCAAGGAACGGTTCGTTCTGGCTGGCGGAGACTTTCGAGCCGAACCCGCGGCCCTGAATCGTCAGCGCGAACGTCCCCTGGACTTCATCGCACGCGCGCACGCACCGCGAGCAGACGATGCAGGCGGTCTGGTCGAAGGTGAAGTACGGGTTGCTCTCGTCCTTCTTCGCCTGCTGATGGTTCGCGCCGCCGACGGCGTAACGCGACTCGGTGACGCCGAGCCGGTCGGCCATCTCGTGCAGCTCGCAGCGGCTGGTGCCGGAGGTCGCGCCGCAGTCGCCCCGATGATCGGAGAGATAGAGCTCCATCACGTTCTTGCGGAGCTGCGCGAGCTTGGGGCTCTCAGTCTTGACCTTCAGGCCGTCGGCGACGAGCGTCGTGCACGAGGCCGGATAGCCGCGGCGACCTTCGATCTCGACCAGACACAGGCGGCACGAGCCGAACGCCTTCAGCGTGTCGGTGGCGCAGAGCTTCGGGACGTTGACGTCGGCCAGCGCGGCCGCGCGCATGATCGACGTGCCCTCGGGCACGGTGACCGTCTGCCCGTCGATCTCGAGCGTGACGTTCTTCGGATCGTCAACAGCCGGCGTGCCCTTGTCGTGATAACCCTTTGAATACATATGGATTCTCGAAATTGGATCATTTGGTGATTTGGCGATTTGGTGATTGCCAATCGCGAAATCAAATCATCAGATCACCAAAGATCACCAAATCGCCAAATCACCAGATGAGTCGATTCACCGTTCAAAGTCTTCCCGAAAATGCCGCAACGCGCTCTGCACGGGGTACGGCGTCAAGCCCCCGAGGCCGCAGAGCGATCCATTCAACATGGTATCGCAAAGCTCCTCGACGAGCGTCAGGTGGAACTCACGGTTTTGCCCGGCAATCACGCGGTCGAGCACCTCGACGCCGCGCGTGGACCCGATGCGACACGGCGTGCACTTGCCGCACGACTCGATCGCACAGAACTCCATGGCGTACCGCGCCATCCGGGCCATATCCACCGTGTCGTCGAAGACGACGACGCCGCCGTGGCCGACGAGCGCGTTGACGGCCGCGAACGCTTCGTAGTCGAGCGGCGTGTCGAACTGCGACTCGGGCAGGTACGCGCCGAGCGGACCGCCCACCTGCACGGCGCGGATGGGACGGCCGCTGTAGCTGCCGCCGCCGTAGTCGTACAGAATCTCGCGGAGCGTGACGCCGAACGCCCGTTCGATCAGCCCGCCGCGCTTGACGTTGCCGCCGAGCTGGATCGTCAGCGTCCCGCGCGAGCGCCCGACGCCGAAGTGCTTGTAGAACTCGGCGCCCTTCTGCAGGATGATCGGCACGCTTGCCAGCGAGATGACGTTGTTGACGATCGTCGGCTGGCCGAACAACCCCTTGACGGCCGGGAGCGGCGGACGCGGACGGATTTCGCCGCGCTTGCCTTCGAGGCTCTCGAGCATCGACGTCTCTTCGCCGCAGATGTACGCGCCGGCGCCGAGGCGAACTTCGAGATCGAAGCGCTTGCCCGTGCCGCGAATGTTCTCGCCGAGATAGTTCTGGGCGTATGCCGCCTCGATCGCCGCGTTGAGCGCGCGATGCGCGTGCGGATACTCGCACCGTAAATAGATGTAGCCCTGCGTCGCGCCGACTGCGCACGCGGCAATCGTCATGCCCTCGATGAGGCAGAACGGATCGCCCTCCATCAGCATGCGGTCGGCAAACGTGCCCGAGTCCCCCTCGTCGGCGTTGCACGTGACGTACTTTTGCGCGCCGGGGGCATCGGCGACGGTCTTCCACTTGATGCCAGTCGGAAACGCCGCGCCGCCGCGCCCGCGCAGGCCGGACTCGGTCACCTCTTTAATAATGTCCGCCGGGCTCATCGAGAGCGCCCGCATCAGGCCCTGGTAGCCGTCGTGCGAGATGTAGTCGTCGAGGCTGATCGGATCCGTCACGCCGACGCGCGCGAACGTCAGCCGCTCCTGCTTCTTGAAATACGGGATCTCTTCGACAAGACCGACGTTGAGGCGGTGCGCGCCGCCGTTCAGGAAGTCGGCGTCGAAGAGCGATCGCACGTCCTCCACCGTCACCGGGCCGTAGCCGACGCGGCCGTTCGAGAGCGCGACCTCGACGAGCGGCTCGAGCCACACCATGCCGCGCGTGCCGTTGCGGACGATCGTGACGTCCATCTTGCGCGCTTTGGCTTCCGCCGCAATCGCCTGCGCCACGTCTTCGGCGCCGAGCGACAGCGCGGCGGCATCGCGTGGAACGAAGATGGTCGCCGCCATCACCGCTTCTCCCACTGCGAGACGATGGTGTCGAAGCGCTCGGGCGTGACGCGCCCGTAGAGCTCGCCGTCCACCATCATGGCCGGCGACGCCGCGCAGTTGCCGAGGCAGTACACCGGCTCGAGCGTAAAGGCACCGCTCTTCGTCGTCCCATGAAACTCGACGCCGAGCGCCTGCTTCGCGTGCGCCTCGGTCGCTTTCTGGTGCATCGACTGACACGCCTCGGCGCGGCAGAGGTGGATCGTGTGACGGCCGGGCTTGG
>CAZOIK010000244.1:0-2527 GCA_964579765.1 uncultured Bifidobacteriaceae bacterium
GGTGTTGGCGGCGCGCACGAGATAGCGGCCCTCCTCGATCGCGCGCAGCGACGCCTGCTCGAAATGCTGGTACGGCGCGGACGTCGCGCCGAACCACGAGTCGTTCGTGATGGTCGTCAGCAGCTCGCTGCCCTCGAGCACGAACCGGCGCACCAGATCGGGGTAGATGATCTCGTAGCAGATCGCCGTGCTGATCTCGTGCGTGCCCACCGGCAGCAGCGTCGCCGTGGTGCCCGCGTCGAAGCCGCGGCCGATGGCCTGCACCAGCGGGCCGACGAACGTCAGCCAGTCCTTGAGCGGCACGTACTCGCCCCACGGCACCAGGTGCATCTTCCGGTAGACCGCCCCGGTGGTCCCGTCGCGGCGAATCAGAAACGCCGCGTTATAGCTCTTCTCCACCTCGCGGCGCCCATCGACGACGCCCCACTGATACTGATCGCTGCCGACGAGGATCGGCACGTGCGCCTGCACCGCGAGACCGCGGATGAGCGCGGCGACCTGCGGGTAGTCCTCGATCGTGTACGGGGAAAGCCCGGACTCTGGCCAGACGACGAGCGAGACGCCGTCGTTCGCCAGCGCCTCACGCGTCATCGTCAGATCGCGCTGCAGGATCTTCGGCGCGTTGGCGACGTTCTCACGCTCTTCTTCGAGGACGTTCGGCTGCAGGAGCGCCACGCGAATCGGCGTCCCCTCGTGCGTCAACGCGGCGGCACGCGCACGCGCGTGTCCCCACACGGCGACGAGCGCGATCCCCGCGGCGACCATGGCCGCCGGACGGAAGGCGCGCCTCAGCACGACCGCCGCCACGGCCGCGCTCGCGCTCGCGACGAGCGCCGACAGCCCGAACACGCCGAAGACGCTGGCCGCCTGCGCGACGGAGAGGAACGTCGCCTGGCTGTTGCCGAGCGGCACCCAGGGGAAGCCCGTAAACAAGTACGAGCGGCCCAGCTCGGTCGCGGTCCATACGAACGGCGCGGCGAGGAGGGCCCGCGCCTCGAACGCAATCGTCAGCCGCCGCATGACGACGGCGAAGAGCGCGGGATAGAGCGCGACGTACGCGACGAACGCGGCGTTGACGGCGATCGCGACGGCCGTGTTGAGCCCGCCGTAACGCCCCATCACGCCCGACATCCAGTAGAGCGTGCCGGCGAAGTAGATGACGCCGGTGGTCAGGCCGAGCCCGAATGCGCGGAGCATCGACACGCGCGACACGAGCGCCAGCAGCAGCGGCGCGAGCGCGATCCACGCGAACACCGGATGGCCGAATTTCGGGAAGCTGAGCACCAGCAGGACGCCCGACGCGGCCGCGGCCGTCCAGTCAGCCAGTTGTGTCGGCAAGCCGCTGTCAGTGTACCTCTGAGCCTGTGTCACACGTCGATGCGCGTATACCCACGAACGGAGATGCGAGGCCGGCTGCCCTTCAGCGGCAATGGATTCATCCACCGGCGTTGCTCGCGTTCTCTGCAAGGAGGGTAAGACGATGTTCGCACGTATTGTCTCGGCGGCGGCGGTCGGCGTTCTCCTTCTCGGGCTGACGGCACAGCCCACACGCGCGGCGAACGGCTGGGTGAGCAACTACACCCACCGCGAGTTCCTCACGTTCAGCGCGCCCGTGGCGCTTCCCGGCATCGTGCTCGCCGCCGGCACGTACGCGTTCGAGGTGCCGGAGGGCGGCATCGCCTTCGGCCTCGTGCGGGTGTCGAGCCGCGACGGCAAGACGGTGTACCTCACGCAGTTCGCGCGCGTCGTCGATCGGCCGAGCGACATCCGGGCCGATCTGCACGTGACGTTCGGCGAGGCGGCGCGCGGCGCGGTGCAGCCGATCAACACGTGGTATCCGACCGGCGAGAACTCAGGCCGGCAGTTCATCTACAAGTAGAGGCGGAGTTGTTGTAGGGTGGAGCGCGATGAGAGCTCTTGGCATCGCGCTCGCCCTGCTCGCGCAAGCCGCGCGCCCGCCCGCCACCCAGTTTCACGCGCGGCTCAGCCCGGTGCCGGTCGAGACCTCGACGGCGTCGAAGATCACGGGCACGGGCGCTGTGACCGCCGTGCTCATGGGCAGCACGCTCGTCATCTCCGGCACCTTCGAAGGCATGAAAAGCCCCGCCACGATCGCGCAGGTGCACATGGGCCAGCGCGGCGTTCGCGGCCCGGTCGAATTCGATTTGACGATCGACAAGCGCGCGAGCGGCACCGTGAGCGGCTCGATCGCGCTGACCCGGATTCAAATCGACACGCTGCGCCGCGGGTGGTACTACATCCAGATTCACGCCGAGCAGGCACCGGACGGGAATCTGTGGGGGTGGTTGCTGCCTCAATAGCTGATTCTTGGACACGGCGCTCCCAGGACGCCAGATCCTCATTCCGCCGAGCTCGCCGTCACCCGGAGTGCGGGTCGCGTTCACCGTGGATGATGGTGCGCCGATCGAACTGCTGGAGTCTGCTAACGAGTAACGCCGTAGTAGTGAGTGCTAATCGGGACGCTCCGAAACCCGCGCGCAAACCGCATCCACCGAGGGATGGACTG
>CAZOIK010000245.1:0-11201 GCA_964579765.1 uncultured Bifidobacteriaceae bacterium
CCTACACGCGCTCGCTGCGCGTGGCCGTCAACCTGTCGCGCCGCCATTTCGACAACCCGGCGCTCGTGCGCCGCCTGCGCGCGCTCGTCGGCGAGATCGGCTACGACTTCCGGCTCCTCGAGCTCGAATTGAGCGAGAGCGGCATCATGCACCATCCCGATCGCGTGCTCGATCACCTGAAGGCGTGCCGCGATCTCGGCATGACGATCACCGTGGACGACTTCGGCACCGGCTATTCGTGCCTGGGGCTGATGAAGGACTTTCCGCTGACGTCGCTGAAGATCGATCAGTCGTTCGTGCGCAACTGCGGCAACGACCCCGTCAACAGCGCGCTCGTCGCGGCCGTGATCAGCATGGGCCACGCGCTCGGTCTCGAAGTGACGGCGGAAGGCGTGGAGACCGAAGCCGAGCTCAGCTATCTGCGCGCGCAGAACTGTGATCGCGCGCAAGGGTGGTACTTCGGAAAACCTGTTCCCTGTTCGGAATTGTCGGGGATCCTCGCGCGCGCCAATCACGACGTCGAGCACTAAGCAGCGCGCGTCACACTCTTGCTCACGCGTTGCCCAGATGACGCCGCATCACGCGCTCGGTTGAGGCCGCGATGGCCACGAGCAGCGCGCCCGCGGCGAACAGTTCGATCGATTCCGGAATATACAGACGGAGCGTGCCGCCCGCGAGCTCGACCGTACTTCCGATCGATCGCGCACCCAGCGTCGTCGTCAACACGCCGATCGGAACCATGATCGCCGCGATCCGCAGCCACACTCTGCTCGTCATTGCCTGCTCCTCGGGTCAGCGTTCAGCACACGAAATCTTCAACAAACATGCCGCGTACGCGCGTGCGTCGCGCGATCGCGGCGCGCGCGCGCGCCGCGAATTGCGTTCGCGTTTTTGCGAATCGGTTTTCCGCAATACGTGCGCGCGCGCGCTCGACCGTTCGCGCGGCTGAGGTCGATGCCGCTCATCCAGAGCGAAAACCCCTTCCGTTCGCGGCATTGAGATTGCTTTGTGGTCGAGTCGAAGTGAGGCGAGAGAAGAGATGAGTCACAAACCGCAGATCATGGTCGTGGACGACGACCCGGGCATCTGCGAATTCCTGCGGATGTTTCTCGACGGCCTCGGCTATCGCGGTGCCAGCGTCCACAACGCCGAGCAGGCGGTGGCGCTCTACACCGCCGATCGCCCCGACGCCGTCATCATGGACGTCGTGATGCCGGGCTCGATGGACGGCCTCGGCGCGCTCGCGGCGTTCAAGAAGATCGATCGCGAAGTGCCCGTGATCGTGATCTCGGGCCAGGGCCGTACGACGACCGTCGTGCAGGCCATGAAGCTCGGCGCGTTCGACTTCATCAGCAAGCCGTTCGACGAAGCCGACCTCGAAGCGCTGCTCGCCGACGCGCTGCGCCAGCGGCGGTTCAACCGCGACGTCTCCGTGCTGCGCAACGGCCTGCAGCATCCCAACACGCACCCGATGGTGTTCGGCGACAGCGCGGAGATGCGTGAAGTGAAAGAGCTGATCGAGCGCGTGGCCGGCACCGACGTGACGGTGCTCGTCCGCGGCGAGAGCGGCACCGGCAAGGAGCTCGTCGCCCGCGCGCTCTACGCGTCGTCGGCGCGGCGCGACAAGCCGTTCGTGAAAGTCAACTGCGCGGCGCTGCCGACGGAGCTCCTCGAGTCGGAGCTGTTCGGGTTCGAGCGCGGCGCGTTCACCGGCGCGATTCAGCAGAAGCCGGGCAAGTTCGAGTTCGCCAACAAGGGGACGATCTTCCTCGACGAGATCGGCGACATGAGCTATCCGCTGCAGGCGAAGCTGCTGCAGGTGCTCCAGGATCGCGAGTTCACGCGGCTCGGCGGCAAGCAGGACATCCGCGTGGACGTGCGCGTCATCGCCGCGACCAACAAGGACCTGCCGAAGGCGTGCGCCGAGGGGCATTTCAGGGAAGATCTCTTCTTCCGCCTAAACGTCGTCTCGATCGACCTGCCGCCGCTGCGCGAGCGGCGCGACGAGATCCCCGTGCTCACCGAGTACTTCCTCAGGAAGTACTCCGCGGAATACTCGCGTCCCTACTCGGAGGTGTCGCCCGAGACCATGCAGCTCTTCATGGAGTACGCGTGGCCCGGCAACATCCGCGAACTGCAGAACCTCGTCAGACGCATTGTCGTTCTGGGCACCGAGTCGCCGGTCCGCAAGGAGATCGGCCTCGGGTTCCCGGTGGCGGCGCGGCGGGCCACATCCCTCTCACCGGCGTCGCCGATCCCAGCGGCCGACCCCTCGGTGCCGGCCTCGCCGCCACCTTCTTCTCCTCCGGCGCCGTTGACCCCGGCCGCCGCCGCGGCTGAAGCCGCCGCGGCCGCCGACGGCACGTCGCTCAAGGACATCTCGCG
The DNA here is from genome assembly GCA_964579765.1 of uncultured Bifidobacteriaceae bacterium. Lineage (GTDB taxonomy): Bacteria > Acidobacteriota > Vicinamibacteria > Vicinamibacterales > CAVVIG01 > DATNBT01. The sequence goes on from CAZOIK010000245.1 coordinate 2,386, forward strand.
GATCGCCGCGCGCGAAGCCGAGAAGGTGCTGATCCTCCGCATGCTGCAGCAGACGCGCTGGAACCGCAAGGAAACCGCCCAGATCCTGGGCATCAGCTACAAGGCCCTGCTCTACAAGATCAAGGACGCCGGCCTCGACAAGGCGCCCACGCCATGAATCCCGGCACCTTCTTCCCGCAGAACTCGAAGCTGCTGGCGCCGACGGCGTTCCGCTTCGTGCTCAATCGTGAACTGCGACACGCCATGCGCGCGAACAGCTGCCTCAGCCTCGTCACGATCGAGACGACGCGCGATCTGAACGGCAGCGTCATCAGCGCCGACGACGAGACGATGCACGAGATCGCGCAAGTCCTGAACAACGAGATGCGCGACCGCGACCTGCTCGGCTACACCGACGCCGGCACGCTGTCCCTCGTCCTGCGCTCGACCGACTACCAGCGATCCATGCGCGTCGTCGATCGCCTGATGGCGAAGCTCGAGCAGCACCCCTTTTCGACCCCCGTGCAGATCGCGCTCGGCGCGGCGTCGTACCCGACGCACGCGATGGGCGCCGAGTCGCTCAAGCGCTGGGCTGTGTCGCACCCGGTGGCGTCGTTCCGCGCGGCGCCGCCTTCGTCCACCGATCAGAACTGAGGTCCAACGCCATGAAGCTCACCACATCGTTTGTCTTCGCGATGGCGCTCGGAATCATCGCCGCGCCGGGCGCCGTGCCACGTGCACGCGCGGCCGGACCGGAGACCATCGTCACGCCGTCGTCGGGCGGCAGCGAATATCGTCTCGCCCAGGGCGACAAGCTCCGCATCGAGGTGTACAAGGACGCGCAGCTCTCGCAGAACGTGCAGGTGCGGCCCGACGGCAAAGTGACGCTGCCGCTCATCGGCGACGTCCAGGCGGACGGCAAGACGCCGATTCAGCTCCGCGACGCAATCGCGACGCAGCTCAAGACCTACATGACGAACCCCGTGGTCACGGTGATCGTCGTCGAGACGAAGCCGCCGATCGCGTACGTCACCGGCGAGGTCAACCATCCGGGCGCCGTCACGCTGCAGGACGATCAACTCACGGTGCTGCAGGCGCTCGCGATGGCCGGCGGTCTCAAGGACTTCGCCAACGAGAAGAACATCCGCATTCTCCGCAAGTCCAACCGGCGCGGCGAGGTGACGCACTTCAACTACAAGGACGCCATCCGCGGCAGCGCGCCCGTCTACCTCCACGCCGGCGACACGGTGGTCGTTCCCGACTAGAGGAACGCGATGACGATCCACGTTCGCACACTCGTCGTGTGGCTTGCGGCGCTCATCTGTAGTGCCGCGCCGGCCGGCGCCCAGGTCATCGGCCTCGGCAGTTCGCCGGGGACGACCGGCACCGCCACGCCGGGCTGGACGATCTCGCCCTCGCTGGCCTTTGCGCGTGTCTACGACGACAACGTGCTGGTGCAGGGACCGGGCACGCCGCTCGTCCACGACTACGTCAACACCGTCAACCCCCGCGGCGAGCTCGACTTCAACAGCCCGCGCTCGCAGTTCTCGGCGGAGTACGACGGGGCGTTCGTCGGCTACCAGACGCTCGACACGCTGAACAGCTACGACCAGCACGCCGGGCTGACGATGCGGCGGAAGCTGTCGAAGCGCAGCACGCTGTTCGTGGACGGCAGCGCGACGGCCGCGCCGACGACCGAGTTCCTCGAGCTCACCGGCGTGCCGTTCGTCCGCGTCGGCGTGTTCACCGACACGGTGGACGTCGGTCTCGAGCACCTCGTGAGCAAACGCATGACGATCACGACGACGGGCAGCTTCCAGCAGGCGCGGTTCGATCCGAACCAGACGTTCGCGGCGCTGCTGCTCGGCGGCAACAGCTTCGGCGGCGCCGTCAGCCTGCGCGAGCGCCTCTCGGAGCGGACGACGTTCACCGTGGACGGCGACGTGCAGCACGCGACGATCGGGACGGCCAACGACGTGTTCGACATCCAGCACGTCATGGCCGGCTTCGACCGCGCCCTGACCAGCAACCTCCACGTGTTCGCGTCGGGCGGCGTGTCGCGCCTCGGCGTGACGGCGTTCGGGCCGCCGCGCACCGGCCCGAGCTGGAAGCTCGGCCTCGCCAGGAACGTGCGGTCCACGATCGTGAACCTGAGCTTCGACCGCTCGTACGTGCCGTCGTTCGGCTTCGGCGGCACGATGCAGAACGAAGACCTCACGGCGAGCATCCGGATGCCGATCACGCGCCGGCTGTATACCCAGGACTCGGCCTCGTGGCAGCGCAGCGATCCGCTCGTGGTGGCGCTGCCCCAGCTGCGATCGATCTGGCTGCAGGGCACCGTCGGCTACGCCGTGCGTCCCGCGGTGCACATCGAGGCCTTTTTCGTCGGCGTCCGGCAGACCGTCGGGCTGCCAGACCCGCTCGCGCACAACCAGATCGGCGTGCAGATCGTCGCCGGCACGCCCATGAGGATCCGCTGATGGACAACACACACTTCTCCCCGCTCGACTACGTCTCGGTGATCCGCCGCCGCCTCTGGTGGTGGGCCACGCCGATCGCCCTCTCGATCGTCGCCGGCCTGCTGCTGGTCCGGTATCTGCCGAAGGAATACAAGTCCACCACGTTGCTCGGCGTGACGGCGCCGCTCGTGTCGCCGGCGCTCGTCGGACAGACGGCGTCGTTCGACAACGAGGAGCGGCTGCGGGCGCTGTCGCAGCAGCTCGTGAGCGAGCCGATCCTCTCGCGCGTCGTGCACGACGAGGGCCTGGCGCCGAACGGGAGCACCGACAGCGCGGTGGACACCCTGCGGGCGAACATCGACATCAAGGTGCCCGATCCGGTCGTGACGACGGGCGAACCGCGCCGCCTCGACACGTTCGTCATCTCCTATACCGACTCGCAGCCCGGCCGCGCGCAACGCGTCGCCGACCGGCTCGGCCACGTGTTCGTCGAGGAGAACTCGAAGGTCCGCACGGAGCACGCCGAGGACACGACCGCGTTCATCGGCGCGCAGGTCGCGGCGAGCCTCGCGCGCATGAACCAGCTCGAGACGCGCCTGCGGCAGGCGAAAGAAGAGCACATGGGCCAGCTGCCGGAGCAGGCGGGCGCCAACCTCGCGATGCTCGGCGGCTTGCGGCAGCAGCTGTCCTCCGACGACACGCAGATCCGATCCGAGCGCGAGCACCTCACGCTCATCAACCGGCAGATCGACGCGATCGACAAGAACACGGTTGACGAACCGGGCGCGCGCAGCGACGCGCCGCTGTCGCCCGAGGCGCGCGTCGCCTCGCTCCAGCGCGACCTCGCCGCCGCGCAGACGATGTACACGGACAAGCATCCCGAGGTCCAGCGCCTGCGCGAGGAGCTCGCCCTCGCGAAAAAGGACGCGGCCGCCGCGCAGCAGCAGCCCCGCGCCGACCGGCTCGCGCGGCTGCAGCGCAATCCCGCGTATCTGCAGCTCATCGCCGACCGCGACGTTTCGCAGAACCGCATCCAGAATCTCGAGCACGACGTCGCCGACACGCAGGCCGCCATCGCGCGCTACCAGGCCCGCATCGACGCGGAGCCGATGGTCGAGCAGCAGCTGGCGACGATCCAGCGCGACTACGATCTGGAGAAGCAGCAGTACTCGGAGCTCTCCTCCAAGCAGCGCGCCGCCGCGATTGCCGCCAACGTCGAGCGCAACATGAGCGGCGAGCGCTTCGAGGTGCTCGACGCGGCGACGTTCCCGGACGCGCCGCTCAAGCCGATTCCGATGCGCGTGATGCTCGGCTCGATCGCCGTGGGCCTGATCCTCGGCGCCGGCCTCACGCTGCTTCGCGAGTACGCCGACGGATCCGTCCACGACGAGCGCGAGCTGCGCGAAGAGATGGACCTGCCGATTCTGGGGAGCATCGCGCACATCGCGGTGTGATGCGCACGTTGCCATGTAGTGCAGGCCGTCAGGCCTGCCGATTGGCGGACCTGAAGGTCCGCACTACGTCAACCGGACCAATTGAGGAGAACGTCATGAGCCGCATGCAGAACATCCTGGACAAGGCCGAGCGCGACGGCGCGACGCTGCGCCTCCGTCCGCTGCCCGACCAGGCGTCCCTCGAGATGCCCGCGGTGGCGGTCGCCGATCCGGTGACCTCGCCCGCCGCCGCCGCGCTGCACGGGCCCGCGCGGACGGTGACGGTACGCCGCATCGATCGCACGCTGGTCGCGGCCCATTCCCCCGACAGCGCGACCGCGCGCCAGTACCGCAGCCTGTGCGCCCGCATTGTGCACGCCGATCAGGCCAGCCCCGCCCGGATCATCCTGGTCACCAGCCCGGGCGTCGGCGAAGGCAAGAGCGTCACGGCCGCGAATCTCGCCCTCACCCTGGCGCGCGAGTACCAGCGCCCGACGTGCCTCGTGGACGGCAACCTGCGCTCGCCGAAGCTGCAGCAGATGTTCGGCGTCGAGGACGCCGGCCCCGGTCTCGTGGACGTGCTCGCCGGCCGCGCGACGCTCGATCAGGCGCTGACGCTCGTCGAGCCCGCCGGCATCACGCTGCTGCGCGCCGGCGACGGCGTCGAGCATCCCGCCGAGCTCCTCGGCACGCCGACGATGCGGCGGGTCGTGGACAGCCTGCGGTCGCAGTTCGATCGCGTCGTCGTAGACACGCCGGCGGCGCTGCCGATGGTCGATCTCGGACTGCTCGAGCCGCTGGCCGATCGCATCCTGCTCGTCGTGCGCGCAGGCGTCACCCCGAAGGCGTCGATCCAGGACGCCATGCAGACGATCGAGGCGTCGCGGCTGCTCGGCGTCGTGCTCAACGAAGCGGCGTAGCGCATGCAGCTGTTCAACCGGCACGTCTCGGCGAAGGGGCTGACGGTGTTCGGCTTCGAGACGCTGCTGATCTCGGGCTCCATCCTGGCGGCCGCGCGCGTGCGCGGCCCGATTCTCGACGGCGCCGACGCGTTCTGGAAGATCGCGCTCGCGACGGCCGTGTGCGAGCTCTGCTTCTACTACAACGACCTCTACGACCTGACGCTCGTGCACTCGAAGGCCGAGCTGCTCGTGCGCGTGATGCGGGCGGCGGGCACCGCGGCGCTCGTGCTCGCGGTGGCGTCGGTCCTGATGCCCGCGATCAGGATCGGCCAGGGCGTGTTTCTCACCTCGCTCGGCCTGCTGCTGATCGTCGTGCCGGCCTGGCGCTTCGCCTTCGACGGCCTCACGCGCGATCCGCACCTCGAGGAGCGGGTGCTGCTCGTCGGCACCGGGCCCGTCGCGCGCACGGTCGCGCGCCAGATTCAGTCGCAGCACGACTTCGCGTACCGCATCGTCGGCTACCTCGCCGAAGACGACGAGTCGGCGGCCGACGTGGCGGGACTCGACCTGCCGCTGCTCGGCACGGCCATCGACGTCGCGCGGCTGGCCGGCCTCCACCAGATCAACCGCGTCATCGTCGCCATCTCCGATCGGCGCGGCCATCTGCCGATCCAGGAGTTGCTGCGCGCGAAGCTCTCCGGCGTCCGAATCGAGGACGCGGCGACGACCTACGAGCGGATTACGGGAAAGATCCTGACGGACGGCCTGACACCGAGCTGGTTCATCTTCTCGGACGGCTTCCGCGCCAGCCGGACGACGCGCGTGTTCAAGCGGCTCCTCGACGTCGTCGTCGCAGCGATCGGCCTCGTGCTCGCGGCGCCGCTGATGCTGCTGACGGCCATCGCCATCCGGCTCGACTCGCCCGGGCCCATCCTCTACAGGCAGGAGCGCGTCGGCGAGAACGATCGGCTGTTCACGCTCTGCAAGTTCCGGTCGATGCGGAGCGACGCCGAACAGGGCACGCCGGTCTGGGCCAAGAGCCACGACAGCCGCGTGACGCGCGTCGGCCGGTTCATCCGCCTCACGCGGCTGGACGAACTGCCGCAGCTCGTCAACGTCCTGCGCGGCGACATGAGCTTCGTCGGACCGCGTCCCGAACGGCCGTACTTCGTGCAGCAGCTCACCGCGCAGATCCCGTTCTACGCCGAACGCCACGCGGTGAAACCCGGCGTCACCGGCTGGGCGCAGGTGCGCTACCGCTACGGCTCCTCCATCGAGGACGCCATGGAGAAGCTGCGCTACGACCTCTACTACATCAAACACCTGTCGATCGCGTTCGATCTCACCATCGCCCTCGACACCGTCAAGGTGATTGTCTGCGCGAAGGGCGCGCAGTGACGCCGATGAGCGAGGTCCGGACGGTCACCCGGAACGTGTCCACGCGCTATCTCGCGATCATCGTGGAGATGATCGTCGGGCTGCTCCTGCTGCCCTTCAACGTCTCGCACCTCGGGAAGGCGGCGTACGGACTGTGGATCCTGACCACGTCCATCACCGCGTACTTCTCGGTGCTCGATCTCGGGTACTCCGGCGCGCTCGTCAAATTCGTCGCCCAGTACCGGGCCAGGCGCGACATGCGCGGGCTCAACGAGATCTGCAGCACGACCTTCTACCTTTTCGCGCTGTTCGGCGCCATCACGTATGTCGTCGCCATCGTGATCGCGATCTTCCTGGATCGCGTGCTCCACGTCACGCCGAACGAGCTGTACGTCGGCCGGATGGTGCTGCTCGTCACGAGCGTCAACGTCGCCCTGGGCACGACGTTCAGCGTGTTCGGCGCCCTCATCAACGGCTTTCAGCGGTACGACGTCAACAACGTCACCGGCACGATCGCCAGCGTGATCGTCGCCCTGGTGAACGTCGCGGTGCTGTGGACGGGCCACGGTCTCATCGCCCTGGTCGCGGCGACGACGACCGTGCGGGTGCTGACGTACTTCGTGTACCGGCTCAACGCGTATCGCGTGTTCCCGCAGCTGAGCCTGAGCCCGCGGCACTTCCGCCGCGCGCGCGTGCGCGAGGTGACGTCGTTCAGCGTCTACATGCTGCTCATCGACTGGGCCAACAAGCTCAACTACTCGATCGACGCGATCGTCATCGGCATGATCCTGGGCACGACGGCGGTGGCCGTCTGGTCCGTCGGCCAGCGCCTCGCCGAGACGACGCAGCGGCTGACGAACCAGCTCAACGACATCCTCTTTCCGAACGTCGTCGATCACACGGCCTCGAGCCGCCTCGATCGGCTGCAGTCGCTCTTCCTGATCGGCACGCGCGTGTCGCTGGCGACCGTGATTCCGATTGCCGTCACGCTGATGCTGACGGCTGGTCCGCTCGTCCGCGCGTGGGTGGGCCCGGACTTCTCCGGCAGCGTGATCGTCGTGCAGCTGCTGGCGCTGACCGTAATCGTCCGCGTGGGCAACGCGACGTCGTCAACCGTGCTGAAAGGCTCGGAAAAGCACCGGCTCGTTGCCGTCACGAACGTCGTCACGGCGATCGTGAACCTGGGCCTCAGCGTCGTCCTCGCGCGCGCGATCGGGATCGCGGGTGTCGCCATCGGCACGCTCGTGCCCGTGAGCGTGGCCGCGCTGTTCGTGCTCTTCCCCGCCGGTTGCCGCCGCGTCGAGCTTCCGCTCACGCGCGCGTTCGCCGACGCCGTCTGGCCGGCGGTATGGCCGGCAGCGGCGACGGCGGTCTACATCGTCGCGACGCGGCCGCTCGTGCCGCTCGCGCTCCTCCCCGTCCTCGCGAACATGGGTGTCGCCGCGCTGGTGTACGTCGCGACGTTCCTGGCGTTCGGCGTCAGCGCCGCCGAACGCCGCTTCTACCTTTCCAAGCTGCTCGAGGGCACGGCGCGCGGGCGCGTGCTTCTGGCGGCGGTCACAGGGCACGCATGAGAGCGGTCATCCTCACGGCGGGGCGCGGCGGCCGGCTGCGCGAGATCACCGGCGACCGCCCGAAGTGCCTCGCGCAGGTCGGCGGGCGGACGCTGCTCGAGCGTCAGCTCGAGGCGCTCAGGGCGTGCGGCCTCACGCGCATCGCGGTCGTCACGGGCTATCGATCGCTCGACGTCCGGCGCGTCTGCGGCCCGACGATCGACTTCGTCCACAACGGCCGCTTCGCGGTCACCAACAGCCTCTACTCGCTCTGGCTCGCGCGCGACCTGCTCGCCGAGGGGTTTCTGGTCATGAACTGCGACGTCCTCTTCCACCGCCAGATGCTGGTGGATCTCGTCTCGTCGCGCTATGAGGACGCGCTGCTCGTGTCGCCGGCCTGCACCGGCGAGGAGTACTCCGACGAAGAGATGAAGGTCCGCGTCCGCCGCGGCCGCGTCGTGGACATCTCGAAGGCGATGCACCCGCACGAGGCCGACGGCGAGAACATCGGGATCGCCAAGTTCGGCGCCGCCGGCGCGACCGTGCTCGTCGAGGAGCTGACGACGCTCGTGCGCAGCGGCGGCCTCAGAGACTGGCTGCCGGCGGCGTTCGCGCGCTTCAGCCGCCGACGCCCGCTGCACGCGATCGACCACCGCGGATTTCCCTGGATCGAGATCGACTCCCCTCAGGACTACTGGCGCGCGTGCACGCACGTCGCGCCGGCGCTCGACGCGCCTGTGCGCCCTGCCCGGAGGTCGGGCCGTCATGTATGAACGCTTTTACGGGCTACGCGAGCGGCCGTTCTCGCTGACGCCCGATCCCAGCTATCTGTATCCCAGCCGCGTCCACAGGGAGGCCCTGAGCCACCTGCGGTACGGCCTCGAAGGCCACGCCGGCTTCATCGTCATCACCGGAGAAATCGGCTGCGGCAAGACGACGATGCTGCAGACGGTGCTGCGGGCGCTCGATCAGAAGACGTCGATCGCGCGGCTGATGAACACGATGCTCGACGCGCGCGAGCTGATCGAGGCCATCATGCTCGACTTCGGTCTCGAGCCGAAGCGCGACAGCAGCAAGCCGTACCTGCTGCGCGACCTCGCGCGCTTCCTCGTC
>CAZOIK010000246.1:0-5107 GCA_964579765.1 uncultured Bifidobacteriaceae bacterium
CACTTGGTGGTCGTCGTAGAGCCACATGCCCACGACGTGCAGCAGCAGCGAGAGCACGAGCAGCTCGGGCTCGTGCACTTCGCGCAGCAGCTACGCAAAGCGATAGCGATAGGACGCTGGACGCGTCGCCAGGCGCTCGAGATTCCGGATCGTCAGCAGCGTGTGTTCGTCCACGGTGTACTTGTGGAAGAAGTCGCGCACGACGCGGTACGTGATCGCCTGGAACGGCGGAAACATGCGCCCGAGCAGGCCGCAGTCGTGCATCTCCGACAGCCGCGCGTAGAGTCCCTGCGCGGGCTTGAGAAATTGGAGCAGCGCGGCACGGTGCGCCGGTGTCGGGAAGAAGTCTTCGACGCGGAAACGCTCGGCGTGCTGGCGGATCACGGCCAGCGCCGAGTCGGCGACGGGACAGTTGGCATCGAGCGCCGCCTGAAACGCGGCGAGCCAGGTGGCCGGCTGCACGGCGGCGAGGCGCGAGTCGATGAAGCGGATGCCGTCACCGCCACGCCCGAGGTTGAGGCCGGCCGGCACCGGCGCATTCCGCCGCATCCACGCGAGTAGACGCGCGACGCTGCGCGCATGCCGGAAGTAATCGCTCATCAGCCGCTCGACGCGCTGCTGCGGGAAGGCGCCAGGGTAGCCGAGGATGTCGGCGGCGACTTCCTGCAGCTGGTGCGTGAGCTGGTTGTGATTGCGCTTGCTCTCGAGGTGCAGGATCGATCGCACGCGCAGCAGGAACTCTTCCGCCTCTTCGATCTTCGAGGCGTCGTCCACGCCGCGGCGGACGAGTGAGGGATCGGTGAGCGCGGCGATCCAGCGCGTCGCCGTCAGATCGCGCAGCGCGCCGGGCGATTCCTTGACGTCGGGTTCGAGCTGATAGAGCGTCGAGTTGAAGAGCGCGTACCGCTCGTCGATCAGCGCGTTGAGCGCGCTCACGACGTGCGCGTGCGTGCCGGCCTGGTGAAAGGCCGTCTCGAAGCGATCGTAGAGCGAACGGTCGCCGGCCACCGGCCGCGCGTCCACCAGCGCCATGAGGAACTCGGGGTTGTCGATCTCGAGCCGCGCGAACTCGTCGATCTCGCGCACCTGATGCCCGACGACGAGCCCAAGATCCCACAGCGGGTGCAGCAGCGCGCGCAGCACCCGTTCATCGGCCTCGCCGAGGTGCCCCGCAAACAGCACCAGCAGGTCGATGTCCGAGTGCAGGCTGAGCTGGCGCCGTCCGTAGCCGCCGATGGCGACCACGGCGAAGGGTTGCGCGGGCGTCGGCGCGGCGGCGGCGATCTGGCGGACGATGCCGTCCAGCCGATCCGAGAAGCGGCCGAGCGCGCCGCGGCCCCCGTGGCCGCGAAGGATGTCGTCGCGGAGTTCGCGGCGGGCCTCCTCGAGCTGCTCGGGGAGACCCGCCGCTGACGCGGGAAGGCTGACCGGATCCGGCATGGGAACGCTCCGCATACGTTACACCGGAGTGGACGCGCTCCCTGTATCCGCCTGGGCGCCGGCCGAATTACGACTTCGAGCTGAACGAGTAGAGCATGCCGAACTCGATCATCTGCTGGTTCTTCTTCGCCGCGCCCGCGCTGTCGGTGAACGGCGACTGGTTCGAGAAGTCGCCCCGGTACTCGATCCGCCACATGAAGTTGTCAGCCGGCTTGATCTCGAGCGTCAGCGTGCCGTCGGTCAGGTGCTGCACGGTGCCGGTCGTGAAGCCGTCCGGGTCGTTGTAATACTCGACGCGGGGCACGATCGCGACCCACTTGTTCGCCTGGATCTTCGCGTAGCCGGCGACGCCCTGCCATGTCACAGATGCTCCGTTCAGGCTGTTCGTGTCGCGGCCGTAGTCGTAGTTGGCCATCAGGCTGACCACGGGATTCACCGTGTAACTGACGACCGTGTCCGACAGCGTGCGCCAGTTGGAGTTGTTGGCGGGCTGCTCGGGGCCGCCGATGTAGTTCTCCACGATCGACAGCGCCCCGGTCGGCTTCACCGTGACCGACGCCATGACCGTCTTGCCCGTGTTGTTGTCGTTGACGTCGTTCCAGCCGTTCACGACGCCGCCCATCAGCGTGACCTTGTCGCTCGGCGAATACGTCAGCCGCACGCCGGCGTGATAGAGCGGAATCGCGAGCTGGAACAGCAGGGAGCGCGAGTAGTTCCAGTCGTCCTTCGCCTCGATGACTTCGGCGCCGGCGTTTGTCACAAATTTTCCGACGTCGATCTGCAGGCCCTTGCCGACCGGCGCCAGGTAGCTGCCGTACGCCTCTTCGATGTTCTTGTACGACGACTCGCCCGGCAGCGCGGCCATCAGATCGGGCGCGGATCCGAAGTTCATCCGGATCTTGTAGCCGATCGGTGAATCCGACGAAGGCGCCTTCGCGAGCCAGATCTCGGCCATGCTGACGTCGAACGAGTTCTGCTTCGAGTCGAACGCGTGGAACAGCGGCGCGGTCTTGGTGGAGTTGTACAGATAGTAGGTGTCGACCAGGCCGCCGACCTCGGTGCCCTTGAAGAAGTTCAGCGTCACCTTGTCCGGATCCGGCGCGGGCGGCGTCGCATCGGCCGGCTTCGGCGAGTCCGGTTTGGGCGCGTCCTGCGCCGCGGCGAACTGCGGGGCGCCGAGACACACGGCGAGAACCCCGAGCCGGAGGATGAGTGCCGTCGTACCGCTCTTAGTCGTCATGGTGAACCCCTTGGCCTCCTGCATCGCCGCCGCGATCGGCGCGCGTGCGAGAAAAGACAGACGCGTTCCGTGCGCGCTGCGTCAGCAGCCCGCCAACAGTCGCTGGTCTTTCGCGTTCGGCACGAGGAAAGCAAAACGGACGCCACATGTGCTGCGCGGACGCGCGCCGCGTTCGGAGAAATCCCCCGAGATTGGCGCAGATTCGCGCGGCACGCGGCGTCGGAAGCGGCAGGTACGTTAGACCAAAATGTCCGAGCGAAGATTCACGAGAACATATTTGTTGGTCTCGAGGATCCATTCTGGACGGCTTCGCGACACATCACGTCAACATCTCGACATTTGTGTCCAAGCGCCTGCAGAACGTGACGCTTTCGTAGCCACGAACATCCGCCCTCCAGCGTGCCCATGCGGAGTGTTCGCGGTGCGGCCGACGTCATGCCGGCCGCGCTGATCGCATGTCAGATCGCTCAATGGCGCGGCGCGCGGATTTGAACTGGCGCCGGCGTTCGCGTCAGTAGCGCTCGGCGTCGCTCCTGGGCATCATCGGCGGCACCTGTGACGGTTCGCCGTTGACGGTCGCGCCGGCATGCATGAACGAGGGCGCGAACTGCAGGAATCCGGCGGGGAAGTTCAGCGCCGGCGCCGAGACCCGGTTGAGCGCCTCGACCTGCGAGGGCTCGAGCGTCAGATCGAGCGCCGCGAGGTTCTGCTCGAGCTGATCGACGCGGCGCGCGCCGATGATGGTGGACGTCACGCCGGGCCGTGTTTGCACCCAGGCGAGCGCCACGGCCGCCGGCGTCGTATTCAACTCGTTCGCGATTTTGATCAGCACGTCGATAATCGCGTAGTTGCGCTCGGTCAACGCCGACGTCACGCGCTCGCCGCGATCCGCTTTCGTCTGCGCCGCGTTCGCGCGCGTGTACTTGCCCGACAGCACGCCGCCGGCGAGCGGAGACCACGGCGTCACGCCGAGGCCGAATTCCCGCGCCATTGGGATGAGATCGCCCTCCACCGTGCGCTCCACGAGCGAATACGAGATCTGAATCGCGGTGACAGGCGTCGCGTTGTGCTGCCGCGCGAGCATCTGCGCCTCGACGACCTTCCACGCCGGCGTGTCGGAGAAGCCGACGTAGCGCACCTTGCCCCCGCGCACCAGATCGTCGAGCGCGCGCATTGTCTCGTCCATGGGCGTGTGGTGATCCCAGGCGTGCATCCAGTACAGATCGATGTAGTCGGTCTTGAGCCGCCGGAGCGACTGCTCGCACGCCGAGACGATCGACTTGCGTCCCGCGCCGCCGCCGTTTGGATCGCCGGGATACAGGTTGCCGAAGAACTTCGTCGCGATGACGATGCGGTCGCGGCGGGCGCGGTTGCTGCCGATCGCCTCGCCGATGATCGCTTCGGAGTGGCCCTTCGTGTACACGTTGGCCGTGTCGATGAAATTGCCGCCGCGGCCGAGAAAGCGGCCGAGAATCGACGCGGCTTCCGCGGGCGACGATCCCCAGCCCCAGTCTTCGCCAAAGGTCATCGCGCCGAGACAGAACGGGCTGACGCGCAGCCCCGAGCGGCCGAGGGTGACGTAGTCGGTGAGAGGCATAGAAGAAGAGAGTCTACCGAATCTCGAACGGCAGCGACGAGGTGCTCGTCGTAATCCGCTCGGTGACCGACTCGAAGACGTCGATGTCGAACGGCTGGCCAATCTTGTTGCCCGCCAGGTCTTCGAGCGTGTTGTCGATGAGAAGCCGCGCGGCGCCGGCCGGCCACGGATCGTGCGGCGTGAAGCGCCATTCCGACTCCTCGCGCGCGACGGCCACCGTGCCGGCGATCGCGCCGCGTGGTCCGGCGACCTTCAGCGTCCGCTGAAGCAGCGGGTAGTTCATCGGCCGTCCGAAATGGACGACGAGCGGCGCGCGGGTGCCGGCCGCGGGCGTCGTGAGCGCCCACGTCCTGGGATCGGGCGGCTGTCGAACCGCCGGACCGCCGCGAAACGTCTTCTTGTACGCTTCGGCCATCGGCTGACCGTTCGCGTCGCGCCACTCGCGGTCGATCACCAGCGTGTAGCGCTTGCCTTCAGCGATCGGCGGACCCATCGCACGGTTCGACGTCAGATCGCGTTTGATGCGTCCGGGATCGAACGTCATCGTCAGTCGCGTGTCGTTCGGATCCCACAGTTCCTCGCCCGGAAGGAACACGCCGCGCAAGACAGCGCCGGACGCATCGAGCATGTGGATGTGGCGCTCGGCCTCGCCGCGGCTCATCGGCGCCGAGAAGTAGATGTACAGCCGAAGCTGATTGCTCGGCAGGACGTTCGCCGAGGGATACACCTGCGTCACGCGCGCCGCTGCCGTCTTCGCGCGCGCTGGCCCGTCGAACGTCCGTTCGACGACGGCGCCGCCCGGCGGATGGAACACGACGCGATAGCGTGGA
>CAZOIK010000247.1:0-13355 GCA_964579765.1 uncultured Bifidobacteriaceae bacterium
TTGTACCGGGCGGGGGGGGGCCGGCGCGGCGGCCGCCCGGGGCGCCGGGCCCCCCGCCGACGCCGACCTCGACGAGGGCAGCGAGCTCGGCGGCACGCGCTCGAGCGGCGGCGCTCGCGCGAACGCGCGGCTCGCGAAGCCCGAGCCGGTGGCGGCGCGCGCACCGCGTCCGCCCGCGCCGAAGGCGAAGAAGGCCGCGACGCCGGCCAAGAAGCGCGCGCCGGTGAAGGCCGCGAAGAAGAAGGCGGCGCCGAAAAAGAAGAAGACGGCGCCGGCGAAGAAGAAGAAGGCCGCCCCGAAGAAGAAGGCGGCGCCAAAGAAGAAGGCCGGCAAGAAGAAGTAGCCGCCGTGTCGCGTCTCACGCGTCGTCATCTGCTCAAGACGGGTGCCGCCGCGCTCGGCGGCGGCGCGGCGCTCAAGGCGCAGGCGCCCGCCATCACGACCGGCGCGCAGACGGGCCGCACGTTCCGCGGCATCGTCCGGCACGGCACGACCCTCGACGTGCAGGAGCTTCGGCTCCTGCCGATCGATCCGCGTCAGGTCGCCATCCGCTCGCAGGCGGTCGCGCCGTGCTACACGATTGTGCGCGGCGCGCTCTCGACCACCCCCACCCGCCGCGCCGAGGTCCCCAATCACTGCGGCTTGGGCGTCGTCGAAGCCGTCGGCGCCGACGTGCGCCGCATGCGCGTCGGCGATCGCGTCGTCGTCGCGGGCACGTCGCAGTGCGGCGTGTGCTATCAGTGCCTGCACGGGCGTCCCGACTACTGCCAGTTCACGTTCTTTTCGAACGCGCCGGGCGTCGAGGCGTTCGCGCCGTTCGCCGAGATGCGCGACGGCACCAAGGTGTACGCGCAGGCCGGCATCGGCGGCATGAGCGAGATCATGACCGCGTTCGAGGAATACTGCGTGCCGGTGTTCTCCGATCTGCCGGCGGCGCAGTTGACGCTGCTCGGCGATCAGCTCGCGTCCGGATTTGCCGCGGGCCACGCGGAGATGAAGTTCGAGCCCGGGTCCGACGTCGCCGTGTACGGGTGCGGGCCTGTGGGCCTCGGCGCGATTCAGGCGGCGCGCGTGTGCGGCGCGGGACAGGTGATCGCGATCGACCCGATCAAGTACCGCCGCGACTTCGCGCTGAAGATGGGCGCGACGATCGCGCTCGATCCGACGGCCGAAGGCGACGGCATCGTCGAGCGCGTGCGCGAGCTGTGCCGCGGGCCGAACGATCGGCGCTTCGCGGGCGGCGTGTCGTGGGGGCGCGCGGGCAACGCCGTGATGTCGCGCGGCGCGGATTTCATCGTCGAGGCGGCGGGCCTGCAGGCGTTTCCGCCGAAGGTCGAGCCGCAGCCCGATCCGACCAACGTGAAGACCGTGCTGCACGCGTGGGACTCCACGCGCATGGGCGGGCACGTGATGCTGATGGGATTCACGCTGCAGCCGGTGCCGTTTCCCGGCGCGTCGCTCGCGCTGCTCGGGCGGACGATTCATCCCGGCCAGCAGGGCGGCCTGCACGTGATGCGCGACATCCCGCGCTACGTGAAGCTGGCCGAGCGCGGCCTCATCGACACGACGTCCGTGATCACGAAGCGGTATACCTTCGAACAGACCGTGCAGGCGATCCAGGACACGGCGGATCGCACGATCATCACCGGCGTCATCGAATTCGCCTGAAAACACTGACGCCACGCGCCGGCATGGATTGTGCTTCGTTGACCGAAAAGGCCAAGAGGAGACGCACCATGCGAAAGACGTCGATCGCACTCGCCACGCTCGCTGCACTCGCGCTGCCGGCCACGGCAATGGCGCAGCGCTGGGGACGCGAGCGCTTCCCGCAAAGCGGCGCGTGTTTCTTCCGCGACGCCGACTACCGCGGCGACTACTTCTGCATCCGCTCGGGCGACGACGTGCGGCTCGTGCCCGAGGACATGAACGATCGCATCTCGTCGATCAGGGTGTTCGGGCGCGCCGCCGTGGTCGTGTTCAGGGACGCGCGCTTCAGCGGCGGATCCGCGCGGTTCGTGTCGAACGTCCGCGACCTGCGCGACGAGGGCTGGAACGATCGCGTGTCGTCGCTGCAGGTGCGCGAGGACCGCGGCGATCGCGAGGCCGGGCGCGATCGCGACGCCGAGCGCGGCCGCGCCGGCGAGCGCGCCGGCGGCCGTCCGACGCGCGGGCCCGACGTGGACGCCATCGTGCGCCGGGCCTACCAGGACGTGCTCGGCCGCGATCCCGACGAAGGCGGCCTGCGCCAGTATCGCAGCCGCATCATCGACAACGGCTGGACCGAGGCGCAGGTGCGCGACTCGCTGCGCAACAGCCCCGAGTATCGCGAGAAGACGACGATGACGTTCGCGAAAGCGCAGGACATCGTCCGCCGCGCGTACCTCAACGTGCTGAAGCGCGAGCCCGACGCCGTCGGCAGCCAGGGCTACATCGCGAACGTGATGCGCAACAACTGGTCGCAAGCCGACGTCGAGCGCGAGCTCATGAAGAGCCAGGAGTATCGCGACAAGAATCGGTAGCATGGCTGAATGGCAGGATGGCAGGATTGATTGAAGGATTGCCGCTCTGCAATTCTGCAGTTCTGCCATTCTGCAATTCCGCAATTCAGTAACACCCTCCCGGGAGGACGCGTGAAGAAGCTGGTCGTCGGTCTCGTGGCCGTGTTCGCCGTCGCCGCCGTGTCCATCCCGAGTGCGCAGCAGCCGGCGGCCGGCCGCGGACGGGGACGCGGCGCGCCGCCTCCGCCCGTTGACACGCTCGGCGCCGGCCCGTGGGATCTCACGGCCGGGCGCGGCGTCCGCGTTCACGTCACGGCGATCAAAGGCCTCGATCATCCGTGGGGCCTCGCGTTCCTGCCCGACGGCGGCATGCTCGTCACCGAGCGCGGCGGCCATCTCCGTGTCATTCGGAATGGCGTCGTCGATCCGAAACCGATCGGCCCGCTGCCGGCGATGCTCGCGACGGGACTCGGCGGGCTGCTCGACGTGTCGCTCCACCCGAAGTTCGCGACGAACCATCTGATCTATCTCACGTACTCGAAGCCCGGTCCCGGCGAGGGCAACGCGACGACGGCCGTCTATCGCGCGCGGTGGGACGGCGGCGCGACGCTCGCCGACGGCAAAGACATCCTCGTCGCCAACGCGTACTGGGGCGGGCCCGGGACGGATCAATCCGAGGGCCCCGCGTTCGGCAGCTACGGCTCGCGGCTCGCGTGGGACAAGGCCGGGCTGCTCTACGTGTCGCTCGGCGATCGCAACTACGGGCCGAAGGCGCAGGATCCCGATCGCACATCGGCAAGATCCTGCGCATCAGAGACGACGGGAGCGTGCCGCCGGACAATCCGTTCGTCGGCAAGGCCGGCTGGCTGCCCGAGATCTACACGCTCGGCCATCGCAATCCGCTCGGCCTCGCGTTCAACCCGACGACGAACGAGTTGTGGTCCACGGAAGAAGGGCCCGAGGGCGGCGACGAGCTCAATCTGATCAAGGCGGGGAAGAACTACGGCTGGCCCAGGGTGTCGCTCGGCCGCAACTACGACGGCAGCAAGGTCGGCCTCGGGTTCTCGGCGCCCGGCTTCGAGGATCCCGTGTGGTTCTGGGTGCCGGCGATTGCGAATTCAGGTCTCACGTTCTACGACGGCGACAAGTTTCCGACGTGGAAGGGCAGCGCGTTCGTCGGCGCGCTGCGGTTCAACACCGGGCAGCACATCCGGCGCGTGTCGTTCAACGCGAAAGGCGAGCCGATTGGCGACGAGATCATCCTCGCCGAGCTGAAGCAGCGCATCCGCCAGGTGTCGCAGGGGCCCGACGGCGATCTCTACGCGCTGACGGACGAGACGTTCGGCGCGGTGCTCAAGATCGAACCCGGGCGCTGACGTCAACGTCGTCCTCGTCGCGGCATGCACCGACTGAGATGATTCGATCGACATGGATCGCGGTCGCGGAGCGCGCCGCGATGTGGACCTCCGGCCGGCAGTTGGCGGGATCGAATCCGGCCGCGGCGTGACGGCTCGCTGCGAGCGACACCGGCTGCCGCAGCCTTCCCACGCTTCGGCGGAGGCGACTGATCATGAGATCCATATACGCCGCAATCTATGCCGCCATGTT
Organism: uncultured Bifidobacteriaceae bacterium; assembly: GCA_964579765.1. Classification (GTDB taxonomy): domain Bacteria; phylum Acidobacteriota; class Vicinamibacteria; order Vicinamibacterales; family CAVVIG01; genus DATNBT01. Next base: position 4,107 of record CAZOIK010000247.1, read on the forward strand.
GATGCTCGTGGCTGGCGGCGTTGTCGCGCCGACGCGCGTCGCTGCTCCAGTCGGATTTCGAACGGGGCGTATTCGCGGGTATTGAGATATCGCGGCAAAACCCGTTACGGCGACGGCAATCCTCTCCCGGTCATCGATTCAGAAATGCCAGAGATCCTTCGGCGGCTAGGTCTGTGGAAAACAGGCGATGCGTTGCCCGTTCCGCCGCGCATGCCCGGAGGATGTGCGCGGCTCGTGACGCGCAAGGGTGTCGAGTGGTGTCAGTGACGTCAGTCGACGATGCGTATCAAGTCGTGGTCGATCGGCGGACTCCACGGGCGGCGTCGATCCTGACGCCGCCGCTCCGTCGTGATCAGGCGTCGATCCCATCGACGCTGTTCGCGGCGACGGTCGATGACGAGTTCGATTCGGTTGGCCTTGGCGATGATGCCGAGGAACCTGTAGTAGTCGGCATCCAGGCCTCGTCGAACGACGAGCATTCGCACAGTCATTCTCCCCGAGAAGCAGCGGCGCCGCGGGGATAGAGCAAATATGCGTCCCTCCGAGAGGCACCGCAGTGGCCGGTTCTTGCGGCGGATGTTCCCGGTGGGGGAGCCTTTGGAAATCGTCAGGTACTGGAGTGGCAGATTAAGTCTGACGCGAATGCAACTTATGGCTTGACGGCCGGCTGCACCGAACCGAAAAGCGCTCTACTCGTTCAGTCTGAGAAGTTGTGAAGCGGGGGACCGTCTGTACGCGGCGATCCGCCGCTCGCGTAGACTGTGCGGATGGCTGAGTCGAGGCCTATCACCGACACCATCACGCCCCAACAACGGGCGCTGATGTTTCCCACGCTGACACCGGAACAGATCGCGCGCGTCGCCGCGCACGGCCGTCGGCGTGTCCTTCGTGCGGGCGACGTTCTCATCCGGCCGGGCGATCAATCCGCACCCGTGTTCGTCGTCGAGCGCGGGCGGCTCGACGTGGTGCGCGTGTCCGGAAGCGGCGAGGAGCAGCTGGTCGTCGCGCACGAGGCGGGATCGTTCACGGGCGAGGCCAACATGCTGCTCGGACGCCCGGCGCTGATGCGCGTGCAGGTCGCCGAGCCGGGCGGCGCGATCGAGCTCTCGCGCGAGCAGATGCTGTCGGTCGTCCAGAACGACACGGACATCGGCGACCTCGTCATGCGCGGCTACATCTATCGCCGCCTGCAGCTCGTGTCGCAGGGCCTCGGCGATGTCGTCCTGCTCGGCTCCGCGTACTGTGCATCGACCCTGCGCGTGAAGGAGTTTCTGTCGCGCAACGGCCATCCGTACCAGTACGTCGATCTCGACAAGGAAAAAGACATGGAGGCGACCCTCGACCGGCTTCATGTCTCGTCGAAGGACGTGCCCGTCCTGATGTGCCGCGGGACGACGATCCTGCGAAATCCGAGCAACGAAGCGATCGCGGCCTGCCTGGGGTTCAACGCCAGCGTCGATAGCTCGCACCTGCGCGACGTGGTCATCGTGGGCGCGGGGCCGGCGGGCCTCGCCGCCGCCGTCTACGGCGCGTCCGAAGGCCTCGACGTGCTCGTCGTCGAAGCCACGGCGCCCGGCGGCCAGGCGGGCACCAGCTCGCGCATCGAGAACTACCTGGGATTTCCGACCGGCGTCTCGGGCGCGGAACTCACGTCGCGCGCGTTCACCCAGGCCCAGAAATTCGGCGCGCAGGTCTTGATCGCGGAAAGCGCGGTGGCGCTCAACTGCCAGACGGCGCCGTACCACGTCAGGATCAACGGCGACGTGCTCGTGCCGACGCGCACGGTGATTCTGGCGACTGGCGCCGAATATCGCCGTCCGGCGCTCGCCAATCTGTCGCGGTTCACGGGCGCGGGCGTCTACTTCAACGCCACGCCCATGGAGGCGCAGCTCTGCGCCGGGGACACCGTCATCGTCGTCGGCGGCGGCAACTCCGCGGGGCAGGCGGCCGTGTTCCTGTCGCGAACCGTCAAGCACGTCTACATGCTCGTCCGCGGTCCGAGCCTCGCATCGACGATGTCGCGGTACCTGATCCGGCGCATCGAAGACAGCGACGCGATCGAGGTTCGTACAGAGACCGAGATCGTGGCGCTTGACGGGAGCAACCATCTGGACGCCGTCCGCTGGCGCGACAAGAAGACCGGCGCAGAGGAGACCCGTCCGATCCGGCACGTCTTCATGATGACCGGCGCCGTGCCCAACACCACCTGGCTCGGCGGATGCCTCGCGCTCGACGACAAGGGATTCGTCAAGACGGGCATCACCTTGACGCCAGACGATCTCCACGCGTGGCACTGGCCGCTCGCGCGGCTGCCGCAGATCTTCGAGACGAGCCTGCCGTCGGTGTTCGCCGTCGGCGACGTGCGCAGCGGCAGCATGAAGCGGGTCGCGTCAGCCGTCGGTGAGGGCTCGACCGCCATTTCGCTGGTGCACCAGGCGCTCGCCGGCTAGCATCGCTTTCTCCATCGACCAGTCTCTTCAGCGCCTCTCCAGGAACCCTCGGCCTGCGAATATCGCGGGCATCGCCCTGTCGATGCGCGCCATCCGCGTCGCCGACTGCCTGGCCGCGGCGAAGTGGTACAGGTAACTCCGCTGCCGCCCCGGCGTGAGCGCCTCGAACGCGCGCTTGAAGGGCGGGTCGCTGCGGAACCGCGCGATCAACTCCTCGGGAACGGGAAAGTCTGACGTCTTCTTGGGCGTCACGCGCAGCCCGGCCTTCTCGACGCCGATGGCCTCGCGCACGTAGGCCCTGATGGTCGCCGCCTTCGCGCCGATCTCTTTCGCGCTCGCGAACTTCATCACGCGCCCGGCCTGCACCCGGCCAAGTTGCACCAGCACCTTCTTCGGGTCCTTCAGCAACGCGCCTTGAAAGAAGCCCAGCGCGAAGTACTCCTTGAAGCCCTGCATGATGACGACGTTCTTGCCGTCAACCGTGTAGGTGGGCTTAGCCCACTTGCGCTCCTCCTTCATCGCATGCTGTTTCGCAAGGGGAGCGAGCACCCGCCGCATCGCCGCGATCTCCGCCGCCCACCGGTCTCGATATGCCATCTCCATGCACGCACCTCGCTCCACGCCGTGCTTGACGACTGTTCTTTGCACAATACCGGCCCCGGTCCTCCGCTACAATGCCTCGCACCGAGGGCCCGGAAGGGCGTTGACGAGGTGACGCATATGAAGCTGTTCAACCGCGGTGTGATCCTCACGGCCGGTCTCGTCGCATTCGCTGTCGCCGTTCCGCGCGCCGAGACGGCGGTCTCGAGCGCGATGAACGCGCGCGAGAAAGCGAACCTGCAGCACGTGCTCAACTGGTGGCTCGAGTGCCTCGAGGGGCGCAACCTCGAGGCGACGGCGAAGTACCAGGCGGACGACTACATCCAGCACAACGTCAACTTCCCGACCGGGCGCGCGGGCTTCATGAAGATCTTCGGCGACCGCTTCAAGGCCGCGGGCGGGCCCGTGACGCCTCCGCCGACGAAATTCGCCAATCCGCCCGTCGTCGAGTTCGCGAAGGGCGACTTCGTCGTCCTGGTGTGGGAGCGCGAGGCGAAGGATCCGGCCGACCCGTCGAAGACGTACAAGTACAACACGTACGACATGCTCCGCATCCAGAACGGCAAGGTGCAGGAGCACTGGGACTATGCGATCAAGGCGAAGGGCACGCCGCGCGGCGGCGCGCCGGACGGCATCGACTACGAGCGGGTGAAGTTCGATCAGTCGCCGCAGGAGAAGAAGAACCTCGAGATCGCGACCGTCGAGTTCAAGGACATCCTGCAGTACGGCCACACCGAGCTCGCGGACAAGGTGATGGCGCCGACCTACATCCAGCACAACCCCAACGTGCCGACCGGCCGCGCCGCGTTCGTCAGCTTCTTCAGCCGCATCCGCAAGCCGGAACCGCTGCAGGCTGGTTGGAAAAGCAAACCGACCATGATGTTCGCGAGCGGGCCGTATGTGTTCGTGCTGGTGAAGCGGATGGAGAAGGATCCCGACGACCCGGGCCAGACCTATCCCGCGTACTGGTTCGATCTCGTGCGCGTGGAGAACGGCATGGTGCAGGAGCACTGGGACTCGGCGACCAAGAACGCGCCGCCCGCCGGGCGGTAGGGCGACGGACGCTGGCCTACACCCACGGCCACCACGAGAGCGTGCTGCGGTCGCATCGCTGGCGGACCGTGGCGAACTCCGCCGCGTACCTGATTCCGCATCTGCGCCCCGGGCTGACGCTGCTCGACGTCGGCTGCGGCCCGGGGACGATCACGGCGGACTTTGCCGCGCGGCTGGCGCCGGGTCGCGTGCTCGGCATCGACAGCGCGCAGGCGATCGTCGAGGCCGCGAGGCGTGAGTACCCGGACGTGGCGTTCGCGACGGGGGACGTGTACCGGTTGACTGATGTCGGCGCGGGCTGGGACATCGTGCACGCGCACCAGGTGCTGCAGCACGTGCCGGATCCGGTCGGCGCGCTCGCGGCCATGCGGCGCGCCGTCCGCCCCGGAGGCATCGTCGCCGCGCGGGATGCGGACTACGCGTCGTTCACCTGGCATCCCGCCGACGCGCGGCTCACGCGGTGGCTCGCGCTCTATCGCGACATCGCGCGCAGCAACGGCGGAGAGCCCGACGCCGGCAGACACCTGTTGTCGTGGGCGCGGCAGGCCGGGTTTGCGCAGATCACGGCGTCCGCGTCCGCGTGGTGTTTCGCGACGCCGGAGGATCGCGCGTGGTGGAGCGGTCTGTGGGCCGATCGCATCACGTCGTCTGCGATCGCTCAGCAGGCGGTGCGCGAGGGTCGCGCGACGGCCGAGGATCTCGCGTCGTTCGCGGACGCCTGGCGCGCGTGGGGGACGGCCGCGGACGGGTGGTTCGCCGTGCTGCACGGCGAAGTCATCTGCGTCGCGTAGGCGCTGGCATCGCGATTGCTCTTCGATCGAGTGCCGCGCCCGGCCGTCGCTCTGAACGGCCGGCAATTACCCTTTTCCCCCTGGCGGGAGGCGTTCGTTTGCCTCCCGACTGCCTTGTACCTCGTGATTCGAGTGACAAGCTCTGGTGAGTGGAACGCGCGGTCCGCTGGCTCTTTCGGCTGATCGGTCAAAGACGCCGGACACGCGGGTAAGGACTCGAGCGCCGCCGGAAGGGATACTGACGGTGTGTCGTCGGCCATCAGTCGCATTGACCATGTCGGGATCTACACCGACCGGCCCGATCAGGTCTTCCGGTTCTTCACCGATGACCTGTGCCTGCCGGTGGCGTTTCCGCTGACAACGTATCCCTCATACACCACCGGCAGCATCGCGCTCGGCAACTGCTTCCTCGAGATCACGAAGCTGTATCTGGGCGACCTGCTCGGCACCAATCTGTGGCAACGGCTGTTCCTGGCCGCGACGCGCCGATCGACCCCACGCCCTCGCAGGCGCGCTCGCCGGTTGTCCGACACACCGGTGTGGCACTGTTGCTCCGATCCTTCCCGGCGGGAATGCCGGTCGTGACCGCGTACTACCGGAATCTGGAGCAGCACGCCGCGCGCGGTGAGCCGATCGCCTCTCGCCGAATGCGGCGGTGGGGCGCTCGGGATTGAATGCGTGCACCGCGTCACCGTGGGGGCCGCGGACTGGCAGCCGTGGACGCGCCTGACCGGCGAGCAGGCGGACCAGCATTCGCTGATCGTGCGCTATCCGGAGGGACCGACGCTCGAGGTGCTCGCGTCGCCGCGGCCGGGCGGTCGCGTCACACACGGGTGGTCTCGCATTCGCGATTCCCGGGACCGAGCTGATCGTGGCACTGTCGTCGTCACGCGAGTGACGTGTGAGCTGAGGAGAGCAGGTATGCGCCAATCACGAGAGTCGTTCATCAGTCAGCAGGGCTTTGCGGTTCCGAACGCCAACCCGCACTTGTATTCGGCGTTGATGTTTCAACCCCGGGTCATCGGCGGCGTCGTCGTGCTGGGGACGGTATTGCAACGCCCCGAACCGTTCCTCGCGCTCGCGGCCGTCATGGCATGGGCGGCACTGGTGCCGAGCCGGAACCTCTTCGATGCCATCTACAACTACACGGTTGCCTATCCGCGCGGCTTTCCGCCGCTTCGCGCCGCTCCCGCGCCGCGACGGTTCGCGCAAGGCGGGGCGGCGACGCTGGCGCTCGCGATCGGCCTGGCGCTGCTGACCGGCGCGACGTCGGCGGCGTGGATTCTCGAGGGCGCCGCGCTCGTCTCGGTGGCGTCCGTTCTCGTGCGGCGGTTCTGTGTACCGGCGTACCTCTATTACGTGCTGCGGCGAATGTCGTCGTGGATGTTCGGCGTGCCCGTGGGCAACGCGTCGCCGCGCTGCTGACACGAAAGGACATCCGACATGAGAGTCGCCATCAACGGCCTGGGGATCGCGGGCCCGACGCTCGCCTACTGGCTGCGCCGGTCGGGGCACGATCCCGTGCTCTTCGAGAAGGCGCCGGCGTTGCGATCGGGGGGATACCTCATCGACTTCTGGGGGCTCGGCTACGAGATCGCCGAGCGCATGGGCATCATGCCGACGTTGCGCGAGCGCAGTTATCAGATGCAGCGGCTGCTGATGGTCGATGGCGACGGCCGCGAGGAAGCGCACATGGATCTGACGCCGCTCTACGAGGCGCAGCGCGGCCGTTTCATCAGCGTGGCGCGCGCCGACCTGGCGTCCGCGCTCGCCGGCGCCTGTCAGGGCATCCCGATCCATTTCAACGTCTCGATCGACGCGATTGCGACAGACGCCGCCGGGTCGCTCGTCACGCTCACCGACGGACGGCAGGAGCGATTCGATCTGGTCGTGGGGGCCGACGGACTGCATTCGCAGGTGAGGGCGCTCACCTTCGGTCCGGAAGCGCGGTTCGAGCGGTTTCTGGATTGTTATGTCGCGGCGTTTCGGGTCCGGGGCTATCCGCACCGCGACGAGCTGACGTTCGTCTCGCACACGGTGCGCGGGCGTCAGGCGGCGCGGGTCTCGCTGCGAGACGACGAGACGGTGGTGATGCTGGTGTGCGGCACCGAACGCATCGGCGCCGATCATCACGGGCACGGCGACCCGCGCCCGGTGCTGCGCCAGGCGTACGGCGAGATGGGATGGGAAGTGCCGGAACTGCTCGACGCCATGGACGCCGCCGAGGACGTGTACTTCGATCGCGTGAGCCAGATCCACCTGCCGCAGTGGGGCGCCGGCGGCGTGGCGCTCGTCGGCGATGCCGCCGCCTGTCCGTCGCTCCTCGCCCGCGAGGGTTCGGGCCTCGGGATGCTCGAGGCGTACGTCCTGGCGGGAGAGCTGCATCGCGCCGACGGCGACTGCGCGCGCGCGCTGGCCGCCTACGAGCGCCGGCTGCGGACGTTCGTCTCGGGCAAACAGAAGGGCGCGCTCTGGTTCCGCGGGTTTTTCGCGCCGCAGACGAACGCGGGTGTGACGATGCGCAAGCTTGCCGTGCGTGCGTTCGCGCTCCCCTGGCTGGGCAAGCCGTTCTGGTCGCGCTCGCTGCACGACGACTTCACGCTGCCCGACTACCAGATGGGGTGACGCACGCGCGCACCCCGGCCGGTCAGTTCCGCGCGCGGTGAGGTGGCCGAGAGGCTGCGTCTCAATCACTTCCTCGATCTACCGATTTGGCTGCTGTTGCCTCCACGCTGGCTTCGACCAGTTGGCTCGGGGCGAAGGTCGTGTCTACGACAAGACCTCAGGCCGGCAACTCGCCACCGCGGAACGCCGCGCGCGCGACGTGGGGCCAGGTCTTTAGGCACTCGCCAGGCAGACTAATCAGGCCATTACAGTACGGCCTCCACCGTATGGCGCACGATTTCAACTGTCGATCGGGCATACACCTTGCGGTAAGGCCCCTGTCACATATGCCAGACATCTCCGTCCTCGTCGTCGATGCCCATAGCGATTTCGCCGTGTCGGTGGTTCGGTGTCTCGGGTCCTGCGCCGGAGTGACTGTCCATGTGCTCTCGCGGCGACCGCAAGCGCCTGCGGCCGCCTCGCGTTACGTCGCATCGGCGCACGTCTGTGAGGATGCCGATGACGCGCAGTACCTGGAGCACATCGTGGCCACCGCGGAGCGCGTGGGCGCGGTGCTGTGCCTCGCCGTAGACGACGAGGCTATTGGGCTGCTGGCACAGTCTTCGTCCTCGCTCGCGGGGCGCATCCGACTGGCGGCTGTGCCATCACCTGCGAGTCTGGCGATCGCACGCGACAAGTGGTGGCTGGCGACATTTCTCGATGCGCATGGCCTGCCGCATCCTCCCACGCGCCTGGGGACCGACGCCGCGGCCCTCGATGTCTGGGGAGGGCGCAGTACGAATGCAAGCGTGCTGCTGAAGCCGCGCGCAGGCGGCAATGGCGCCGGCATCCGGAGATTTGGCGACGCTCGCGCGCTGGCGGCCCATCTGTCGGCCGATGCGGATGCCGCCGCACGCTGTGTGGTGCAGCAGGAGATCATCGGCAGCGACATCGACTGCAGTGTGTTGTGTGCACATGGCGAAATCGTCGCGTACACGATCCAACGCAGTTTCCTCCCGGTGTCGGGCGGGTTCATGCCGGCAGGCGGCATCGACTTCGTGGACGATGATCGGGTGCTCTCGACCGTGCGGGATCTGATGAAGGCGCTCGACTGGCACGGCGTGGCGCACGTCGACCTCCGGTATGACGTTGAACGCGCCCAACTGTACGTGATTGAGATCAATCCTCGATTTTGGGGCAGCCTGCTCGGATCGCTCCGCGCGGGCGTGAACTTTCCGGTGCTTGCGTGCCGTGTCGCCCTGGGCGAATCAGTGGACACTCCGCGCCGTCGGCCGTGCCGCTTCGTGGCGGGCGGAACGGCCATGCAGGCATGGTGTCACGGCACGTTCAGACGCCGCCACGCGGGCTTCGGCTTCAGCGACACGGCGTTCGCCGACATTCAGCGCGATCTCAAACCGTCGATCGTCGAATGCTGCGAGGCGGTGTCGCGCGTCGCGAGGTCCGTTGGGAATGGGCTGGTGGCGCGTGGTCTCCAGATGGCCGCATCGGCGGCCGCGGTGCTCCTGACGCAGGAACTGTCTCGCTGACGCTGCGGCCTGCCCGGCCTGAGCCCTCGGGTGGAACCCTTCATCCGAGGGACTTTCGCCTTGATTCTCTGCGGGCGCTCTCCGACGATCGTCCCCCAGCCAGCTGTCAGGCTGGGACATCGACAGGAGGCGGTCGTGAGATCGAAGACGTCACGGGAGTGGACGCGTCGGAAGTGTCTGAGCCTGCTGAGCGCTGGGGCTGCG
>CAZOIK010000248.1:0-3809 GCA_964579765.1 uncultured Bifidobacteriaceae bacterium
GCCGCCACGAGCTTGGCCCGGAACCGCGCGAACGGCAGCGCGCGGCGCCGCTCCACGACGAGCTTGACGAGGTTGCGCGCCAGCACGAACGCCAGCGCCGCCAGCATGGTGAGGTCGGTGGCGATGAGCGCGTAGAGGACGAATTCGGTGAACAGTTCCGGAGCGAAGCGCAGGCGGTCCGCAGCGACGAACATCGCCACGAGCACGGCCGCCAGCACGCCTATCCCGAGGAGGATCGAGCCGGGGCTGTCGCGGAACCGCCGGCGACGCGGCGGCTCAGACGCGCTGCGCTCGCCGGCTGCACGTCTCGGCGTGATGGACGTGACGGTGGCTGGCATCGATGGTCAGGCCACTGTTCACTATTCTTTGAGATTCAGCAAGTCCTTGAGCTCGCTCATGAACTCGCCGATGTCGCGGAAGTGCCGGTAGACCGACGCGAAGCGGACGTACGCCACTTTGTCGAGCTTCTTGAGTTCTTCCATCACGAAGGCGCCGATTTCGGCCGTGGCGATTTCTTTTTCCGGGCGCTCCTGCAGCGACGCCTCGACGCGATCGGCGACGGCGTCGAGCGCCGCCATGCTGACCGGACGCTTCTCGCACGCCTTGAGCAGGCCCGCGACCAGCTTCTGCCGCTCGAAGCGCTCGCGCGAGCCGTCCTTCTTCACCACCATGTACGGAATCTCGTCGATCCGCTCGTAGCTGGTGAAGCGCTTGCCGCAGTCGAGGCACTCGCGACGCCGGCGGATGGCCTCGCCTTCCTTCGACTCGCGCGAGTCCACCACCTTGTCGCCGAGATGGGCGCAGTACGGACACTTCATGGCTGTGCACCCTGCGGTTCGGCGCCCGGGTGGTCCGCCAGCTGCTGCAGGCCCGAGAGGTTCATGCCGGCCTGTGCCGCGAAGAACAACCCGAGCAACAGCGCGGGCACCACCGAGCACAGATGCGCCAGAATCGCCGCGCCGACGGCGGCGCTGCCAGACGCGCCAAAGAACATCGTCGCGCCCAGGCGATAGGCCTCGTCGAATCCGCCGATCGCGCCTGGTGTCGGCACGGCGACGCCGATGACGAGCAGCGCGATCAGGAGAAACGAGCCGCTGAACGGCACGTCGATGCGGAACGCGAGCGCGACGGCCCACAAGCCCGCCGCAATCGAGAGCCACAGCGGAAACGACCAGAGCAGCGCCACGAGCAGCCGACCCGGCCGCCTGACGACGCCGAGGCCGCGCGCGAACTTCTCGGCGACACGGCCGATGAGGCTGGCGAGCATCGACGGAACGACGCGCTCGAGCCGCGCCATGACGCGGCCGACGCGCCCGGTGTCACCGGCGAGCACGAACATGACGGCGAGCGCGACGATCGACGCGCCGAGCGTCGTCGCGCCTGCCCACTTGATCGCGGCAAAGGCCGTGGGGTTCGCGACGCCGACGCCACGATCGAACACGAACACCGACAGCGCGAGCAGCACGAGGACGGTGAGGATGTCGAGCAGCCGCTCGAGGATGATCGTGGCAAACGCGCCGGTGGCGGTCATGCGCTCGACGCGCGCGAGAAAATATGGGCGAATGACCTCTCCCGCACGCGCGGGGAGTACGGTGCTCGCCGCGAATCCAACCGCTGTCGCGCGAAAGGCGTTCGCGAACGTCGCGCGTCCGAGCGGCTCAAGGAGGTACTGCCAGCGCAACGAACGAATGACGAGGCTCAGCACGGCCGTGCCCAGCGCAACGAGCAGCCAGGACACACGCGCGCGGACGATCTCGGCCGCCACGTGCGACAGATCAACGTTGCGCAGAAACAGCGCGACGAGCGCGGCCGCCGCCGCCAGCACGACGGCCGTTCTGAAAGGCGATCGCATGAGCGAAACGTCTTCTACTATAACGCTCAACCGGCGGCCGGTCCGGCGCGCCGCAACATCTTGTTGTTGTTGATCCGGCGTTGCCCTAGTAAGATGCTCAGCTTTCCAACCCGTTCACGAAGGAACGCGCCGTGCCTCTCGCCGACCCTGTTCTCACCACGCAGCTTGGTTCCCGCATGCCCGATCGCACGGGCAAAGTCAGAGACATCTACGACTACGGCGATCGCCTGCTGATCGTCGCCACCGATCGCATCTCGGCTTTCGACTACATCCTCGGCTCGGGCATCCCCGACAAGGGGAAAGTCCTGACCCAGATCTCGAAGTTCTGGTTCGATCGAATGCAAGCCGTCGTGCCGAATCACATCATCTCGATGAACCCGGACGACTACCCGAATGACGCCAGAGCCTCGGCGGCGATGCTGCGCGGCCGGTCGATGCTCGTGCGCATGGCCGAGCCGCTGCCGATCGAATGCGTCGCGCGGGGCTATCTGTCCGGTTCCGGCCTCAAGGACTATCAGAAGACGGGCGCCGTCTGCGGCCACACGCTCCCGCCCGGCCTGCGCGATTCCGATCGGCTGCCGCAGCCGATCTTCACGCCGGCGACTAAGGAACAAAGCGGCCACGACGTCAACATCAGCGAAGCCGACGCCGCGACGCTCGTCGGGCAGGGCGTGTTCGACAAGGTGAAAGCGCTGACGCTGAAGATCTACAGCGAGGGCGTCGCGTACGCGGAAACGCTCGGCATCATCATCGCCGACACCAAGTTCGAGTTCGGCATCCTGCCGGGCGCCGGCCGCCCCGAGGATCGCATCATCCTGATCGACGAGGTGCTCACGCCCGATTCGTCACGCTTCTGGCCGAAGGACACCTACGCGCCCGGGGGGCCGCAGCCGAGCTTCGACAAGCAGTTCGTCCGCGACTACCTCGAGTCGATCAAATGGAACAAGCAGCCGCCCGTGCCGTCGCTGCCGCCTGACGTCATCGCCAAAACGCGGGAGAAGTACATCGAAGCCTTCCGCCGTCTCACCGGCAAGGAGCTCGAGTGATGATCAGCGACCGTCTGGACAAGCTCGTGGAGGAGATGGTCGATCGCGGCGTGCAGTTCGACGACGCGGTCCACGAGTTTGAAAAGCGGTTCATCTCGAAGGTGCTTGGCTGCTGCGAGGGCAGCCTCACCAAGACGGCCGGGACGCTGGGCATCCACCGCAACACCCTCACGCGAAAGATGGGGGAATACAAAATAAAGCGGCACGCCTAGCGGGGTTGGCACTCTCGTATTGACACTGCCAACGGCTGCACTATACTTGGCAGTCGGGCTGCACGACTGCCAGCTGCCTGGGAAGACCAAACACTTTTTACGACAGACGGAGTCACGAGCATGAACGTCAGACCGCTGCACGACCGCATCATTGTCCAGCGCATCGAGGAAGGCGAACAGAAGATCGGCGGAATCATCATCCCGGACACGGCCAAAGAGAAGCCGCAGCAGGGCAAGGTCATCGCGGCCGGCGCCGGCAAGGTCAAGGACGACGGCAAGCGCGTCGCGCTCGACGTCAAGGCCGGCGACCTGATTCTCTTCGGCAAGTACTCAGGCCAGGAGATCAAGCTGGACGGCGAGGAGTACCTCATCATGCGCGAGGACGAAGTGCTCGCCGTGATCGAGGGCGGCGAGGCCAAGAAGTCCAAGAAGTAAATTGCAGGATTGCAGATTGCAGGATTTCAGGATTTAGGACTTAGGAGCACATCGACATGGCAAAACAGATTGTGTACGGCGAGCAGTCGCGCCAGGCCGTCCTGCGCGGCGTCAACCAGCTGGCCGACGCGGTGAAGGTCACGCTCGGCCCGAAGGGGCGCAACGTCGTTCTCGACAAGAAGTTCGGCTCCCCCACCATCACGAAGGACGGCGTCACGGTCGCCAAGGAAATCGACCTCAAGGACCCGCTCGAGAACATGGGCG
>CAZOIK010000249.1:0-2166 GCA_964579765.1 uncultured Bifidobacteriaceae bacterium
CCGGCAAGGAGATGATCGATCTCAAGAAGGGGATCGAAATCGGCGAGGCGTGCGACAAGTGCGGCGCGCCGATGCTGAAACGCGTCGGCAAGTTCGGGCCCTTCATCGCCTGCAGCGCGTATCCGGACTGCACGAACACGCGCGAGGTCGAGGTCCAGGAGCCAGAATCCGGGAACGGCGACGAGGAAATCGAGCCGTGCGAGAACTGCGGCAAGCCGATGGCCGTCAAGCGCGGCCGCTTCGGCCAGTTCCTCGCGTGCACCGGGTACCCCGAGTGCAAGACGACGAGAAAGCTGATCGCGACCAAGCAGGGCGGCCTCAAGGCGGCCAAGCCCGATCAGATCCTCGACGAGCCGTGTCCGAAATGCGGCGCCAACCTCGTGATCAAGCAGGGGCGCTACGGCGAGTTCACGGCCTGCACCAAATATCCGGAGTGCAAGTACGTCAAACACAAGACGACGGGCGTGAAGTGCCCGAAAGACGCCGACAAGGGCGGCGAGATCGTCGAGCGGAAGTCGCGGCGCGGGAAGATCTTCTTCGGCTGCTCGAACTACCCGGATTGCGACTTCGTCCTCTGGAATCGCCCGATCGCCGAGCCGTGCCCGAAGTGCGGCGCGCCGTTTCTCACCGAGAAGATCACGAAGAAGCACGGCCGCCAGCTGATCTGCCACACCGAGGACTGCGACTACGCGCGCTCCGAGGAGCTTCCCGAAACCGCCGCGTGATCACCATCGTCGGAGGCGGGCTCGCCGGATCGGAGGCGGCATGGCAGGCGGCCTCGAGCGGTGTGCCCGTCACGCTTCACGAGATGCGGCCGGTGCGGCCCACCGCCGTTCACAAGACCGATCGCCTCGCCGAGCTCGTCTGCAGCAACTCGTTCCGCGGTGACAAGCTCGACAACGCCGTCGGCGTCCTCAAGGAGGAGATGCGGCGGCTCGGGTCGATCGTCATGCGCGCGGCCGAGGAGTGCCGGGTGCCCGCCGGCGCCGCGCTCGCCGTCGATCGCGAGCGGTTCGCGCAGGCGATCACCGAGGCGCTCTCAGGACATCCGCGCATCACGATCCGGCGCGACGAAGTGACGGCCATCCCGGCGTCAACCGAGCGCGAGCCGGTGATTCTCGCGACCGGGCCGCTCACCTCCGATGCGCTGTCTGCGGATCTGCGCCGGCTCGTCGGGCAGGAATCGCTCTACTTCTACGACGCGATCAGCCCCATCGTCCTCGCCGAGTCGATCGATCGCGAGAAGGTGTTCCGCCAGTCGCGGTGGGATCGGGACACGCCCGGCCTGGCCTGCGGCGTTGACGACGGGCAGGGCGACTACTTGAACTGCCCGATGACGCGTGACGAGTACGAGCGGTTCTACGACGCGGTGGTTCGCGCGGAGTCCGCGACCGTGCACGACTTCGACAAGGAGAAGTTCTTCGAGGGCTGTCTGCCGATCGAAGTGATGGCGCACCGCGGCGTTGACACGCTCCGCTTCGGGCCGATGAAGCCCGTCGGCCTCGTCGATCCTCGAACGGGCCGGCCGCCGTACGCGGCGGTGCAGCTGCGCCAGGACGACATAGCCGGGGATCACTACAGCCTCGTCGGCTTTCAGACGCAGTTGTAGTGGGGCGAACAGGAACGCGTGCTGCGGATGATTCCCGGCCTTGAGCACGCGGAATTCGTGCGCTTCGGCATGGTGCACCGCAATACCTACGTCAACGGGCCGGCGGTGCTCGACGACACCTGGCAGGTGAAAGCGCGGCCGTCGCTCTTTCTCGCCGGCCAGATGTCGGGCGTCGAGGGCTACGTCGAATCGGCCGCGTCTGGACTGCTCGCGGGGTTGAATGCCGCCGCCCTAGCGAAAGGCGAGCCCGTGATGCCGGCGCCGCGCACCACGGCCATCGGCGCGCTGGCGTACTATGTGTCGCATGCGAACCCCGCGCATTACGAACCGTCGAACGTCACGTTCGGCATCATGCCGGCGCTCGAGAGCGGGGCACTTCCTCGGCACCAGGCGAAGCACAAGCTTGCAAAGAAGCTCGCGATTGCCGATCGTGCGCTAGCGGATCTGCAGATCTGGATGCATGGACGCGCTGCTCACCGAGTTCCTGCGGTTCATCCGGCTTAATCGCAACGCGTCGGCGCACACCGCGCGCGCGTACGCCGGCGACCTCTCCCAGT
>CAZOIK010000250.1:0-12603 GCA_964579765.1 uncultured Bifidobacteriaceae bacterium
CGCCGCAACGGGGCCCCGGCCGAGCGGCGCCCCGTGGACGCGGACGCTGCCGCCGACGACACGGTCGGCGCCGAAGATGGCGCGCGCCAGCTCGGTGCGGCCGGCGCCGACGACGCCCGCGAGGCCGACGACCTCGCCGGCGCGCACGTGCACCGTCGCCCCCCGCACGCCGTTGTCGGCGTCGAGATCGCGGACGTCGAGGACGACGTCGCCCGGCCGGTCGCAGAACCGCCCGCGGTAGTTCATGTCGATCTGCCGACCGACCATCAGATGCACGAGCTCGTTCACCTTCGCATGCCGCGCAGCCATCGTCGCCACGTTCCTGCCGTCGCGCAGGACGGTGACGCGATCGGCGATGGCGCCGATTTCCTGCAGGCGGTGCGAGATGTAGACGACCGCGACGCCGTCGGCCTTGAGCGACGCGATCCGCGCGAACAGCCGGTCGATTTCGTGATCCGAGAGCGCGGCCGTCGGCTCGTCCATGACGAGAATGCGCGCGTTCTGCGACAGCGCCTTCGCGATCTCGACGACCTGCTGCTGCGCGACGCCGAGCTCGTGCGCGAGCGTGTGCGTGTCGAGGTCGAGGCCGAGACCGTCCAGCAGCCGCCGCGCCTCGGCGTGCATCCGCCGGTGATCGATCGTGCCGGGCAGCCGTCCGCGGGGCTCGCGTCCGAGAAAGACGTTCTGCGCGAGATTCAGGTACGGGACGAGCGAGAACTCCTGGAAGATGACGGCGATGCCGAGGCGCCGCGCGTCGGCGGGCGACTGCAGGCGCACCGGCCGGCCATCGAGGAGAATCTCGCCGGCGTCCGGCTGATGGGCGCCGCACAGCACCCGCATCAGCGTGGATTTTCCCGCGCCGTTCTGGCCGAGCAGGAAGTGCACCTCGCCGGCGTCGGCCGACAGCGACACGGCGTCGAGCGCGCGAACGCCAGGAAAGCTCTTGGAGATTCCGCGCATCTCGAGGAGCGGCGGCACGTCGCCGTGAATTATACCGGCTGGCGTCGAACGACGAGGCGCAGGTTGCTCGTGCCGGCGAACGGCGCCGCCACCAGATCGCACGCGGAGAAGAACGCGACGAGCGGGACGTTGCCCAGATCGAAGAGCGGCGCGAGCCGGCGAAGCGGCGACTCGGCGAGCGCGTGATGCAGCGACTGCACCCAGAACGCCGGACTCGCCAGGTGCTCAGACTCGACGACGCGGCCGCCGCAGCGTTCGACGAGGGCGCGCAGCGTCCGCTCGTTGAACAGCACCATGTGCCGCGGGAAGTGGTAGCCGCCCCAGTAGCGGCGCGGAAACCATCGCGCGTCGAGACCGCCGGTGTCGGGCGTCTCGATCACCACATGGCCGCCGGGCGCCAGCGCGTCAACGAGCATCCGCAGCAGCCGGTCTGGATACGGAACGTGCTCGATCACCTGATTCAGCACGAACAGATCGGCGCCGCGCGGCACGTACGCCTCTTCGATCGGCGCGGCGACGACGTCCACGCCCGCCGACGCGAGGCCGTCGAGGTGAGGACCGGGATAATCCCAGCCGATCAGCCGGAAGCGTGAGCCCCAGCGCGCGCGCAGCAGGCGAAGCAGCGTGCCGTCGCCGCATCCGACGTCAACGATCGTCCCGCCCTCCGGCACCAGCGCCGCGATGACCGTCGTCTTGCCGCGCTGCACGAGGCCGCGGGCCGCGCGGGTCACGGCATTCAGGTCGTTGAAGCGATAGGAGACGTAGTCGGGTGGATAGAGCCCCGCGATCTCGTCGTCGGCTGGGCGCGGATCGAGCACGAGCGTTCCGCAGGCCGTGCAGCGCACGAACCGGAACTCCTGCGCCCCGGTGGTGCGATGCCCGAAGTCGGGGCCGCGCGCGACTTCGACGCGTGGAAAATCCGGACCGCAGAGCGGACACACACCGGCCGTGAGGCGTACGGGCATTACGCGCGGCGCGCGAGCGGAAACTGCCCGTCGCCTCTGCCGACGAACCGCGCGGCCGCGCCCATGAACGACACGATCTCGGCGAACCGCGCCGAGTCCGAGCGATTCGGCCCCGACGCGTGCCACAGCAGGCTGTGAAAGAAGATCACGTCGCCCGCCTCGACCGGCAGCGGCACCTCGCGCTCGCCGTTGACGGCGCGCGGCGGCACGCGAAAGTCGTGCAGGTCGAACAGCACCGGCGCGAATCTGGTGGCTTCCGCCAGAATCCACCGCTTGGCCGTCCACGCCAGGGTGCTGCCGCCGGTCGCGTCCGGGTTGTCGCCGGTGCCGGATATCGAGACGAGCCGGCGGAGGGCGCGCGTGACGGGCATCGGCACCTCGTAGCGCCCGCGCAGGTAGATGCCGTGCTCGACGGGTCGCGTGTGCGTCCCGGGCACGACGCACAGACAGCTCGCCTCGGCCGGCACGTCGCCGAGCGGGATCCACGCCGACACGAGGGCCTTCGGCTCCACGTCCCAGTACGCCGAGTCCTGGTGGTAGGAAAACACGCCTGCTGTGCGCGCCGGCTTGACGATGAGCACGTCGCGAAACCGGCGGCTGCCGGGGCCGAGAAGCGACTCCACGACGTCCACGAGGCCGGCGTGCGTCGCGAGATCGTGAAACCGCGAATCGCGCTCGACCAGACCGCTCGCCTTGATCAGTTTGACGGCGCCGGTCTCGTCGAACGCCGTCTGGGTGTAGGGGTGCTGGCGCCGGCGCTCAGACGACGCGGTCAGCAGCTCAGCATGCGCGCGCAGCGCAAGCACGTCGGCCCGCGGCAGCAACCCGCGCACGACGACAAAGCCGTCCCGCTCGAATGCGTCGCGCGCGCCCACCGCCGCCTCAGGAGAGCGTCTGGATGACGCGAAGCTCGCGCCGCGTCTCGGCGCTCGTCACGGGGAGTTCGTCCGGCTTGTAGAGCTCGGTCAGCGGCAGCAGCGTCTCAGGCAGGGCTTCGTGCTCGATGCGCGTCCGCCAGACGAGAAGCTGCGCGAAGACGCGGAACTCCATCAGCAGATTCCGCCACGGCATCATGCGAAACATGCGCGCCCAGCGCCGTGGATAGAGGGCATAGAACCGGAAATATGCCCACTTGATCATCTCGCGCACCTTGACGCCGTGCGCCGCTTCGTACCACGTCGTGTTCGCGTTGTACTCCTGCAGCGTCTGCGACTGGAGCGCCTCGGCGTTCTCCTGCATGGCGAGGTCGTAGAGCGGCGTGCCCGGCTGCGGCACGACGTTGAAGAAGTACGCCTGCGCGAGATCGCTTTCGAGCGCGTAGTCGATGGTCGCCTTGATCTCGTCCACCGTCTCGGTCGGGAACCCGAGCATGAAGAAGCCGCGAACGAGGACGCCACGCGCGGCCATCCAGCGGATGGCCTGCTGGGCGCGATCCACGCGCAGTCGCTTCTTGATGAGCTCCTGCAGCCGCGGCGTAATCGTCTCGATGGCGACACACGTGGCGTACGTGCCCGCGCGCACCAGCGCCTCGCACCCTTCCTCGTCGAGGATGTCGAACCGGAGCGCGTTCGGAAACGTGAGGTGCATGCCGAACGGCTCGATGGCCCGGCAGACGGCCTTCATCCGCGGCGGGTTCATGTTGAAGATGTCGTCCACGATCTGCAGCTCGTCCACGCCCAGGCTCTGGAGCAGCCGGACTTCCGCCGCGACGTTCTCGGGCGAGCGCCATCGGAACTTCTTGCCGAAGATGTCGTGGCAGTACGTGCACAGAAACGGACAGCCGCGCGACGTGAAGATCGGCGCGTAGCGCCGGCCTTTGAGGAGCGACATGAAGTTCCGTACGCGCGCGTAGCGATCGAAGTCGATCAGATCCCAGGCCGGCAGCGGAATCGCGTCGAGGTTCTCGACGACGCCGACCGGCGTCTTGCTCCCCGTGCGCAGCGCGTCGGCGTTGTTGACGAACGGCTCGCCCGGCGCCGCGCGCCACGTCAGGCCGACGATGTCGTCGAGCGTGCGGTCCCCCCGGAACCAGCGCTGGCAGGCGATCGGAAACGCCCAGTCGGCCTCGCCGTCAAAGATCCAGTCGTAGACACCCGTCGCGCAGATCTTGCGCGTGTTGCGATGGGCGAACGGCCCGCCGAGCGCGACGATCGTGCCCGGGAACTCGGTCTGGATCATCAGCGCCAGCTGGCCCGACTCCTCCGCTTCCCAGTTGAGCGCCGTCACGCCGACGACGTGCGGACGGAATGTCTGGAGGATCCCGCGCAGCTCGACGTACCGCTGCTGCTCGAGCCCGAGATCCACCAGCCTCACCTCGACGTCCTCGCCGAACGTCTGGCGCAAGGTGGCAGCGAGATACAGCAGGCCGAGCGGAGGGCACGCGATGCGGAACCGCGTCGGTTGATACGGCTTGACGAGCAGGACGCGGAGCGGCGTATCGGGAGCCGTGGTCACGAAAGCCTCCTCAGATCCGGCGTACCGCCGCCATTATGTGAGACTTATGACAGTCCGGCGAAGATTTATTTTGAGCAGCAACGATGTGTCGCGCTCGGAATTGTTGTCGGCAGTCGATGAAATGACCGCGCCCATGTCAGGCGCATGTCAGGCACTCGGGCGCCGCAGCACGAAGTCCATGTGACAGGTGTGGCCGGCCGCCATCTCCAGCAGCGCGACCGGCAGCGCGGCCAGGATGAGCGGCGGATACAGCGGCTCGGCCGTCGCGCGGAACGGCCGCCCGCGTCGCGCTGCCCACACTCGCAGCCCCGACTGCGCCCACTGCGTCGCGCCCGAGAGCGAGCTCGCGATCGACACGACCTCGAGCCCGGCGATCGCCGCGTGACGGGCCAGCGAGTCGTGCGTGAAGACCGTGAAGTGATGCGGGACGTGCCACTGATTCCAATGCTCGCCCCAGACGCGGCATCCGCACGACGCGCAGTTCGGCGTCTGGCCGACGATGACGCCGCCGGGCACGAGCGCCTCTTTCAGCCGCGTCAGCACGCGCCTCGGGCTCGGCACGTGCTCGATCACGTGAAACAGATGGACGACGCCGACGCTCGCCGGAGCCACGTGCTCGAACAGACTGTCCTCGTCGCACCGGAACGCGGGAATCCCCTGTTCGCGCAGCGACGCGAGCGGCGCCTCGAAGATGTCGGTGCCGATCATCTCCAGATCGCAGCCGGCCTTCCGCAGCTCCGTCAGCCAGGTGCCGGTGCCGCACCCGTAGTCGAGCAGGGTGCGCGTGCCCCGCGGCATCAGGCGCTCGATCTGCCGTCGTTTCGATCTGGCGACGATGCGGGCGAGCGTGCGCATGATCGCGCCGCGGCTGTCGTACGCCTGAAAGCACTTGTAATCGGCCGGATAGTAGACGTCGAGATCCTCGGCGGCCGGCCGCTCGGGCAGATAGATGAGGCCGCAGTCATCGCAGCGTCCAAGCTGAAACCGGAGCGCGCGGAAGGCCGGCGGCAGCGCATCGACCTCCTCGTCGTCGAGCATCGGGCCGAGGTTCGGCGTCCAGCGCGTGCTGCCGCAGAAATCGCAGGCGGCAACGACGGCGGGACGCGGGACGCGCGCGGCCGCGGGAACCCCGGGCAGTGCGGTCACGGCGTGCCCGACGGCCGAGGGCGGACCGGCAGCCGGCGCAGATGATCGCGGAGCGACCGCAGGTAGCCGGGAGCGATTCTGAACGGATAGCGCGCGCCCGCCGCCTGTCGGGCCTGCGGGAGCCGGTAGTGCGGAATCGAAGGATGCGCGTGGTGCAGCGCGTGGAAATGAAAATGGCACGGCGAGAACCACGCCGCCTCGAGCGCTGCCGGCGAGTAGTCGCGGAGCCGTTCCGCAACCGGCACCTGCCCGTCCTCGCCGTCCTCCGCGCTGTGCTCCACGAACGCGCGCACGTAGTTGCAGAACGCCGCGACGGTCGCGAGCGGCAGCAGCCACAGCAGCGGGTACGCCCACACGCCGATCCAGAACGTGCCCGCAACGAACAGCACCGCCTGGCACACGACGATGCGCAGCCAGTCGCGGCGGTCCGCGGCGCCCGACGACCCGTCGCCGGCCTCGATCCGCGCGCGCCGGCGCACGACGACGCTCCAGACGGTGGACACCAGCAGCCCGCCCAGCAGCCGGCCGGCGAGAAAGCGGATCAGCCGCCCGCGGGTCTCGCGATGGCTATGGCTGTAGTTGACCCAGTCGGGATCGTCCGGCGCACCGACGAGCCGATGATGACTCAGATGCCGGCGGCGATCGTGATCGAACGGAATGCCGACCGGCGACGCATAGAGCCACGCGCCCACCCAGTTGTTCAACGAACGGGGCACGAAACAGAGGCCGTGCCACGCGTCGTGCGCGAGGTTGGCCAACGCCCCCTGGCGGCTGGCCACGACGAGCGCCGCCGCCGCATACGCCCACCCGCGATCGGCGGCGCGGGCGATCGCAAGCGCGCCGACGACGACGCCCCACGCGGCCACGAGGTCGGCGGCCGCCCTGACGTTCGACACGCGCGAGAGCGGCCGCACCTGGTCGATGGGCAGCACGCCGGCTGACGCCTCCGCCTCAGGTGCGTGTGCCGGCTTGCGGAGGATCACCAGCATGTTCGACGACTGCCCGGTGGCAATGCGGTTGGCGACATCGAGCATCGCGAAGGCGCCGATGCGCGCGACGTTCCACAGCGTGTTCCGAATGAACCTGTAATCGGACGGAAACAGCGCGTCGTTCGCGCGCGGCGCGACGCGCCCGCGCAGCAGCGAGTGACACGTCCACGTCCAGAATGTGCCGTTCGTCGAGAAGCAGGTCTCCACGTGCTCGAATCCCGCACGCGCGGCGAGCGTGCGGACGGACGCCGGATTGAGCAGCGTCCAGTGGCGCGGCGCGTGCAGCCCGCCCCAGTGCCGGCCGAACGCGCGCGATTCCCAGGTGGCCGTGTTCGGCGTGACGAACACGCTCAGCCCGCCCGGCTTCAGCAGATCGTAGGTCTTCCGAAGGTACGCGTACGGAGACTCGACGTGCTCGATCAAGTGCGAGCTGTGGATCAGATCGTAGGCTTCGCCCTCGGCCGGCGCGTAGTCTTCGAACCGGCCCGCGAACGCGGGAAAGCCGCGCCGCCGGCAGAACGCGGCGGCCTCGGCCGACAGATCGACGCCCGTGCCGACCATCCCGTACGCCTCTCTCATCGACTGCAGGCCCGATCCACTGCCGCAGCCGACGTCGAGCCACGTCTTGCCGGGGCCCAGATCGAGGCGCCTGGCGATCGGTCGGATGCGACGCGTGAAGAGAAACGAGCTCAGACGCGCGAACAGGCCCGGGCCGGTGGCGTCGCCGCGATCGTGCAGCGCGGCGTCGCGCACGTACGCGTAGTAGTTCGGCGGATAGATGATCGGCAGCGTCGAGGCATCCGGACGGGGATCCAGGTACCAGGCGCCGCACGTCTCGCACTCCATGAGCGGAAACCGATCGTCGGTGGTCGTCGTGTATTCGTGCTCGACGACGTCGTGCCGCGTGTGACGTCGATCCGAATCGCAGACCGGACAGCGCGGCACGGCCTCGGTCGCAATACCCGATGCCGGCGCGCGCGCGAAGCTGGTGAGCGCCTCGAGCGTCATCGCGTCGCGCGCGCTCCCGCCGCAGGCCGCCAGAGTTTGCGGATTGCCGCGAAGTACGTGTCCTCGCTGCCGAATCGCGGATCGCCGAACGCTCCGGCGCGTTCGAGCCGCTCGTGCAGCGCGGGCAGGTATTGATACGACACCTGAGGCCACAGGTGGTGCTCGGCGTGAAAGCCGAAGTTGAACTTGCAGAGCACGAGGCGCTCCCACCAGCTCGCACGGACGGTGCGGACGAACGGCCCGGGCGTGTCGCCGTAGTAGCCGCTCGCCGGGCTGACGCCCATCTGCGCCTCGAGCGGCCGGTGTTCGACGATCGCGCGGAATGTCTGGAAGAGCTGCGCCAGCGTGAGGAGCGGAAGCAGCCAGAGCGTGGTGTAGAACCAGACGCCGCCCAGCCACACGCACACCAGCGCGATCGCCCCCTGCACGATGACGAGCGAGCAGAGCGCGTCGCGCAGCGAGGGCACGGCGACGCCCGCCACGGCTTCGCCCGCATGACGCGCATGCGCAACGCGCACGTGCTGCGTCAGCTCGTATCCGCTCACGCCGGCGACGATCTCGAGCACGAGGCGCCAGCCGCGCACACTCCTGCGGTACACGACCTTCGAGTCCTCAGCCGTGCTGTACGTCCGATGATGCGCGAAGTGCCGGTGTCTGAAGATCGCGAACGGCACACCGGCGGGCGCGCCGAACAGCCACGTGCCGCAGAACTCGCTGACGCGGCGATGATCCGGAAAGAGCGAGCCGTGTGCGAACTCATGCGTGGCGAGCGCGAGGCCGTGCTGACCGCCGGCCATCAGCACAAAGGCCGCGCCCCACGTCCACCACGCCGGATGCGCCAGATACAGCGCCGCCGCGACGGCGATCTGCGCCCAGATGAGCAGCAGATCGCGGACGACCCGCCACCGCACAGGACGGCAGAGCGCGCGCAGCTCGGGCGCGTCGATCAGGTGTTTGAACGAGCCGTGTGAACCTTCGAGCGCGTCGTTCATAGTCACGAAACACGTCAGGAGCGCGCGCGACGCCGTCGAAGTCGAGGATTCTAATACGAGACCTCCGACGACGCGCTATGATTCCCGTCCGAATGGCAGCGCGGCGGCCGTCACGCCGGAGTACTCCGTCGCCGTCTTCTCGTCCGCCGGCCGCACACGGCGCGCCGGCGGGCGCGCGCCTTCCGCTCGCGCTCTGCGCCGGCGCGCTCGTCGTGCTTGGCGCCCTCGCCTACTGGGGCACGCTGTCGGCGCCGTTCGTCCTCGACGATCAGCTCGCGATTGTGGAAAACCCGGACATACGCCAGCTCTGGTCGCTCGCCGGCGTGCGCTCCGTGCTCGGCGAGTCGCCGCTGCTCGGCCGGCCCCTCGTCACCTGGTCGTTCGCGATCAACTACGCCATCGGCGGGCTGAACGTGCGCGGCTATCACCTCGGCAACATCGCCGTCCACATCGCGTGCGCGCTCGTGCTGTTCGGCCTCGTCCGCCGCGTCACTCGCTCGATGCCGCTGGCGTTCGCGTGCGCGTCGCTCTGGATGCTTCACCCGCTGACGACGGAGTCGGTGGACTACGTCACGCAGCGCACCGAGTCGATGATGGGGTTGTTCTATCTCCTCACCGTCTACGCCAGCGTGCGGGCACACGGCTCCGCTCGGCCGGCTCGCTGGCTCGCCGTCGCCGTCACGACCAGCGCGCTCGGCATGGCCGCCAAGCAGTCGATGGCCACGGTGCCGCTCGCCGTCGTCCTCGTCGATCGCGTCTTTTTCTTCGACACGCTGCGGGCCGCCGTGCGTCGCCGGTGGGGGTTCTACACCGCGCTCGTCGCGACCTGGGTCGTCCTCGCGATCCTCGTGGCCGCGGGCCCCAACGTGCATTCGATCGGGTTCGGCGACGGCGTGACGTGGTGGACGTACCTGCTGAATCAGGGCGTCATGATCACGCAGTACCTCAAGCTCACCGTCTGGCCGTGGGGGCTCGTGGCCGACTACGGATATCCGCGGCCGCTGACGCTCGTTCAGGCGGCGCCCTACGTGCTCTTCGTCGGCGCCTTGTTCGTCGCGACGATCGCCGCCTTTCGGCGGTGGCCGGCGCTCGCGTGTCTTGGCGCGTGGTTCTTTCTGACGCTGGCGCCGACGTCGAGCGTCGTGCCGGTGGCGACCGAAGTCGGCGCCGAACGCCGGATGTACGTGCCGTTGATGGGCCTCGTCGTGCTCGCGGTGGTCGCCGCCTCGTGGCTCGTCGATCGAATCAAGTCGAGCTGCTTCGGCACCGCGCAGCAGCGCCTCGCGACGGCGAGCGTCCTGTGGGTGGCCGCCGCATCGACGCTGACCGCCGGCACCATCGCTCGCAACCGCGACTACTCGACGCCGCTGCGGCTCGCGCAGACGTCGCTCGACCGCTGGCCGACCGGGCGCGCGCGCCACCTCGTCGCGACCGCGCTGCTGTCGGCGGGCCGCCGGGACGAAGCGATCGGATATCTGCGCGACGCGGTTCGCGACGACCCGGGCGCCCATCTGACGCTCGGGGTGACGTTGTTCCAGATGGGCCAGCTCACGGAAGCGCGCGGCGAACTGCAGGAGTTCATCCGCCTGGAGCCGCTCCGCGATCAGGCCGTGGACGCGCGGGCGATCATCGGGCGCACGCTGCTGCAGCAGGGCCAGCTCGAGGCCGCCGCCGAGGAGTTCGCCGCGGCGGCCGCGATGCGGCCGTCGTTCCCCGACGCGCACCTCGCGCTCGGCGAGATCCGGTTCAGACAGCAGCGCTTCGCCGAGGCCATCGGCGAATATCGGCGCTACCTCGCAAGCGACGCCGGCAACGCCGGCGTCTGGCTCAACATGGCGGTCGCGCTGCAGCGCATCGGCCGGAAAGACGACGCCATCGAGGCCTTTCGACGCTCCGCCGACTTGAACCCGTCCGGGCCGGACGCGCATCGCGATCTCGCCGCCGAACTGCTCGGCCGGGGGGCGCTCGCCGAAGCCGCCGTCCACGCGCAGCGGGCTGTGGAACTGCAGCCGCAGGATCCGCTCTCGCACGATCTCCTCGGGCTCATCCTCGCGGCGCAGTCGCACGGGCAGGACGCCGTCAGCGAGTTCCAGCGCTCGCTGCAACTGAATCCGGGCGACACCGACGTGCAGGCGCACCTGGCCCAGGCGCTCGCGATGAGCCGCGCCCGTGCAGGCGGAAGCCGGTGAAGCTCCTCATCGCCATCCCGGCCCTCAACGAAGAAGAGAGCATCGCCGCAGTCGTTCAACAGACGCTCGACGCGCGCGCGGGGATCATGGCGCGCACGGGTCTCGATCGCATCGACGTCACGGTCGTGAGCGACGGCTCCACCGATCGCACCGTCGAGCGCGCGCGCGCCTTCGTGCCGGCCATCCAGCTCGTCGTGTTCGAGCGCAATCGGGGGTACGGCGCCGCCATCATGGACGCCTGGCGCCGGTCGGACGCCGAGCTGCTGGGATTTCTCGACGCGGACGGCACGTGCGATCCCCGCTTCTTCGCCGACCTCTGCGACGCGCTTCTCGACGGCCACGCGCACATCGCGCTGGGCTCGCGGATGCACGCCTCCAGCCGGATGCCGTTCATGCGGCGCCTCGGCAACGCGGTGTTCGCCGGCATGCTGACCGCCTTCGGCTCCACGCGCGTGCGCGATTCGGCGAGCGGCATGCGCGTCGTCCGGCGCGAGTGCCTGCCGCGCCTCATGCCTCTCCCCGACGGCCTGAACTTCACGCCCGCGATGAGCGCGCGCGCCATGCTGGCCGACGATCTGACGGTCGTCGAAGTCGAGATGCCGTACCACGCGCGCTCGGGGCGATCGAAGCTGCGGCCCCTGCACGACACGTGGCCGTTCGTGCGCGTCATCCTGGCGGCGGCCATTCTGTACCGGCCGTCGCGCGCCCTGGGACTGCTCGCGATGGTCGCGTTCGCGTCGGCGCTCGGCTGGACCGCGCGCCTCGCGTGGCAATATCACCGGTTCGGCGGGCTCGAGCTGTTCATGATGTATCACTTCGTCGTCATCCAGCTGTCCACGACCGCCGGCGTCCTGTTGCTGACCGCCGGCTATCTGGGACGGAAAGCCGTGGGCATCACCCTGTCCGACGATGCGAGCCGGTGGCGATCGCGCGGCGTCGTCGGCGCCGTTCTCTCCCACCGGCTGTTCTGGCTGCTGCCGATTGCGCTCGTCGGGATCGGCGCGCTGGCCATCGGCCCCGCGGTGACGGACTACGTCAGGACCGCGCACGTAGACGCCTCGAAGCATCACTGGTCGCGGTTTTTCACGATGTCGTTCACCTTCTCCGTCGCGCTCATCCTGACGTCGGCACGGCTGGTTGACATCACGCTCGATCTGCTGGCCGACCGCGTGTCGTTTCTCAAGAGCGGCGCCGCCATGTCCGCGGACGACGCGGCGGCGCCCACCCGGGACCTCGGCGCGTGACGGACACGAGCCGGTGGGAGGACGCCTACCGGCGATTCGAAACACCCGCGCAGGAACACCGGAAGTTTCTCCGGCGCCTTCGCCGCGTCGGCGCGTCCGGCTGGAGCCGCGAGTCGCGCGTCCTCGAGATCTGCTCCGGCCGCGGCACCGGGATCGCGGCATGGCGCTCGCTCGGCTTCGCGCGCGTCTGCGGCGTTGACCTGTCGCTGGCCTTGATCGAGCGATCGGCCGAGCGCGGGCGCTGCGCCGCCGGAGACGCGCGCGTTCTCCCAATCCGCACCGCCTCGCAGGACGTCGTCGTCGTCCAGGGCGGGCTGCACCATCTACTCTCGGTAGACGACGTGCGCGCGGCGCTCGACGAGATGCGGCGCGTCCTGGCGCCGGCCGGCCGTGCCGTCGTCATCGAGCCGTGGGCGACGCCGTTTCTCCGGGCCGTCCACCTCGTCGCCGAACGGCCGATCGCGCGGAAGCTGTCGAACACGCTCGACGCGTTCGCGGCGATGACCGACGAGGAGCGTCCGACCTACGAAGCGTGGCTCGCGCGCCCGCGCGAGATCCTCGCGGCCCTCGAGGAACGCTTCGACGCGCAGAGCGTCCGCCGGCGTTACGGCAAGCTCGAGTTCGTGGGCCGGGCGCGATGACCGGTGCTGGTATGA